>NZ_JBYITD010000004.1:0-472082 GCF_057708945.1 Nonomuraea sp. bgisy101
TCCCCCCCACCCCCCCCCACCCCGCGTCAGTACGTGCCGTTGAGCAGGCTTCCGGCCTGGGGGACGGTGGTCGCGAGACCCAGCTCGGACAGGATGCGGTACGTGGTCGCCGTCGCCGCCGTCAGGACGGGCAGCCCGGCCTCGTCCTCGACGGCCTGGACGACCGGCAGCGACGGCATCTGCACGCACGCCGACAGGACCAGCGCGTCCGCGCGGCTCAGGTCCAGCCTGCGCCAGTGCTCCCGCAGGCCCTGCGGGTCGAGGCGGCCGACGGCCAGGTTGTCGGCCACCTCCAGGCTCAGCGCGTCGACGACCTCGACGCCCGCGTCCTCGATGTACTCCACGACCTTCTCGGTCAGCGGTCTCATGTAGGGGGTGATGACGGCGACCCTGCCGGCCTTGAGCGCGGCGAGCCCCGCCAGGAGCGCCCCCGCGCTGGAGACGACGGGCGCCTCGGCGCCCTCGGCGCGCAGGGCGTCACGGATGGAGTCCTCGGCGCTGCAGTGGTAGCCGGGCCCCTGTGCCATGATCGCCACCAGGCAGGCGGTGGTGACCACGTCGGGGCGGGCGTCGGCGAGCTCGCGCGCGGCGCGCTCCGCCTGCGCGTTCATGGCGACCAGCTGCTCGGGCGTCACCTGCCGCATCCGCGCCCTGCTGCTGTGGAAGACGAACCTGTCGCCCGGCTCGGCCTCCTCGCGGGCGCGCAGCATCCGCGGCAGTTCCGTCTCCATGGTCAGGTTGGAACTCGGCACGATCAGGCCGATGTGGTGGTCGGTCACGGAATCCTCCAGGCGGGTCAGCGGCGTCCGGCAGGGCGCATCTCCGGGACGACGACGTCGCCGTCCACGACCACGGGCTCGTCGTCGAGGAAGAGGCTGCAGCCGCGCATCGGGATGTCGAAGTGGCAGGGAGTGTCGTTCGGCCCGCCCAGCTCGTTGTTGGGACCGATGGAGAACATGACGTTGCCGTAGAACGAGCGCAGCTCCATGCCCATCCCGCCGGGGAACTGGGTGAGGCCGTGCCAGTGGGCCCGCTCGTCCAGCCCCCACCCGACGTGGGACATGCCGTAGCCGCGCGGGTCGTCGAACGACCTGATGTAGGACGACAGCAGCTCGGCGTCGAGGCCGCCGCGGATGTCGGTGATGAACCCCTGTTCGACGGTGAGCGTGACGGGGGTCTGAACGTAGGTGTTGAACGGCAGCAGCACGTCGCCGGGCGAGAGCACGATCCTGCCGTCCACGCCGTCGTCGGCGCCTCCGGTGAAGACGAACGCAGCCGGCCAGTGGTCCCAGCGTCCAGGCTGGTCGGTGTATCCGTACTCGCTCATCGTGGGGTAGACCCCGAGGCGGTAGGTGACGTCGGTCCCGCCCGGGCTGGTGATGCGCATGGCACCCGCCTTGCCCAGCAGTTCGGCGCCGACCTCCACCCGTTCGCGCAGTTCGGGGGTGGGCATGAGGCGGGCGAGGAGCGGGGCGGGCTCGACGGCGGTGAGGATCCGCGTGCCCGCCTCCTGGATGGCGAACTGCTCCTTGCTGAACAGCAGGAACTTCAGGTCGACGAGCATGTCGGCCTGCTTGAGCGCCTCCACCGCCTGGGGGTTCGCGGCCAGTTCGGACGCGCCCACCGCCCACGCCCCCGACGCGGTCGTGGGGGCGGGCAGCCGCAGGTGGTAGGCGGAGGCCCCGAGGCGCCGGGCCGCGTAGAGGAACGCGTCGGCGTAGTCGAGACGTTCGGCGCCCTCGGAGAGCACCGCCACCGTCTCGCCCTCGTGCACGCCGCTGAGCGTCAGCTGCCGCAGGCAGATCTCGTTCAGCAGGTTCTGGTCCATCGACCCTCCCATGATCACGTCAAGTTAGTCCGAACACGGACGATCTCGGCCACAGTGAGCCCGGAAGCTCCGAGCCGGTGACCGAATTAATCCGAACACGGACTAGTCTGTCGGCGCAAGAGGGAGCGGCAGACTGGTACACCCGACCCGAACAGGTCACCAGGATCGGCAGCGCCGCCCCCTCTCGCCGGGGCCGCGCGACGCCCCCTCTCGTCGCCGATCCGGACCACGGCGTGGGCGCACTCCTCGACCGGGCCACCATGCTCCTTGCGGTTCCCGCGCGTTCTCGAGTCGCGGCTCAGCGCCGCCGCATGACCTCGCCAGGACCGTCGGCGCACGCCGCGACGACCCCGCAGTGACGTCAGGAGTGCATCCGAGTAAGGTAAAGCACACCTAAATTAGGCAAGGCTCACCTTGGGAGCATCACGTGTTCGCCAGCTACCTCATCGGCCTCCGCGAAGGACTGGAGGCGACCCTCGTCGTGTCCATCCTGGTCGCTTTCCTGGTCAAGAGCGACCGGCGGGCCAAGCTGCCGCTCGTCTGGACCGGCGTCGCAGCCGCGGTGGCACTCTCGATCGGGTTCGGCGCGCTGCTGTCGTTCACCGCGGCCCGGCTGCAGTACGAGCACCAGGAGCTGTTCGAGGCGGTCGCGTCGATCAGCGCCACGGTGTTCGTCACCTGGATGATCTTCTGGATGCGTGGGGCCGCCAGGAGGATCTCGGCCGACCTGAAGGCCAGGCTGGGCGAGGCGCTCGAGGTCGGCTCGGTCGCGGTGGCGGTCATGGCCTTCCTGTCGGTCATCAGGGAGGGCCTGGAGACCTCGCTGCTGTTCTTCGCCTCCGCCCAGGGCGCCGCCGCCACCGCCAGCCCGCTGATCGGCATCAGCCTCGGCGTGCTCACCTCGATCGTCATCGGCTGGGGCCTGTACGCCAGCGCCATCAGGGTCAACCTGACCAGGTTCTTCACCTGGACCGGCCTGCTGCTCGTCCTGGTCGCGGGAGGCATCCTCAAATACGGCGTGCACGACCTCCAGGAGGCGGGCGTCCTTCCCGGCCTGACCAGCCAGGCCTTCGACCTCAGCGGCGTGCTCGACCCGGGCGCGTGGTACTCGGCCCTGCTCGCCGGCATGTTCAACATCACTCCGCAGCCGACCGTGCTGGAAGTCGCGGCGTGGGCCGTGTACGTCGTGCCCGTCCTCTTCCTCTTCCTCAGGCCGGTCACCGCCAAGGTGGCCCCGCAGCCCGCTTCGTAACACAGGAGAACTTCATGCGCACCCCCCTTCTCGTCGGCGTCCTCGCGCTGGCCACGCTCACCGCCTGCGGTGGCACGGAAGGCCCCACGACCGCGGCTCCCGGCGGCCGGAGCACGGCGGCGGCGCCGGGCAAGGTGACGGTGACGGCCGGTGACACCGACTGCAAGGTCGGCGTCGCCGAGGTCGCGGCCGGCACCTCGACGTTCTCCATCACCAACAGCGGCAGCAAGGTCACCGAGTTCTACGTGTACGCGGCCGGCGACCGCGTCATGGGCGAGATCGAGAACATCGTGCCCGGCCTGACCCGTGAACTGGTCGTCGAACTCCCCGCGGGGACGTACGAGACGGCCTGCAAGCCCGGCATGATCGGCAAGGGCATCCGCGGCGCGCTCAAGGTCACCGGCGAGCACAAGCCGCTGACCGACGACGCCGCGCTGGCCGACGCCGCGACGAGCTACCAGCGCTACGTGAAGAGCCAGACCGCCGCGCTGCTGGACAAGACCCAGGAGTTCGTCGACGCCGTGAAGGCCGGCGAGGTGGAGAAGGCCAAGGGGCTGTACCCGGTCGCCCGCACCTACTGGGAGCGCATCGAGCCCGTCGCGGAGATCTTCGGCGACCTCGACCCGAAGATCGACGGCCGTGAGGAGGTCGTCGAGGAGGGGATGGAGTTCACCGGCTTCCACCGGCTGGAGAAGGACCTGTGGCAGACGAAGGACATCAGCAAGTCCGGCCCCATGGCCGACCAGCTGATGGACAACGTGAAGCTGATCGTCGAGAAGGCCAACGCGGAGAAGCTGTCGCCGCTGCAGCTCGGCAACGGGGCCAAGGAGCTCCTCGACGAGGTCGCCACCGGCAAGATCACCGGTGAGGAGGACCGCTACTCCCACACCGACCTGTGGGACTTCGCCGCCAACCTGGCCGGCGCCAAGGCGGCCGTCCAGTCCCTCCGCCCTGCCCTGGAGGCGCGCGCCCCCGAACTGGTCACGACGCTGGACGAGAAGTTCGCCGCGGCCGAGGCCGCACTGGAGGCCCACCGCGACGGCGACGGCTGGAAGCTCCACACCGACCTGTCGAAGGACGAGCTGAAGGTCCTGTCCGACACGATCAACGCGCTGGCGGAGCCGATCAGCAAGATCGCCGCCGTCGTCGCGAAGTAGAAGGGGGAATCGTGGGCGAGATCAGCCGCAGGAAGCTGTTCGGCATCGGCGCGGCGGGCGTGGCCGCCGCAGGGGCGGGAGCCCTCGCGGTCAGCGCGACGGCCGGCGAGCCGACCGCCGAGCTCGTCGCGAACGCCGCACCCGTGTCCGCGGCCACCTCGGACGCGGTCCCCTTCTACGGCGTCCACCAGGCAGGGATCGTCACCCCCGCCCAGGACCGGCTCCACTTCGTCGCGTTCGACGTGACCACCACCAAGCGCGAGGAGCTCGCGGACCTGCTCCAGGAATGGACGGCCGCCGCCGCCAGGATGACGCAGGGGCGCGAGGCGGGTGCCTTCGGCGCCGTCGGCGGCGCACCCGAGGCGCCGCCGGACGACACCGGCGAGGCCCTCGGCCTGCCCGCCTCTGGGCTGACGCTGACGATCGGATTCGGCCCGACGCTGTTCGACGACCGGTTCGGGCTGGCCGCGAAGAAGCCCGCCGGCCTCGCCGGCCTGCCGAGGTTCCCCGGCGAGGCGCTCCTGCCGGAGATCTCAGGCGGCGACCTGTGCATCCAGGCGTGCGCACACGATCCGCAGGTGGCCGTCCACGCGATCCGCAACCTGGCCAGGATCGGCTTCGGCCGGGTCTCGGTCCGCTACTCCCAACTCGGCTTCGGCCGTACCTCCTCGACCTCGCGCGCCCAGGCGACGCCGCGCAACCTGATGGGCTTCAAGGACGGCACCGCCAACCTGAAGCTGGAGGACACCGCGATGCTGCGCGACCACCTGTGGGTGGCGGACGGGGACGGCGCGGACTGGCTGACCGGCGGCAGTTACCTGGTCACCCGCAAGATCAGGATGCACATCGAGACCTGGGACCGCACGTCGCTGACCGAGCAGGAGGCGATCTTCGGCCGGAACAAGGGCGAGGGCGCGGCGCTCGGCCACCAGAAGGAGTTCGACGAGATCGACTTCACGAGGAAGGGTCCCGACGGGACGGCGCTGATCGCCGACGACGCTCACGTACGGCTCGCGCACCCGTCCAACAACAAGGGCGCCCGGCTGCTGCGACGGGGCTACAACTTCGTCGACGGGTCCGACGGCCTGGGCCGCCTGGACGCCGGGCTGTTCTTCATGGCCTACCAGCGCGACCCGCGCACGCAGTTCGTGCCCGTACAGATGGCGCTGGCCCGGCAGGATTCGCTCAACGAGTACATCAAGCACGTCTCCAGCGGGCTGTTCGCCGTCCCTCCCGGAGTCAGGGACGCCGGCGACTACTGGGGCCGTGCCCTGCTCGAGCCCTGACCCTCGCGCCCGGCCGGGCCTTCCCCCCAGGTGGAGCCGGGTCCGCCCGGGCGCGCGCCCGGGCGGCATGTGGGCAGCACGCCCAGGCGGCATGTGGGCAGCACGCCCGGGCGGCATGTGGGCAGCACGCCCGGGCCGGACGTGCGGGCCGGACGTGCGGCGCCGCACGTGGGCAGCACGGGCCGTCTCACCGGCGTGGGAAGGCCGCGCGGCCGTGTCTCACGGGCGCAGGCGGTCGGCGAACCGCTTGAGCGCCCTGGCGGCCAGCGGCTCCGTCAACGGGCGCAGCGCCGTGTCGACCAGGCGGATGCCAGGCAGGCGCAGGCCGCCGAAGAAGGCGAACCTGGTCCCCTCCCCCTCCGGTACGGCGGCCATGCCGCCGAGCAGGAAGCGGCTCCGCATGAGGCACCAGCCCGGGCGCAACCGCACGTCGAAACGCGCTCGCAGGCCCAGGGGGCTGCGGGCCAGCGCTTCGAGGCGCTCCTCCGACGCCGAGGTCACCGTGAAGGACCTGATGTCGGTGATCAGCATGGGCATCTGGCTCTCGAGGTCGGCCGCCGCGGCCCACACCCGGTCGTACGGGGCGTCGATCACCTGCTCGGCGTAGGCCACGCCAGGGGTGCTCCGGGCGATCACCCGCAGCCTGCGGACGCTGTCGAGCTCGGCCACCGGCCAGGAGTCGTTCACCGTTCCCACGCCTTCCTGAAGTTGCGGCGAGCCCGGAACAGCCGGGTCCTCACGGTGGGCTCGGGCACGCCGAGCAGGGCGCTGACGGCGTGCTCGTCCAGCCCTTCGAGATCGCGAAGGACGAGCACGGCACGGTGCGCCGGCGACAGCCGTTCCAGCACGTCCCGCACGTCGGCGGCGAGCTGAGGATCGTCGCGGGCGGGCACGTCGTCGAGCGGCTCGGGTACGGCACGGCCGGCCGCTCGGGCCACCCGCACCGCCTCACGGACGGCGATCACCCGTGCCCAGCCGAACAGGGCCGCCGGTTCCCGCAGCTGGCCGAGCCGGCGGAAGATCACGATCAGCGCCTCCTGCGTGGCGTCCTGGCCGTCCTGCAGGGCGATCGGCCCGCACAACCGGCCGATGTAGGGGGTGAGCAGGTCGAGCAGTTCCTGCACCGCGAGGGTGTCGCCTTGCTGGGCCGACCGCACGAGCGCCGCCAGTTCGGCCCCGCCCGTACCAGAGGCCGCCAACCCGGTGCCCGCCGCGCCGGACCCCACCGTGCCGGAGCCCGCCGCGCCGGACCCCACCGTGCCGGAGCCCGCCGTGCCGGGAACCGCAGCACAGAGGGCCGCCGTGCCGGGGGCCGCCGGGCCGCCGGGGGCGGTGCTCACCGCTCCCTCGACCGGGAGAGGAACGGTGCCACCGTGGTCGGGAGCCGGTGCGCCACCACCCACGTCACGGCGCCGCCGCGCGTCCGGCCGTTCCGCAAGGAGTACGGCGGCACGCTCACCCGGCGAGTGTCCCACAGCCGCGACGCCGGCCGCGGGGCGGCCGGCGTACGACCGGCGATCACGGGGCAGGCCGGAAACCTGGTCGAACGGGTCCGTGGGGATGTCACGGCTTCCTCCTCTGACGGTGCGTCAGAAAGGGAGAGCACGCGGACAGACCGGACGTTCCCGTGTTCTGCGTCACATCGCGCCGGCCGCCCGTGGTGCATGTCACAGGGAACGCGGGGCGCGCTCCAGACCTCCTCTGTCGTGCCGGCAGTTCACATCATCAGGAGGCGGAAGCGATGAACGATCGGACACGGGAACGCGCGGGGATCGCGGTGGTCGCGGTGCTGGCGACGGACGCCTTGGTGCACGTGTACTGGATGACCGGCAGCACCTGGCCGGCGGGGGATGCCGAAGCGCTGTCCCTGGCCGTGCTCAACGTCGTGCTCCCGTTCACACCGCGGGGGCTTCTGCTGCCGCTGGGGCTGCTTCTGGCCGCGTCGACGACGATCCTCCTGGCCGTCGGCAGACCTGCCCGGCTCAGCGGCAGGCTGCCCGTGGTCGTCACCAGGCTCGGCGGGCGGCTGGTCGCCGCCGGACTGCTGGTCCGCGCCGTCGCGGGCCTGGTCTGGGCGCTGGGGATCGGAGCGAGCCCCGCCACCCCGTTCTACTGGCTCAATCTCCTCGCCTACACGCCGGTGTGCCTGGCACTCTTCGCCGGCGCGGTCATCGCGACCGGGCCTTACCGCGCGAACCGTCCGGCGAGTCGCGGCACCCACGGCCGCTGAGCCGCGCATCCGCCGGTGGGTGTCCGAGATCGGCCGGCGGCTCCGACGTCTCCGGTGAACGGCACGCCAACGGTGCCCGGCACACAGGAGAGGGCGATGTCAGAGCAGACCGCACTCACAACCACTCGGACCGCAGGCCTGCTGGCGTGCGGCGTCGTCGCAGGGCCGCTGTTCCTCACGGTGTGGCTGGTCCAGGCGCTCACCAGGGAAGGTTTCGACCTGACCCGCCATCCGCTCAGCCTGCTGAGCCTCGGGGATCTCGGATGGATCCAGATCGCCGACTTCGTCGTCTCGGGTCTGCTGTTCATGGCGTTCGCCGGTGGCCGGTGGCGTCCCTGTCGTGGATCGCGGCCTGCTTCGCGCTCGCGCGCCGCTTCGCGGCCCTCGGACGGCGGGCTTGGGCCGCGACCTGCGGGGCGGCCCCCATCGCCGTGCTCGCCGTGGTCGCCTGGCCTGACCTCGACAGCCTCAGCGTCCGGTTGGTGGTCGGGTCGGCGATCCAGTTCGCGTTCACGGCGGCCCTGGCCGTACGGATGATGCGGCCCTCGCCGCCGGCGGCTCCCACGACCACAGGAGCGACACGGATCCGCCGGTAGGGGCACGTGCGGGGCATACGCTATCTTGGAACAGTCATTCCAAGTTAGGGAGTGCCGATGCCGGACGTGAAGCATTTCGATCCCGACGCGGTGCTGGAACAGGTGGAGCACCTGTTCTGGCGGCGCGGCCCCGCCTCGACCGGGATGGCGGAGGTCGTGGCCACGACCGGGCTCAGCCGGTCCAGCCTGTACGCGACCTTCGGCGGAAAACAGGAGCTGTACGTCAAGGCGCTGCGGCGCTACGTCGAGCAGCGGTCGCGGCCGGTGTTCGAGCGCCTGTCCGGCGACGAGCGGGGGCTGCCCGCGGTGGAGGACTTCTTCCACCGGCTGATCCTGGCCCGGTGCGCGGGCCGGCACGCGCGCTGGGGTTGCATGGTCGCCAACGCCCACGCCGAGGCCGAGGGCGCCGATCCGGAGGTCCTGCACGTGCTGGACCTCCACCAGGAGCAGCTCCGTACGGCCATGCGCGCGGCCCTCGGCGCCGCCCTCGCCAAGGGACAGCTTCGAGCCGGCCTCGACCTGGACGCGACCGCCGAACTGCTCGCCCTGCTCGCCTACGGCGTGAACGTGCGCTCGCGAGCCGGCGCCGACGCCGCCCGCCTGCGCGCCGCCGCGTCCGCGGCGCTGAACCCCCTTCGATCCCAGAGGTGAGGCCATGATCCAGCGACCGCGTGTAGTGATCTTCGATGTGAACGAGACGCTCACCGACATGGAGCCCCTGCGTGCCCGGTTCGAAGACGTCGGGCTGTCAGGGGAGCTGATGGACACCTGGTTCGCGAGCGTGCTGCGCGACGGGTTCGCGCTCGCGGCGGCCGGCGGGTACGCCGAGTTCGCCGCCATCGCCGCGGACGTGCTCCGAGGCCTGTTCACCGGCAGGAGGAGCGACGCCGACGAGGCGGTGGGCCACGTGCTGCGCGCCTTCACCGAACTCCGCGTACACCCCGACGTGCCCGGCGGGATGCGGATGCTGCGCGAGAGCGGTGCCCGCCTGTTCACCATGACCAACGGCGCGGCGGCGATGACCGAGCGGATCCTGGCCCGCGAGGGGCTCCTCGACCTGGTGGAGGCGAGGCTGGACGTGAGCGGTCCCCGGGTGTGGAAGCCCGGCCGCGCCGCCTACGACTACGCGGTCGACAGGGCGGGTGTCCGGCCGGGCGAGGCGGCGCTGGTCGCGGTGCACCCGTGGGACATCGACGGCGCCCAGCGGGCCGGCCTGGTCGGGGCATGGCTGAACCGTCGTGGCGCGCCGTACCCGAGTGTGATGAGCACCCCGCGCGTGACCGCGCCCGACCTCACGGCGCTGGCCGCTCAGTGGCAGGCCGGGTGAGGAGTTCGGAACGGGCTCGCGGCGGCCGACCCTAAGGGGCCCGGCAAAAGCGGATCAAGATGCCCTTGCCCTGCGTCGTGGCGAATTGCCGCCATCACCTCCCACGTCCTGCAATGGCCGAAAGCGCGCCGGCCACACCACTCGCCACCCGTCCTTCGTGGCACGGGCTGTCCGGCGCGACGCCATCCGATCCCACGGGCCGCAGAGCACGCACAGACAGGGGACTCTCCATGATCAGGCAAGACAAGCCGACCAAGGACGGACTCGTCCAGCTCACCTTCACCATGCCCGCCGACATCCCCGGACCGATCTCCGTCGTGGGCGACTTCAACCAGTGGGACCCGTACGCCCACCCCATGACGCGCACTCCCCAGGGCGCCCACAGCGCCGTCATCGCCCTCCCGCAGGGCACCAGCATCTGCTTCCGCTACCTGGCCGAGGGAGGGGTGTGGCTGGACGAGCCGGACGCCGACGGCCACGACGAGCACGGCTCGATCGTGCACGTCGCCGCCCTCGACGCCCAGAACGGCAAGCCCGCCCGGAGCGGCGGCACGGCGAAGAACTCCGCCGCCGCCACGACGGCCTGACCTGTCCTTCTCCTCATGCGGGGGCGCCGTCGCACCGGCTCGCGGTCACCGCGCCTCCGCAGCGAGAACAGGCCCGGCGGGGACGACCCGCGGCGGGCCGGCGACCATGACGGCGCTGCCCTCGATGCCGTGAGCGTCGCGGTCGTGCCGGGTCCCCGCGCCCCTGGACCCGGCGCCTGCTCAGGCTCGGGCCCGGCTGCTCGAGTAGTCCTTGAGGACGATGGCGTCGGTCCTGCTCGCCATCTTCTCGATCAGCCCCGCCCACGGCAGGCGGGGCAGCAGCCTGATCGACAGGTTGCGCAGGTCGATGGCCAGCTGCGACGCGGGCACGAAGCCGCTGACGCCACCTGGCGGGAGCTTCTGGCACTGCTTGACGAATGCGCGCATCTCCCGCTCGTAGGCAGCGAAGGCCGCCCCGTGGTCCCCTCCTGCCGCGGCCAGTTCTCCGGCGAGGACGTAGGCGCCGACGAGGGCCAGACCGGTGCCGTTGCCGGCCAGCGGCGAGGGACCGTACCCCGCGTCGCCGAGGAGGACGATCCTGCCGGATGACCAGCCGTCCATGACGATCTGGGTGGCGGAGTCGAAGAAGAAGTCGGCCGCCCCGTCCATCTGCCTGAGCATCGCGGGAACGTGCCAGCCCGCCCCGGCGAAGACCTCCGCCACGATGCGCTTCTGCGCGCGGGTGTCACGATGGTCGTAGTCGAGCGGCGCCGACGCGAAACCGAACAGGACCTTGACCTCCTCAGGCCGCCGGGACGGGCGCAGGGCCGCCACCTTGCCGCCCGGCATGTTGTGGAACCACTCCCAGTCCTGGACGCCGAAGTGGTTGGGCACGGTGAAGGACGCCGTATAGCAGCCGAGGTCGCGGCTGAAGCGCGACTCGGGGCCGAAGACCAGCGAGCGCGTCTGCGAGTGCACGCCGTCGGCCGCCACCACCAGGTCGAAGTCGCGTGGCTCGGACCGGGCGAAGGTGGCGCGCACGCGCTCCGGCGTCTGCTCGACCGCGACGACCCTGTCGTCGAAGACGTACTCCGTCCCGTCCCTGGTCACCCGGTGCAGGAGGTCGACGAGGTCGCCGCGCAGGATCTCCACCTCCCCGACGACCCCGTTTCCGCCCAGGAAGGAGGCGGGCATGTCGGCGACGCTCCGGCCGGAGGCATCGACGTACGACATGCCCTTGGAGCCGACGGACACCTGACGGGCGTCCTGGAGCAACCCCATGCGCTCCACCACCTCGCGAGAGGCGCCGCGCAGGTCGACCGCGTGCCCGCCGAGACGCGGGGCGGGCGCCCGCTCGACCACGGTCACGGCGAAGCCGTACCGGCCCAGCCAGTGGGCCAGGGCGGATCCCCCGACGCCGGCACCGCAGATCAAGACATCTGTCATCAGTAGCTCCCTTCGCTGTAGCGCTCGCCACCGTACCCCTGATGCGCGTACACCGTAAGAAAGCACTAGTGCACTACTTTATGCTGGTGGAGCCCAGGCTTCAGACAGCCTGCCGCACTAGGACAGTGGGAGCGTGGACCGTGGACGAAAGCCAGCCTCCTTACCTGCGGATCGCCGCCGACCTGCGGCAGCGCATCACGACAGGCCGGCTCAGGCCCGGAGACCGGGTGCCCTCGACCCGGCAGATCACCCAGGACTGGCAGGTGGCCATGGCCACCGCCACCAAGGCGCTGACGACCCTGCGCCAGGAGGGACTCATCCGGCCGGTCCCGGGGGTCGGCACCGTGGTGGCCGATGCGGCGAGGGGCGCCGGCCCTTCGCGCCGCCCGTCTCCGGAGCTCAGCAGGGAACGCATCGTGCGCGCCGCGATCGCCATGGCCGACGCCGAGGGGCTGGCGACGCTGTCCATGCGCCGGATCGCCGGGGGCCTGCGGACGTCGGTCATGGCCCTCTACCGCTACGTGGCCGGCAAGGAGGAACTGCTCACGCTGATGGCCGACACGGTCCTGGCCGAAAGCTCGCCGACCGGGCCGTTGCCCGACGGCTGGCGGGCGCGCCTCGAACTGACCGCCCGTACCCACTGGGCCCTCTACCACCGCCACCCGTGGCTGGCGCAGACCGTCTCCTTCACCCGCCCCGCACCCACCCCGAACGCCATGGCTCAGGCCGAGGCGGCCATGCGCGCGCTGGACGGCCTCGGGCTCACGCCCGCCACCATGATCCACATCTACGCGACCATGGCCACCTACGTGCGCGGCACCGCGACCAACCTGGAGGCCGAAGCCGAGGCCGTCCAGCAGACCGGGACAACCGACGACGAGTGGCTCGAGGCAGAGGTGCTCCCGCGGATGCGGGAGTTCCCACTGCTGTCGCGGATCCCTCCCGACTGCCTCGACCTGGACACGCTATTCGAATTCGGACTCCAGCGTCTGCTGGACGGCATCGCCACGCTCATGGCCGAGGCACGATCCCAGCCGGGGGTTGGAGCCACCCCGCACGCGAGCTGAGCGTCCCGTGGATCGAGCGCGTTTCGCCCCGTGACCGAGGGAGAAGACAACAGCCGTCCTGGTCACGCTCCTCGCGCGGACCCTGCCCTTCCCCTGGACCGGCGCCCCTGCCCGCCGACCTGGGACGACCGGCCGAGGACCTCGGTTTGAAGCCGTGGGAGACGGCCATGCTCAGCTAGGGGGAGGTCGTTCGAGAGAGGACTTGATCGCGGTGACAGCACTGACGCAGGAGACGCTGGCTGCTCTTCCCGAGGAGGTGGCGGTCCCCGCCTATGACCGGTCGGGGCTCACCGCCGGCATCGTCCACGTCGGGGTGGGCGGGTTCCACCGTGCGCACCAGGCGATGTACCTCGACCGGCTGATGAACGAGGGCAAGGCGCACGACTGGGCGATCTGCGGTGTCGGGGTCCTCCCCGGAGACGCGCGGATGCGAGACGCGCTGGCCGCGCAGGACGGCCTCTACACGCTCGTGCTCAAGCATCCCGACGGATCACGCGAGGCCCGCGTCATCGGTTCGATCACCGAGTTCCTCCTCGCGCCCGACGATCCTGAGGCGGTCATCGAGAAGATGGCCGACCCGGCGGTGCGCATCGTGTCGCTCACGGTCACCGAAGGCGGCTACAACATCCACCCGGTCACCGGGGAGTTCGACGCTGACGCCCCGGCGATCCGCGCCGACCTGGAGCCGGGCGCGGTCCCCTCGACGGTCTTCGCGCTCGTCACCGAGGCACTGCGCCGCAGGCGTACCCGAGGAGTCGCGCCGTTCACGGTCATGTCATGCGACAACATCCAGGGCAACGGGGATGTCGCGCGCCGCAGCTTCACCGCGTTCGCCAGGCTCGCCGACCCCGATCTGGCGGCCTGGATGGAGGACGCCGTCGCGTTCCCCAACTCCATGGTCGACCGCATCACTCCTGTGACCACCGACGAGGACCGCGCGTCCGTGGCCGGGCGGTTCGGTGTCCGCGACACGTGGCCGGTCACCTGCGAGCCGTTCACGCAGTGGGTGCTCGAGGACCGGTTCGCCGCCGGACGTCCCCCCTTGGAGGAGGCCGGGGTCCAGGTCGTCGCGGACGTGGAGCCGTACGAGCTGATGAAGCTGCGCCTGCTGAACGCCGGGCACCAGGCGTTGGGCTACTTCGGCCATCTCATGGGCCACCGCTACGTCCACGAGGCGGCCACCGACCCCGCGCTCGCGCGGTTCGTGCTCGACTACATGGACATCGAGGCCACGCCGACGCTCCGGCCGGTGCCGGGGGTCGACCTGGACCTGTACAAGCGGACCCTCATCGAACGGTTCGCCAACCCCGAGGTGCGCGACACACTGGCGAGGCTGTGCGCCGAGTCGTCGGACCGGATCCCGAAGTGGGTGCTCCCCGTCGTACGCGAGCAGCTTGCCCGCGGCGGCGAGATCACGCGCGCGGCCGCCGTGGTGGCCAGCTGGGCGCGCTACGCGGAGGGCGCCGACGAATCAGGCGAGCCGATCACGATCGTCGACCGGCTGAGGGACCGGCTGACGGTGATCGCGAAGACACAGCGCGAACGGCCCACCGCCTTCATCGACAACCGGGAACTCTTCGGCGATCTCGCGGGTGACGAGCGGTTCGTCGAACCGTATCTGCGCGCGCTCGAATCGCTGCACGAGCGGGGTGCCCGTGCGACGGTCCGGGCGCTCGCGGGAATGCCCGCGTGAGCGCGCGGGGCCGCGCCGCCGAGCGGCCGTGAGCGTGCCGTGTCGTGCCGGCGTGCGCGGGCAGGCGGGTCGAGCGGGGCGTCGTCGGCCGCAGGGCGGGCCGGGTCAGGGCGCGTGCCGGGTGTACTGCTCCCTGATGACGGGACGGTGGTCGGGCGCCGGTTCGGCCGCGATGGACAGCGGCCACCGCGGACGCGTGCCGGTCAGCGCCCACGCCGCCTGGGTCGCCGCCCCGTCCGCGACGTACTCGCCGGGCCGCGGCACGACGACCGGCGGCTCGAACGTCTGGGCGGCGATGGCCTGAACGGCGGCGTTCTGGGCCGCCCCGCCGATCAGCAGGATGCGGCCGGTTTCGACGCCCTGCCCGCGGACGGCTTCCAGACCGTCGGCGAGCCCGCACAGCATGCCCTCGATGGCCGCGCGTGCCAGGGCCGGTCGCGTCGTGGATCGCAGCGTCAGCCCGAACAGCGTGGCCGTGGCGTCGGGCAGATTGGGCGTGCGCTCTCCCTCGAAGTACGGCAGGAGCACCAGGCCGTGCGAGCCGGGAGGAGCCTCAAGCGCCAGCAGGCCGAGCCGATCGTGATCGACGTCGAGGACGCCCGCCACGGCGTCCAGCACGCGGGCCGCGTTCAGTGTGGCGACCAGCGGCAGGAACAGGCCGGTGGCGTCCGCGAATCCGGCGACGGTGCCCGTGCTGTCGCTGGTCGGACGGCCGGTCACGGCGAAGACGGTGCCGCTGGTCCCGATCGACACGACGACGTCGCCGCGGGCCGCGCCGAGGCCGAGGGCTGCCCCCGCGTTGTCACCGGCGCCCGCGCCGACGACGATCGAGGTTCCCGCGGCGGTGCCCGCGCGTTCGGACGGCCCGAGGATCCGCGGCAGGGTCGCCGCGTGCCCGAGGGCCCGCTCGAAGAGCTCGAGGTCGTACTCGCCGGTGGACGGGTTCCAGTACGCGGTGCCGCTCGCGTCGGACCGGTCTGTGACGAGTTCCCCGAGCTCCGGTCCGAGCGGGCTCGAGGCGGCCGGGCCGTATCCGCGCAGGCGCCAGGTCAGCCAGTCGTGCGGCAGCGCGACGGCGGCGACCTTGGCGGCGTTGTCGGGTTCGTTGTCGCGCAGCCAGCGCAGTTTGGCGGCGGTGAAGGAGGCCACCGGTACGGTCCCCGTCCTCCCGGCATAGGTCTCGGCGCCCGTCTCGGACACGAGGTCGCGCGCGGCGGCGGCCGATCGCGTGTCGTTCCAGAGCAGCGCGGGCCGGATGACTCGGCCGTCGATGTCCAGGGCGATGAGGCCGTGCTGCTGTCCCGCTATCGCGATCGCCGCGACGCCGTCGAGTCCCTCCGCCCGGCTGATGGCGGTCCGCAGCGCCTGCCACCAGTGCTCTGGATCCACCTCGGTGCCGTGCGGGTGGCCCGCCCTGCCGGAGCGGACGAGATCTCCGGTCGCGGCATCGCGGATCACGACCTTGCAGTTCTGGGTGGACGAGTCGACGCCCGCGACGAGTGTCATTGCCGCCTCATTCGCTGAGCTCAGAGCCGCGATCCAAGCAGACGACGGCTTATGCGGCTAATGGAGTCAAAATATCATATTTATTGCGAGATTTTCTCACATATATGTTTACACACCCTTTTTACGCGGAGTAAACCGGCCTCAATGCCCTTACCTGCTGGAGTACGGGGGTGAAGTGGACAGTGGACCGCTATCCGCCCGAGCCGAGTAGGCGTGCCGTCCTTCGTGGCGCGCTGGCCGCAGGGGCGGCGCTCGCCGTGTCCGGGGGCGTGAGCTCCTGTGGATCACGCGAAGACGCGCCCCGAACGGCCGCCGGCGACCAGTGGCGCCAGTTCCAGGGCGCCACGCTGAACTTCATCTCGGAGAACACCGCTCCGACCGCGGCCATCGCCGCGAACACCCGCCCGTTCAGCGATCTGACGGGCATCGAGGTCAGGATCGTCACCCTGGAGCTGACCGCGCTGGTCCAGCGAGTCGCCCTGGACCTGGCCTCGGGACGCGCGCAGTATCAGGTGATCTACGCCGACCCCTACCAGGTGCTCGCGCCGTACCAGCGGGGGCTGGTGGACCTGCGGACGTTGCAGGCCGACCCGAACCTGCCCGACCTGCCCGGCGGCGTGGCGGACTTCATCCCCGCCCAGATGGACGCCGCCGGCCGGTTCGTCGATCCTCAGGCGGTCTACGCCCTGCCGTACGACGCGCCGACGATGATCTGGCAGTACCGGCGCGACCTGTTCGACAAGTACCGCGACCGCATGGCCGACGACCTCGGATTCGACCCCACCCCGAGCAGTGCGCGGACGTGGGAGGAGTACTTCGGGATCGCCCAGTGGTTCAACAAGAACGCGACCTCGGACGTCAGGTACGGCACCGGCCACCAGGCCCGCCAGCACGACTCCCTGATGAACGACTTCAGCAACGTGCTGTGGTCCTACGGCGGGGACTACTTCGACAACGGCAAGCAGGTGGGACGGCTGGGCTCTCGCGACCCCGGGCCGTGCCGCCTCGACTCCGCCGCCGCGATCGCGGGCGCCGAGTTCTACCAGCGGCTGCTCAGCATCGCCGATCCCGCTTCCACGACGTGGGACTGGGACGGCGTGGGCGCCGCCTTCCGCGGCGGCCGGCTGGCGATGTGCCCGAACTGGCATGAGTTCGCGGCCAGCAACGAGCAGGTCATGCCCGGCAAGGTCAGCTACTCCGCGCTGCCCAGGGGACCGGTCAGCACGGCCAACATGTACGGCGGCACGGGCCTGGGGATCAGCGCGAACACGCTGCCCCACGAGCGCGGCGCGGCCTGGCTGTTCCTGGTGTGGGCCACCTCGCCGGGCACGCAGCTGGCCAACCTCAAGAGCAAGGCCGGCGGCGGCACTCCCACGCGTACCTCGGTGTACGAGCTCCCGGAGGTGCGCGCGGCCGAGAAACGGCCTTCGCCGATGCCCAACATGCTCACGGCCGCCGCCGTTCGCGAGGCATGGCAGGCCGACAGGATCGGCCTGCGGCCGAAGATCCCGATGTGGAACGAGTGCAACACCGCGATCTTCACCCAGCTGTCGCGCATGCTCACCGGAGGAGCCTCTCCGGAGGAGGCGATGCGTTCGATCAAGTCACGGGTGGACCAGATCGTGGCCCGAGGGTGGGTGGCCTAGATGACGCACGCCGCGGACTACTCATCGGCGATCGACCGGCCGAGGCAGCCGAAGGCCACCGCTCCCAGGGAGCCGCGCATCGGCTTCGAGGGCAAGATGATGTCACCCGGCCTGCTCCTGCTGGCCGCGCTGTCGATCGTGCCGTTCCTCGCCCTCATCGCGATGAGCTTCTCCCATGTCCGGCTGCTCGGCGGAGTCCGGCTCGACCTGGTGGGCCTGACCAACTGGGTGCGCTTCTTCACCGACGCGGACATGTGGATGTCATGGCTTCGCACGATCGTCTACTTCGTCCTCACCGTCGGTCTGGAGATGGCTCTGGGCGTGGGCATCGCGCTGTGCCTGTTCCGGGTGCTGCACGGCCGGAACATCCTGCTCAGCCTGCTGCTGCTGCCGATGTTCGCCGCGCCCTCGATCGTCGGGCTGCTGGGCCGCTACCTCACCGACTCGACCTTCGGGCTGTACGCGTGGGTGCTGCGCTCCCTCGGCTACACCGGCGACATCCTCGGCAGTCCCATCAGCGCCTTCGCCGCCGTCGTGCTGATGGACGTCTGGGAGTGGACTCCGCTGATCGCCCTCATCACGCTCGCGGGACTGTCGAGCGTGCCGCAGTCGGTGCGGGAGGCCGCCGCCGTCGACGGCGCCCCAGGGTGGATGACCCTGCGCTACATCATCTTCCCTGCGATCTCCAACGTGCTGCTCGTCGCGCTGCTGATCCGCTCGATGGACGCCATCCGCTACTTCGACATCATCTGGGTCACCACCAACGGCGGCCCCGCGGACGCGACCAAGATCGTCCCGGTCCGGCTGTACGAGACGGCGTTCCGCTTCTTCGACCTCGGCTACGCCGCCGCCATCGGCCTGGCGATGCTGGCCTTCTCGATCTTCATCGCCCGCACCTTCGTGCGCCTGCTGGACGTCAGGGGGTTGACCCGATGAGCACCGCACAGGTCGCGCAGACGAACGGCGGGGCGGTCACCGCCGCCCCTCGCGGGGTGCCGCAGTCGCCGCTCGAGGCGAGCACCAAGAGCACCCGGTGGGTGGTGGCGCTGCTCCTCGTCGTGGCCATGCTATGGACGCTGATCCCGCTGGCGTGGATGCTGCTGTCGTCGTTCAAGAACCCGACGGACGTCACCGCGCCCACGCCGCAGTTCGTGTTCGCACCGACCCTGGACAACTACCGCAACCTGTTCACCGGCTCCAACAACCTCTGGCCGTACATCCTGCACAGCGTGCTCGCCGCCGGGATCTCCGCGGTGCTCGCGGTCGGCCTGGGAGCGCTCGCTGGGTACGGCCTGGCCAGGACCCAGATGCGCGGCAAGCGGCACCTGGCCTTCTGGATCATCTCGACCCGCATGGCGCCCATCGCGGCGGTCGTGGTCCCGCTGTTCATCATCTTCCGCGGGATCGGCCTGATCGACTCGATTCCCGGGTTGGTGCTGGCCTACCTGACCTTCAACCTGCCGTTCGCCATCTGGCTGATGAGCGCGTTCTTCGCCGAGGTGCCGCCGTCGCTGGAGGAGTCCGCGCTCGTCGCCGGCTGCACCCGGTGGCAGGCCTTCCGCACGGTCGTGCTCCCGCTGACGAAGTCGGGGCTGGTGACCACCTTCGTCCTGTGTCTCGTGTTCGCCTGGAACGACTACGCGTTCGCCGTGGTGTTCTCCGGACCGAACTCCCAGACGCTGCCCATCGCCGCCTCCCAGCTGGTCACCCAGACGGGCGTCGACTGGGGGCAGCTCACCGCGATCGGCACGATCGTGGTCGTGCCGATGATGCTCGCGGGGCTCGCCGTGCGCCGCTGGCTGGTCACCGGACTCACCCTCGGCGCCGTCACCGGCGAATAGGAGGAAAGCCATGCGCGCGGCCGTACTGCACGCCGTAGGCAGGGTCCTGCTGGAGGAGCGGCCCCGGCCGGAGCCGGGTCCCCGGGAGGTGCTCGTGCAGGTCTCCTCAGTGGGGACGTGCGGCTCCGACGTGCACTACTACGAACACGGGCGGATCGGCGACTTCGTGGTGACCTCGCCGCTGGTGCTCGGCCACGAGCCGTCGGGGACGGTGGTGGCCACCGGGCCCGGAGCCGGCCGCCACCACCCCGGGCAACGTGTCTCGCTGGAGCCAGGGGTGCCCGACTTCACCTGCCCCGAGTGCAGGGCGGGCCGGTACAACCTGTGCCCGCGGATGCGCTTCTTCGGCACGCCTCCGATCGACGGCGCCTTCTGCGAGTACGTCGTCGTGCACGAGGAGTTCGCCTACCCGGTGCCCGACTCCGTCTCCGATGACGCCGCCGCCCTGATCGAACCGCTGTCGGTGGGCGTGTGGGCCTGCAGGAAGGCCAGGGTCGGGCCCGGCACCCGCGTGCTCGTCACCGGCGCCGGCCCGATCGGGCTGCTGTGCCTGCAGTCCGCGCTCGCCTTCGGCGCGACTGACGTCCTGGTCACCGACGTCAATCCCGCCCGGCTGGCGATGGCCCGCGGCCTGGGCGCGAGCGAGACCCTCGACGTTCGCGAGAGCGGCCTGCGGGACGCCGGGTTCGAGCCGGACGTTCTGCTCGAATGCTCGGGCCATCCGGCGGCGATCGGAGAGGCCGTCCGCGCGGTGGGACGGGCGGGGCGGGTCGTCCTCATCGGTATGGGCGGGGACGAGATCCCGCTGCCGCTGTCCCATGTGCAGACGCGCGAACTCGAGGTGACGGGCACGTTCCGCTACGCCAACACCTGGCCACAGGCCATCGCGCTGGCCGCCTCGGGAAGAGTCGAACTGGACGCCCTGGTCACCGGTCACTACGGCCTGGCCGAGGTCGAGAAGGCGCTCACGGCGGGCGCCCGCGATCCCGAACTGGTCAAGGCAGTCGTCCGGCCGCAGGAGTGAAGACATGGCCAGGGCGCGCACCACGACCGCCGGCCTCGAGCAGAGGCGGCGGGCGGTGCTCGCCCGTGTCACGGAGGCGGGACGGATGGGAATCGCGGAGCTCGCGGAGGAGTTCGACGTCAGCCTGATGACCATGCATCGGGACCTGGACGCCCTCGTCGGCCGTGCGCTGCTGCGCAAGTCCCGCGGACAGGTGGCCACCGTCGCGGCCGTCCTGGTGGAGGTCTCCCCCGAGGTGCGCAGGTACGCGCGCCTGGCGGAGAAGGAGGCCATAGCCGAGGCCGCCCTGCGCGAACTGCCGCCCAGGGGAGTGATCCTCATGGACGACTCGACCACGCTGTTCCCGCTGGCCCAGCGCCTCGACGAGCGCGGCAGCTACACGGTGATCACGAACTCTGTGGAGATCGCCCGCATCGTCGCCGCCACCGAGCACAGCGACGCGATCCTGCTCGGCGGCGACTACCAGGGCGCCTTCGACTCCACGATCGGACCAGAGGTGTCACGCGCCCTGCAGCGCGTCCACGCCGACCTCGCGCTCATGTCGGCGGTGGCGGTCACCGGCGGCCGGCTCTACCACCCGGTTCAGGGCTACGCCGCGGTGAAGGAGGCGATGCTCGACGCGGCCCAGCGGCGTCTGCTGCTCGTCGACTCCTCCAAATTCGGCCGCCACGCCCCCTTCAGTCACCGCGACGTCAGCGCCTACGACACCGTGATCACTGATCAGGGTGTCCCGCAGGACGAGGAGCGAACCCTGCGCAAGCTGGGTGCCCGACTGCTTCTCGTCTCCGTCCACGACGGCCGGCCGACGGCCGCCGTCACAGAACCGCTTCCAGCCAACTCGTGAGGAGAAACCGATGGCCAGAGTTCTCTACGACGAGGCGACCCGCGTCTACCCCGGATCCGCACGGCCCGCGGTGGACGCCCTCGACCTCGACATCACCGACGGCGAGTTCCTGGTCCTCGTGGGTCCGTCCGGCTGCGGGAAGTCCACCTCCCTGCGCATGCTCGCGGGCCTCGAGCGAGTCGACGGCGGGCACATCAGCATCGGCGAGCGCGACGTCACCCACCTGCCGCCGCGCGACAGGGACATCGCGATGGTGTTCCAGAACTACGCGCTCTACCCGCACATGTCGGTGGCCGACAACATGGGCTTCGCCCTGCGGGTGATGAAGGCGCCCAAGGAGGAGCGCGACCGGCGGGTACGTGAGGCCGCCCGCCTGCTGGACCTCGAGGAGTTCCTCGACCGCAAGCCCAAGGCCCTGTCCGGCGGGCAGCGGCAACGCGTGGCCATGGGCCGGGCGATCGTGCGCGAGCCGAAGGTGTTCCTCATGGACGAGCCGCTGTCCAACCTGGACGCCAAGCTGAGAGTGCAGACCCGCACCCAGATCGCCGCTCTCCAGCGCAGGCTCGGGGTGACGACGGTCTACGTGACCCACGACCAGGTCGAGGCCATGACGATGGGCGACAGGGTGGCCGTCCTCAAGGACGGGATCCTTCAGCAGGTCGACACGCCGTTGCGGCTCTACCAGCACCCGGCCAACGTGTTCGTCGCCGGCTTCATCGGCTCGCCGTCGATGAACCTGGCCGAGTACCGGGTCGAAGGCGACGAGGCCGTCCTCGGCGACATGCGCGTCCGGCTGAGCCGCGAGACGCTCAAGGCGCTCAAGGAGGAGGGCAGCGACCGCGTCATCCTCGGCTTCCGGCCCGAGGGCGTCGACGTGGTCGGCGAGGGAGACGCCGGCACGGACGGCTCGACCTTCCCGATCACCGTCACGGTGGTCGAGGAACTCGGCTCGGACGCCTTCCTCTACGGCCAGTACGCCGGCACGACCGACCCGGCGCTGCGCGACCAGACGGTCATCGCACGCGTCGACCCCAACGCGCCCCCGGCCAAGGGCGAGCAGGTCCGGCTGCGCATCCAGCCCGGCAAGGAACGGCTGTTCTCCGCGGTCACCGGCCAGCGGCTGTCCACCTGACCGCCGCCACCACGACAGGGAGCCCAGCACATGATCGTGTCCTGTGGTGAGGCTCTGGTCGACCTGGTCCCGCGGCAGGACGGCGAGAGCTACGCCGCCAGGCCCGGAGGGAGCCCGGCCAACGTCGCCGCCGGTCTCGGCCGGCTCGGCGTCGAGGTCGCGCTGCTCGCCCGGATCGCGGACGACGGGTTCGGCCGGCTCCTGCGCGCGCACCTGACGGACTCGCGCGTCGATCTGAGCATCGCCGTCCGCGCCGACGAGCCGACGACACTGGCCGTCGTCACGCTCGGCGCCCAGGGCGCGGCCGAGTACGCCTTCTACGTCGAAGGCAGCGCCGACGGCGCCTGGAGGCCTGACCAACTGCCGCCTGAACTGCCCGGCAGTGCCTGCTGCGTGCACGTGAGCGGGTCGCTCGCGCTGGCCGTACCGGCCATGGGCGACACCCTGGAGTCGCTGCTGCTGCGGGAGCGAGCGCGGCGCACGCTCACCCTCGACCCGAACCTGAGACCTCGGCTCGCCCGCGATCCCGCCCTCCTGCGCGCGCGGCTGGATCGCTGGATCGGGCTGGTGGACCTGGTCAAGGTGAGTTCCGACGACCTCGCATGGCTTACGCCCAGCGAGCCGGTCGAGACCGTCGCGGCCCGCTGGCGGGAGCGCGGACCCGCCCTCGTCGTCGTGACCCGCGGGGCCGCGGGCGTCCACGCGCTCGGCCCCGATGGGCCGATCGACCTGCCCGCGCGGCAGGTGCGGGTCGCCGACACCGTCGGCGCGGGGGA
Organism: Nonomuraea sp. bgisy101; assembly: GCF_057708945.1. Classification (NCBI taxonomy): domain Bacteria; kingdom Bacillati; phylum Actinomycetota; class Actinomycetes; order Streptosporangiales; family Streptosporangiaceae; genus Nonomuraea; species Nonomuraea sp. bgisy101. Next base: position 23,179 of record NZ_JBYITD010000004.1, read on the forward strand.
CGCGTTCATGTCCGGCCTGCTGGCCGCCCTCTTCCGGGACGACAGGCTGGCCAGGGACCGGCTCGCCACCATTCCTGTCGACACGCTGACCGCGGCGCTCACCTACGCCCAGCGCGTCGCCGCCCTCACCTGCACCCGCGTGGGCGCCGAACCGCCCTGGCGACACGAGATGGACGCGGAGCCCGCCCGCTGGTCAGGCCATTGACGGGGTGGAGCCCTCCGGTCGTGGCGCTCTCGTGCAACCGGGTGAAGCGGAGCGGGGTTCAAGGGAGGCGTGGAGGGCGGAAGTCGCCTCTCCCTTGAAGCTCACTCAGGACAGGAGCCCGGCATGACTGCGGTTTTGAACGGCAAGGCGGCGCTGGTGACCGGCGGCAGCCGCGGTATCGGCGAGGCCGTCGCGCTCCGGCTGGCCGAGGACGGTGCGGACGTGGCGGTGACCTACCAGCACAGCCATGACCAGGCCCGCGCCGTCGTGAAGCGGGTCGAGGCGCTGGGACGCCGCGCCGTGGCCTTCCAGGCGGACGCCGGCGACCCCGAGGCCGTGACGGACACGGTGAGCCGGGTGGCAGCCGAGTTCGGCCGGTTGGACGTCCTGGTCAACAACGCGGCTGTGTTCCCCTTCGGTCCTCTTCAGGACGTGCGGCCCGAGGACTTCGACCGGGTGCTCGCCGTCAACGTGCGCGCGCCGTTCATCGCCGCCCAGATCGCGGCAGGGCACATGACCGAAGGCGGGCGGATCATCAACATCGGCAGCTGCCTGGCCGGGCGTACGCCCTTCCCCGGCGTCACCCTCTACGCCTTGAGCAAGACCGCCCTCACCGGGCTGACCAAGGGGCTCGCCCGCGACCTGGGCCCGCGTGGCATCACCGCCAACGTGATCCACCCCGGCCCGATCGACACGGACATGAACCCGGCGGACGGGCCGGGCGCCGACGCTCAGAGCGCCTACACCGCCCTCGGACACTACGGGCAGCCGGCGGACATCGCCTCGACCGTCGCCCACCTGGCCGGCGAGGGAGGCCGGTACATCACGGGCGCCTCCATCGCGGTGGACGGCGGCGTCACCGCCTGACGCCCCGCCCCGATCCGGCGCGGGCGCGCGGCCGGATCGGGATCCGCGGCCGCGGGTCCAGCGTGGAACGCGGCCGCCTGCTTCCGGCCTTCCCCCGCCCCGGACATGGACGGTGGGAGAATGAGGTGATATGGGCAGTATGGGAGTCAATGCCAGAAATCATGTGGTGGTGACCGGGCGGGCGGACGGGCCGACGGTGATGCTGTCCCATGGCTTCGGCTGCGACCAGAACCTGTGGCGCCTGGTGGCACCGTCGCTGGCCCGGGACTTCCGGGTGGTGTTGTTCGATCATGTGGGGTCTGGCCGGTCGGACCTGTCGGCCTGGCAGGAGGAGCGGTACGCCACCCTGGACGGCTACGCCGACGACGTGCTGCGGATCTGCCGGGAGCTGGAGCTGTCACAGGTGGTGTTCGTGGGGCACTCGGTCAGCGCGATGATCGGGGTGCTCGCGGCCATCCGGGAGCCGGAGCGGTTCGCGAAGCTGGTGCTGCTGGTTCCCTCGCCCTGCTACATCGACGACGACGGCTACCGGGGTGGGTTCAGCCGGGCCGACATCGAGGAGCTGCTGGAGTCGCTGGACAGCAACTACCTCGGCTGGTCGGCTGCCATGGCCCCGGTGATCATGGGCAATCCGGACCGCCCCGAGCTCGGCGAGGAGCTCACCAACAGTTTCTGCCGGACCGACCCGCGGATCGCCAGTGCCTTCGCCCGCGCGACGTTCCTGTCCGACAATCGCGCCGACCTCGCCCACGTGCGCGTGCCCACGCTGGTTCTCGACTGCGCCCACGACGTGATCGCTCCCCCCGAGGTCGGCAGGTTCGTCCATGCCCGGATCAGGGGAAGCCACCTGATCACGCTGCCCGCGACCGGCCACTGCCCGCAACTCAGCGCCCCGGAGGCCACCAGCGAGGCGATCGCCTCCTTCGCCGCCGGCGATCGTCGGACATGAACGGGCACGACCCCGGCGACGGTCCTGGCGAGGCGGCCATGTTCGCCTCGCTGCTGGAGGACAGCGCCGAGGACCTGTACGACAACGCGCCCTGCGGCTACCTGTCCACGCTCCTGGACGGCCGGATCGCCAAGGTCAACGCCACGCTGCTGACCTGGCTCGGCTACACCCGCGAGGAGCTGGTCGGCCGCCGGTCGTTCGCCGACCTGCTCACCGTCGGCGGCAGGCTCTACCACGAGACCCACTTCGCGCCCTTGCTGGCCATGCAGGGCGAGATCGGCGGTGTGGCCCTGGAACTGCGGGCCGCCGACGGCACCAGCCTGCCGGTCCTGGTCACCTCCACGGTCAAGACCGGCACCGACGGACAGCCCCAGCTCATCCGCACCACGATCTTCGACGCCTCCGACCGCCGCGCATACGAGCGGGAACTGCTGCGCGCGCGACACGAGGCCGAGCGCGAACGCGAGCGGCTCCAGCGCCTGGTCACCACGCTGCAGCGCAGCCTGCTGCCCCCCTCGCTGCCGGACGTGCCCGGGCTGGAGGCCGTCGCCCACTACCACATCGCCTCTCGCGACGAGGTCGGCGGCGACTTCTACGATCTGTTCCCGCTCACCCGCGACCGGTGGGGCTTCTTCCTGGGCGACGTGTGCGGCAAGGGCGCCGAGGCCGCGGCGGTGACCTCCCTGATCCGCTACACCCTTCGTGCCGCCGCCGCCTACGATCCCGACCCGGACACCGTACTGGACACCCTCAACGCCGCCCTGCACAGCGAGTACAGCGCCGACAACCCCCACTACTGCACCGCCATCTTCGGCATCCTCACCCCGGACGGCGACGCCTTCTCCGTCACGCTGGCCGGCGGCGGCCATCCCCCGTGCCTGCTGCTGAGCGCCGACGGCACCGCCGACTACCAGCCCACCACGAACGGCATGCTCATCGGCATCCTGCCCGGCGCCACGTTCACCACCAGGACGATCCGCCTGGCGCCCGGTGACACCCTTCTGCTGTACACCGACGGGCTGACCGAGGCCCGTACGGGGGCCGGCGGCGAGCGGTACGGAGACGAAGCCCTGCGCGCCTTCGCCACGCGCCTCGCCCCCACCACCGCGGCCGGGGCCATCAGCGCGCTGGCCGACCTCGTCGACGGCTTCGGCAACGGTCTGGACGACGACACCGCCATCCTGGCGCTCGGCGTGCCCCTGCCCGCGGAAGACCCACCATGACCGGCCTGACCAGCACCGTGCGAGGCGTCGACAGCGGCGTCGTGTTCGAACTCGCCGGAAGGCTGGACCACCACACCGCTCCCGAGGTCCGCCGGACGCTGGCGGACATCCCTCTGACGGCGGGCCAACTGCTCATCATCGACCTGTCGGGGCTCACGTTCTGCGACTCCAGCGGCATCGCCGCCTTCGTCGCCGCCCGCAACCACGCCACGGCCGCGGACGCGACCATCGCGATGGCCGCCGTGCCCGCCCAGGTCGCCCGCGTCTTGCGCCTGATCGGCCTCGACCGGGTCCTGTCCGCCTACCCCACCGCCCAGGCCGCGTCCGAGGAGTGGACTCGCACCGCCCACCGGCACCGCGACCACCGCCAGTGATCAACCGCACGGCAGGAGATCGCGTCGCCTCGACCTCACCCGCGTGCGGCGTGCTCGGGGACGGCACGCGTGCTCGACAGGCGAGGCCGCAACGTGGCGGGGATGAGCGGGCCTGGAGATGTCGTTCGTCAACGAGGACGACACCCGGCTCAACGGCGTGCGGTCGGGCCAGTATGACGCCACGCTCATCCGCCCCGAGCAGGTTCGACCGGATCCTGCTGTCGATGGTCGACGAGGTCGCCGCCAAGTACCGGCTGGCGGGTCCGCGGATGATGATGCACGGCTTCCCGGAGGCGGACAGTTCGCCCACCGCTTCCTCTACCTGCACCCTCACCGTGACCGAGAAGGACCCGCTGTGGGTCGAGGGCGCCGACGCGGCCGGCGCCACCAGGCTCGACCGCATCCAGAGCCTGCGCCGCAGCTTCGAGGCGGCAGGCATTCCGGTACGGCTCGACGTCGTGCCAGGGGCCGCGCACAACGGCTTCGACGTGCTCGATCACGTCCGTGACTTCTTCGCCAACGTGGAGGGCTGACCATGCCGTCGCTGGTCAAGATAGGCGTCGTCGAGCTGACCTGCGGGGTGCTGACGGGCTGGTTCATGGTCTACATCACCCGCACGCCTCGGGCCGAGCGGATCCGTCGCGGCCTGCGCGATCCTCGCAGAGTGCGGCAGCGGCACCTCGAGCTGCTCATGATGGGGACCATGCTCATCGCCATCGGCGCGGCAGTGCCGTCCGTTCCGATGCCGGCGCTGGCTCGCCGACCCGGGGCGAGGAGTCCGACCATGATTGTGGCCTGACCACAACCGGAAGCGGGTGCGTTGTGCCATGACCATCTTGGCCGACGTTCGGAGGCGGGAGATAGTCGTGGTCATGTGGACCCAGACCTACGGATGTGACCGTGCGACACAACAGTGACTACCTGCTCGACGACAAGGAGAGGATCAGGGCCCTCGTCCAGGACAATCCGTGGGCGACGCTCCTCAGCGGCACGCCGCGCGGCCTCGTCGGCTCCCACCTGCCGGTTCTGGTCGAGGAAGGCCCTGCGCTCTCGATCGTCGGCCATCTCGGCAGGCCCGACGACGAGGCGCATGAGCTCGGCGAGCACGAGGTCCTGCTGATCATCGCGGGTCCGCACGGCTACATCTCGCCCGGATGGTACGGCGGCGGCGGGCCCGCCGTACCCACCTACAACTACCTGGTCGCGCACCTCTACGGCCGCCCCGAACCGCTCGACGCCGCCGAGACCTACCGGGTGCTCACCGACACCGTCGACCGGTACGAGAGCGTGCGGCCCACGCCGTTCAGGGTCGAGGACGATCACGGGCGCAAGGTCGCGCGCGGTGTGACCGGGTTCCGGCTGCGACCGACCCGCGTGCTGGCCAAGGCCAAACTCAGCCAGGACAAGCCTGCCGAGATCGCGTGGCGCATCATTCAGGCGCTGGAGACCGACGCCGGCTATCGCAACCCCGAGCTCGCCAGGCACATGCGCCAGGTCCTGACCTCCGGGGAGAGCCGATGAACGACGGATGGACGCTGCTGCGCTCGGCCAGGCTCGGCCAGGCGGCGACGCCGGTCGACATCCTGCTCGGCGAGGGCCGGGTGGCGCGAGTCGAGGAGCGGATCACGCCCGAGAGCGGCTGGAACGTCCTCGACGTCGAGGGCCGCACCGTCGTGCCGGGACTGTGGGACCACCACGTCCACTTCGACCAGTGGACCCTGGCCAGGCAACGGCTCGACCTGTCGTCCGCCACGTCGGCGGCCGAGGCGGCGAGCCTGGTGGCCGAGAGACTGAGGACCAGGCCGCCCGAGCCCGGCCTGCCGCTGGTCGGCTACGGATTCAGGGACGCGATGTGGCCCGACAGGCCGCATCGCGACCTGCTGGACGCCGCCGCCCCGACGGACGTGCCGATCGTGCTGGTCAGCGGGGATCTGCACTGCTGCTGGGTCAACGCCGCCGCGGCGGAGAAGTACGGCCACGCCGGTCACCCCACCGGCATCCTGCGTGAGACCGAGTGGCAGGCAGTGGGCGAGGACGTCGCCAGGCTCCCCGAGCATCTGCTGGACGCCTGGGCCGACGAGGCCGCCACGGCGGCCGCCGCCCGCGGCGTCGTCGGCGTGGTCGAGCTGGAGGCGCCCTGGCACCTCGACGCGTGGGTGCGCAGGGTGCGCGCGGGCACCGTCTCGCTGAGGGTGGCGTGCGGCGTCTGGCCGGGCCGGTTGGAGGAGGCGATCGCCAGAGGGCTGCGCACCGGCGATGTCATCCCGGGGACCGGCGGGCTGGTCGAGATGGGCCCGTTCAAGGTGATCACCGACGGATCGCTCAACACCCGTACCGCCTACTGCCACGACCCCTACCCGGGGCTCGAGAACGCCGAGCACCCGCGCGGCATGCTGCTCGTGCCGCCGCACGACCTCATCCCGCTGATGCGCAGGGCCTGGTCGAACGGCCTGCGCCCGGCGGTCCACGCGATCGGCGACCACGCCAACACCCTCGCCCTGGACGCGTTCGAGGAGCTCGGCGCGCACGGCACCATCGAGCACGCGCAGCTGCTCAGCGACTCCGATCTGCCCAGGTTCGCCGAGCTCGGCGTGGTCGCCAGCGTCCAGCCCGAGCACGCGATGGACGACAGGGACGTGGCCGATCATCACTGGGCAGGCAGGACCGGCAGGGCCTTCCCCTTCGGCGCGCTGCTGTCCGCGGGAGCCGGACTGGCCCTCGGCTCCGACGCCCCCGTCGCCCCGCTCGACCCGTGGATCTCGCTGGCCGCGGCCGTCGACAGGAGCAGGGACGGCAGGAAGCCGTGGCACGAGGAGCAGGCCATCCCGGTGGCGGCCGCCCTGGCCGCCTCCACCCGCACCGGCCGGGTCACGCCCGCCGTGGGGGATCCGGCCGACCTGGTCGTGCTCGACGCCGACCTCTACACCGCCTCGACCGACCTGCTCAGACGGATGCCCGTCGCCGCCACCATGCTCGCGGGCCGGTGGACCTGGCGCGAAGGGATCTGACCCCGCTCACGCTCCCAGCAGCCTGACCCTGCAGGCCATCTGGAGGGCGAACCTCACGTCGGGGTCGTCGAGGTCGGCGTCCAGCGCCTCGGTGATCCAGCGCAGCCGGTAGGACACGGCGTTCGCGTGCAGGTGCAGGGCTCGCCCGGTCTTGGTGGGCGAGCCCTGGGAGTCGAGGAACGCCGAGAGCGTGACGACGCCGATCCAGGACCGTTCGGGACCCAGCGCGTCCAGGGGCGCCAGCAGTTCGGCCAGCAGGCCGCGAGACAGCGGCGAGGAGTAGAGGTCGGCGAGGATGCGCCGTAGCCCGCTGGCGTCGGTGTCGGCGATCGTCCCCCTCCTGCCCCTGACCGCCGCCGAGTCGGCCGCCACCCTGGCCTCGGCCGCCGACTGCCTGATGCCGTCGGGCCCGGCCTGGGGCGTGCCCATCCCGACCGTGACGAGCGCGTCCCCGCGCTCGGCCAGGGTGGCAAGCAGCGCCTGCATCTCCTGCCTGACCCGCCCGTAGAGGTGCGCGCCCGCGACCGGATCGGTGAAGACCACGATCAGGTCGCCGCTGAAGCTCGCCACGTGCCACATGCCGGGGCGGCCGTCCAGCGCCTGCAGCGCCGCCAGCTCCAGCGCGGCCAGCAGCTGCCGCTGCTGGAACAGGCCCGCGGGCGCGCCCTCGGCCGCCTCCACGCGCACCCAGGCCACGACGTGCGTCTGCTGGACGGGCAGCCCGGCCCGCTGCGCCTGCGCGCTGAGCTGCGGGAGCTGGGCCCGCTCCGCCAGGGCGATCTGCACGATCAGCTCCGCCCTGGTCATCGTCGCGGCGAAGCGCCGGTTGAGCTCGTTCTGCCGCACCCTGGACACCACCGCGGCCACGGCGGGAAGCGCCACGTGGGCGGCCTCGTCGTGCGTGCCCGCGACCACCTCGGCGACCGCCTGGTCGCCGATCACGACCGCGCCAGGGGAGTTCGGGGCCGTCGGCGCGTACTCCAGCAGGTCGACAGTGCATCCGAGCGCGTCGCCCGCGGCGGCGAGCACGGCCGCGACGGGGTCGTCGGAGGCCGCGTCCGCCGCGTTCTGGGCCGCCTCGATGGCCGCGGCCGCCCTGGCCAGCGCGTCTGACGCGCCGCCGCGCGCGTAGCGGTCGATCCGCAGCAGCAGCTCGGCGCCGTCCTGCGCCGTCTCGGAGCCCAGCACCGGAACCTGGGCCCGCTTCGCCAGGTGTTGCGAGGTCACCGGCAACCGCACGGGCCCGGTCAGGACGAGCGCCACCAGCCCCCTGTCGGCCGCGTGCCTGATCGCCACGTCCGCCTCGTAGCCGGTCAGCGCCGAGCCGGGCGGCTCCAGGATCACCACCAGGCTGCCCTCGGCCGCGTGCACCACCCCGGGAAGGGTGCTCACGGCGGTGACCTTCTCGATGGGACGGCCCGCCCCGGGCCCCGCGAGCAGGGTGAGCCCGAAGCGCACCGGATGCGCCAGCAGGTCGGCCACTGTCGGCGGCGTTTGTGTCATCGCCACAGTATGACCGCATACTGTTGGCTTCTGGTCATATTGGCTTCACGAACCGGCACCGCGCATAGTCGTCGGCATGCAGCTGAACGAGGCAGAACTGCCCGCGCTCGCTCGCGGATGTGCCGTGCTGGGGACAGGGGGCGGCGGTGCCGTCGAGACCGCCATCCCCAGCGCGATGCAGGCCATCCGGCGACACGGACCCGTCCCCGTGGTGCGCTTGGACGAACTCGGCGATGACGACCTGATCGTCCCGCTGTCCGGGATCGGCGCCCCCACGGTCGGACACGAGATGCTCATGAGCCTCGAACAGCCCCAGCGGCTGTGCGAGGAGATCGAGCGGATCCTCGGTCGGCGGCCGGCCGCGATCATGCCTGCGGAGATCGGCGGCAGCAACGGGGTCGAACCCGTCGCGTGGGCGGCGCAGGTCGGACTGCCGCTGCTCGACGCCGACGGTATGGGCAGGGCCTTTCCCGAAGTCCAGATGGTCTCCATGAACGTCGCGGGACTCCCTCTCGACCTCGTCGTGATGTCCGACGTGGTGGGCAACGTCGCCACTCTGCGCCCGGTGAGCGCGGTGTGGGCCGAACGGCTGGCCCGCGCGGTCTGCGTCGCGAGCGGCGCGTCCTCGTTGCTGTCCAGCTACGTCATGACGGCGGGGCAGGCCCGCGGCGGGCTGATCGAGGGCAGCGTCTCGGCGGCCATGGACATCGGCCGCAGCGTGGAGGGCGCGACTGACCCGCTGGCGGCGCTTCGCGACTGCCTCGGGGCCCGCGAACTGATCCACGGGAAGATCGTCGATGTCGAGCGGCGCACGGGCGGCGGCTTCGTCCACGGCTCGGTCGTGGTGCAGGGCACCGACAGCTGCCGCGGGCGGATGCTCAGGGTCGAGCTGCAGAACGAGAACCTGCTGGCCCTGGAAGACGGTGAGATCCTCGCCAGCGTGCCGGACCTGATCACGATCGTCGACACGCAGACCGCGGGTGCCATCTCCACCGAGATGCTCCGCTTCGGCCAGCGGGTCAGCGTCCTGGCCTGGTCGTGCGACCCTCTCTGGCGCACGCCCCGCGGCCTTGAGATCGCCGGCCCCGCCGCGTTCGGTTACGACATCGCCTATCGCCCCGTGGAGGAGCTCGCCCATGTCGGCCGCTGATTTCTCGCGTGACCTGAAGGTGGGAGTGGACGTCGGCGGCACCAACACCGACGCCGTCGTCCTCGACAGGTCTGACAAGATCCTCGCCTGGACCAAGCGGCCCACGAGCGTCGACGTCGCGGGCGGCATGCGCGCCGCGCTGGCCGACGTGCTGGCCCAGCTCGGCGACGACAGCGGCCGCGTCGGCAGGGTCATGCTCGGCACGACCCACGCCACGAACGCCATCCTGCAGCGCAGGGGCCTCGGCAGGGTGGCCGTCATCCGCATCGGCGCGCCCGCCACGACCGCGGTCCCGCCGCTCACGACCTGGCCCGCCGACCTCGCCGAGGCCGTCGTCGCAGGGTCCGTCATCGTCGAGGGCGGGCACTTCGTCGACGGATGGCCCATCGCCCCGCTCGACGAGGCGGGCGTGCGCCGCTTCCTCGGCTCGGTGGCCGGACGGGTCGACGCGGTGGCGGTGACGGGAGTGTTCAGCCCCGCGGTCGCCGACCAGGAACTCGCCGTCGCCGCGATGGTCGCCGCCGAGCTCAGCCCGGACCTGCCCGTCTCGATGAGCCACGAGATCGGGGCGCTCGGCCTGATCGAGCGCGAGAACGCCACCGTGCTGAACGCCGCTCTGTACGGCGCGGCGGGCGACGTCACCAACGCGCTCACCGCGGTCCTGGCCGACCGCGGCCTGGACGCCGCCGCCTTCTTCGCCCAGAACGACGGCACGCTGATGTCGCTGGACTACGCCGCGCGCTACCCGGTCCTGACCATCGGCTCGGGACCCGCCAACTCCATCCGCGGCGCCGCCTTCCTCGCAGGGGTCGAGGAGGCGATCGTCGCCGACGTGGGCGGCACGTCGACCGACTTCGGCGTGCTGGTGCGCGGCTTCCCCCGCGAGTCCGCGCTCGCGGTCGACATCGGCGGCATCAGGACGAACTTCCGGATGCCCGACATCCTGAGCGTCGCCGTCGGCGGCGGCACGATCGTCGCGGGCACGAAGGAGTCGCCTGAGGTCGGACCCGCCTCGGTCGGCTACCGCATCGCCACCGAGGGCCTGGTGTTCGGCGGGCGCACGCCGACGCTGACCGACGCCGCCGTACTCGCCGGCCGGGGTGAGGTCGGCCGGGTCACCCCCGCGCAGCGCTCGGCCAAGACCAGAGCGCTGCTCGACGCGGCGCTCGTCGAATCCGACGCGATGATCAGCGCCGCCGTCGAGCGGATGTCGCTCGGCAGGACCGACAGGCCTCTGGTCGCGGTCGGCGGTGGCGCCTTCCTCATCCCCGACGTGGTGGCGGGCGCGGCCGAGGTGCTGCGGCCCGAACACGCCGACGTCGCCAACGCCGTCGGCGCGGCCATCGCGCTGGCCAGCGGGCGATGGGAGACGCTCACGCCCGCCGGTGACGGGCGGCGCGCCGCCGTCGACGAGGCGTGCGACATGGCGGTCCGCAGGGCCGTACAGGCGGGGGCCGACCCCGAGTCCGTCAGCGTCGTGGAGATCACCGAGACCCCTCTGTCCTATCTCCTCGAACCCATGATCCGGATCAACGTCAAGGCGGCTGGGCCGCTGGCCGCGTGGTAGCGGCCCGTACTGCAGGAGGAACATCATGCTCACACGGCTGCGGCGGGGACCCACCCGCGCGATCGGTACGATCGCCGTCCTCGCGACGCTGACGGTCGCCTGTCAGAGTGCCGACCAGGGGCCCCTCCAGGCCGCCACGGGCGGCGTGCTGAGGGTCGGCGTCACCGGCGACCTGGGCCGCCTGGAGTCGCTCAACCCGATGGCCACCAACCTGTTCGGCTCCTGGCTCGCCCGCCAGATGGTCTACCCGTCCCTGATCCAGCTCAACGGCGCCGACGTGAAACCTGCCTGGGCGGAGAGCTGGACGGCCTCGTCCGACGGGCGGACCTACACCTTCAAGCTGAAGAAGGGAGCCTGGTCCGATGGCAAGCCGCTGACCTCGGATGACGCGCTGTGGACCGCAGAGATCATCCTCAAGCACAAGGACGGCGCCGCGGGACTCGTCGCCTCCGCCCTCGACGGCGTGAAGTCCGTGGCCGCGCCCGACCCCGACACGTTCGTCGTCACCTACGCCGACCCCCTGCCTCCGACCGCGCTCAGCTCCCTCGCCTACTTCAGCGTCCTGCCCAAGCACGTGTGGTCGAGTCACACGGGCAACGGCGGCAAGGACCTGATGAGCTTCCACCCCGAGGACAAGCTCCCCATGGTGTCCGGTGGCCCCTTCACGGTCACCGAGTTCAATCCCAACGGCACAACGATCTTCGAACCGAACAAAGGCTACTACGGCGAGCCGCCCAAGGTCGACGCGGTCGGCCTGGAGGTCTTCGAGAACGCGGAGGGGCTCGCGCGGGCGCTCAAGTCGGGCGACACCCTCGCGTGGGGCTACACCGACGGCCCCGCGATCGCCAAGTCGGTCGAGGGATCCAAGGGCGTCACCATCCAGCGGACCCCCGCGCAGGCGGTGGCCATGCTGAACATCAACACCAACCCGAAGAAGAAGGACCATCCCGAGCTCAAGGACGTCAAGGTCCGCGAGGCCATGTCGCTGGCCATCGACCGCAAGGAACTCATCGAGGTCGAGCTCAACGGCTTCGGTCAGCCGGGACGCAGTATCCTCGTGCCCTCCCAGGACTCCTACGTTCCCGGCACGATCGCCGCCGACGCCTTCGACCCCGTTCGTGCCAACGCGATCCTCGACGAGCTCGGCCACAAGCGCGGCGCCGACGGGATCAGGGTCGCCAAGGACGGCTCCCGCATGGAGTACGAGTTGGTGGTGTGGGAGCTCGGCAGGGTGGCCGAAATCCTGCAGAAGAACCTGAAGGCCGTCGGCATCGCGCTGAAGCCGGAGATCACCGAGGAGTACACGGCCACGGTCGCCGCCCCGGACGGCAAGTACCTCGACTTCGACCTGGCGTTCTCCTACTGGAGCTACCTGGAGCCCGACCCCAGCCTGTCGTTGCGGATCTACATGTGCGACGCGTGGGGAAGCACGAATTTCGCCGGCTACTGCGACCCGAAGTACGACAAGCTCTACGCTCAGCAGAGGGTCACGCTCGACGTGGCGGAGCGCAAGACGATGATCGCCCAGATGCAGCAGATGGTGCTGCGCGACGCCAGGGCGACGTTGCCGCTCTACCATCCCGACGGCGTTCACGTCATCTCCGCCAAGTGGGCGGGAATCGAGCCGCTTCGCTACGGCGCCGACCTCTGGACCCGGGCTCGCAGGAACGAGGGCTGAGGTGAGCCGCAGCGAGCACGTCGTCAGGCGCCTCGGCTTCGCCCTGGTGACGGTGTGGATCGCCGCGACGATCAACTTCGTCATCTTCAGGCTGGCGCCTGGCGACGCCTCCTCGCAGTACGAGGCCTGCAGCACCTGCAGCGCCTCGTTCCGCGAGCACCTCAGAGAGGAGCTGGGGCTGAACAGATCTCTCCCCGAGCAGTACCTTCTCTACCTGCAAGGGCTGCTCAGGGGGGATCTGGGCACGTCCTTCCAGACGCGCCAGCCGGTCTGGGACCAACTGGCGACCCCGCTGCTGAACACCCTGCCGATGGTGCTGGCCGGCATGACCGCCGGACTGCTCCTCGGTCTGCTGACGGGCATCGTGTCGGCCTGGCGCAGAGGTACCGCCGCCGACTGGGCGCCCGTGTCCGCCTCGCTGTTTCTGTCGGCGCTGCCCATCCAGTGGGTGGCCCTGGTGCTGCTCCTGCTGTTCGGCGACGTCCTCCCGGCCGTCGGCGTCTCCGACCCCTACCTCCGCTTCCGTGACCCTTCGTGGTGGGACATGGTCGCCGACAGGAGCGCCCACATGATCCTTCCCGCCGCCGCGATCGGCCTGGTCTGGTGGGGCATCTGGGCGCTCATCGTGCGCTCCTCCCTGCTGGACTCGCTCGGCGAGGACTTCATCCTCACCGCCAGGGCCAAGGGCCTGCCGAGCTGGCGGATCATGAACAGGTACGCGCTGCGCAACTCGCTGCCGCCCGTCGTGACGCTCATCTGCCTCAACGCCGGCTACCTGGTCGCCGGGGCGCTGCTGGTGGAGACGGTGTTCTCCTATCCCGGCATCGGCCTAGAGCTCTACCAGGCGGTGCGCAACAGGGACTACCCGATGCTGCAGGGCGGCTTCCTGCTGCTGACGGTCGCGATCGTGCTTGCCAACCTGATCTCCGATCTGCTGCACCAGCGGCTCGACCCGAGGGTCACGGCATGAGCGCCGTCAACGCGGCGTTGCGCGCCGCGCGTGCCCAGCCGGGCGGCGCGGTCGGTACGGTCACCCTCGCCCTCATCGTGCTGTTCGCCCTGCTCGCCCCGCAGATCGCGCCCTACGACATCTGGGAGAAGGCGGGCGCCGTCTACCAGCCGCCCTCGCCCGAGCACCTGCTCGGTCTCGACGACGCCGGCGCCGACATGACCACGCTGCTGCTCTGGGGCGCGCGGACCTCGCTGCTCGTGGGCTTCAGCGCGGCCCTCATCGCCATGGTGATCGGCGGCGCGATCGGCCTGGTCGCCGGATACTTCGGCGGTCGCGTCGACGCGATCACCATGCGGATCACCGACTACCTGCTAGTGATCCCCGACATCCCACTGCTGCTCATCGTGGCGGCGGTGTGGGGAAGGAGTCTGACCAGCGTGATCCTGATCATCGGGCTGCTGTCGTGGACCAGGACCGCGCGGGTGGTCAGGACGCAGGCGCGCGGCATCAGAGAACGCGTCTACGTCAAGCGGGCCCGCTCGATCGGCGCCGGCAGCCTGCGCGTCATCCTCCATCACGTGCTGCCGCAGACCGTGCCGCTGCTGTCGACGCTGACCATCTTCGCGGTCGGCAACGCGATCCTCACCGAGACCGCGATCGCCTTCCTCGGCCTCGGCGACCCGACGGCGGTCTCGTGGGGCCGGCTGATTCAGAACGCCTTCGACGGCCAGGCCCTCTCCCGAGGGGCGTGGTGGGCCGTCGTCCCGCCGGGGCTGGCCGTCGGTGTGCTGATCGTGTCCTGCACCCTCGTCGGCAGGGCGCTGGAGGAGCGGCTCAACCCGAGGCTGCGCGGCGGTCACCTGTCGGTGCGGACGTTCAGGGTGAAGCCGTGAACTCCCCGCTGCTCGACGTCCGTGACCTGCACGTGTGGTTCGACCTGGAGCGCGGCGACCGCATGCACGCCCTGCGAGGGGTGAGCTTCGCCGTCGAGCGCGGCGAAGGGCTGGGTCTGGTGGGCGGCTCGGGATCGGGCAAGACGACCGCGATCCTCGCGCTGATGGGGTTGCTGCCGCCGACGGCGACGGTGAGCGGCGAGGTCCTGCTCGAGGGCGAGAACCTGCTCGCCCACGGCGAGGACAGCGTCCGCCCGCACCGGTGGAAGGACATCGCGATGGTCTTCCAGGGTGCGATGAACGCCTTCAGCCCGGTCGCCACGATCGGCAGGCAGATCGCCGAACCGATGCTGCTGCACGGGACGGTCACCAGGAAGGCCGCCGAACGCAGGGTTGGCGAGCTGCTCGAACTCGTGGGCATCGCGCCTGGCCGCGCCGGTCGATACCCGCACGAGTTCTCCGGCGGCATGCGGCAGCGCGCCGCGATCGCGATGGCGCTGGCCTGTGACCCCAAGATCCTGCTCGCCGACGAGCCGACCACCGCGCTCGACGTGATCGTGCAGGCGCAGGTGCTGGAGCTGATCGAGCGGCTGCGCCATGAGCTCGGGCTCGCCGTCGTGTTCGTCTCGCACGACCTGCCGGTCGTGGCCCAGGTCTGCGATCGGATCGCCGTCATGCGCACGGGCCGGATAGAACGGCTCGGCGCGGTCGAGGAGGTGTTGACGTGACGCCGCTGCTGGAGATCGAGGGGCTGGTCACGCGGTTCCCGCTGCCCCGCGGGCTGGTCGAGACCGTGCGCGGGGTGCCGAGACGGGTCGTCAGAGCCGTTGACGGAATCTCGTTCAGCGTCGGCGAGGGCGAGCTGGTGGCACTGGTCGGCGAGTCAGGCTCCGGCAAGACGACCACCGCGCAGACCCTGATGCGGATGGCCGAGCCCGCGGCGGGGGCCGTCAGGTTCCGCGGACGGGACATCACCCGGCTGGGGCACGGGGAGCTGAAGTCGATCAGGCGCCAGATGCAGATGATCTACCAGGATCCCTACGAGTCGCTCGACCCCCGCTTCCGCGTCCGGCGCACGGTGGCCGAGCCGCTGGCCGTCCACCGGATCGGCGCCACGCAGGAGGAGCGGGACACCCGCGTCGTCGCCGCCCTGGAGCGCGCGGGCCTGGCACCGGCGGAACGGTTTCTCGACCGCTTCCCCCACCAGCTGTCCGGCGGCCAGCGGCAGCGGGTGGCGATCGCCGCCGCGCTCGCGCCCGAACCCGACCTGCTGATCGCCGACGAGCCCGTCTCGATGCTGGACGTCGACGTCCGCGACGGCGTCCTCGCCCTCCTCGACGGGCTGCGCCGCTCCGGCCTCGGCATCCTCATGATCACCCATGATCTGTCCGTCGCGGCCCGGCACGCCGACAGGATCGCGGTCATGTACCTCGGCCGGATCGTCGAGGAAGGGCCCGCCGCCGACGTGATAGGCCACCCCGTCCACCCGTACACCAAGGCGCTCGTCTCCGCCATCCCTCAGGCCGACCCCCGCTTGCGCAGAAGGCCCGAGATCAAGGCGGGCGAGGCCCCTGACCCCGCCGCGATCCCCTCGGGCTGCCGCTTCCACCCCCGCTGCCCCGTCGGCGTGCCGTCGTGCGCGGAGGACGAGCCGCGCGTCCACGAGCACGGTCCGGGCCACTGGGCGGCCTGTTCGCTCCAGCTCTCGTGAGCGCGTCATCCCACCACCGCCGACAGAAAGAGTCACACCATGGTCCGCCCGCTGGGCATCGACGACCTGTACTCCCTCGCCCTGCCTCGCGAGCCGGCCATCTCCCCCGACGGTGAGCGGGTCGCCTACGTGCTGCGCACCGTCGACAAGGCAGCCGACGCAGACCGTCGCGCGATCTGGCTGGTGCCGTGGGAGGGCGGGCCGGCCGTACCGCTCACCAACGGGCCGGCCGACACCTCGCCCGCCTGGTCGCCCGACGGCGGCACGCTCGCGTTCCTGCGGGCGGGTGAGGGGCCCGCGCAGATCTGGACGCTGCCCATGGGCGGCGGCGAGCCTCGGCCGGCGACGGACCTGGCGCTCGGCGCGGGCCGCCCGATCTGGAGCCCGGACGGCACGCGCATCGCCTTCACCGCGCCCGTCGACCTGTCGGCCGGTGAGTCCGGGGACGGGACGGCGGCGCCGGTGGTCATCGAACGGCTCGGCTTCAAGGCCGACGGCGTGGGCCTGCGCCGGGGGGTGCGCCTGCACCTGCACGTCCTCGACCTGGCCACCGGCGAGGTGAGCCGGATCACCGACGGCGACGGGGACACCGGCGAGCCTGCCTGGTCGCCGAACGGGACCCGGCTCGCCTACGCGGCCGCGCAGGGGCCCGACGCGGACCTCACGCTGGCCTCGGCCGCCTACGTCGTCGACGCCGCGGGATCCCCGCCACGGCCGGTCGGCCCGGCGGGCGCTCTCGTGGACGCCGTGACGTGGACGCCCGGCGGGGACGCGCTCGTCGTCGTGAGCGCACCCACGGTGCGCATCGGACACCTGGGACTGTTCCTGGTGCCGCTGGACGGCGGAGAGGCCGTCGAGCTGTCCGCCTCGCTCGACCGCAACGTCAGGCCGGGCCAGGGCGGGTGGTACGGGGCCTTCCCGCAGTTCTCTTCCGACGGCACGACCGTCTTGTTCGGTGTGAACGACAGGGGCAGCACCCACGTCTACGCCGTCGAGCTCGCGGGCGGCTCACCGAAACCGTTCCTGGCCACCCCCGGCTGGGTGGTGTCGGGTCTGTCGGTCGCCGCAGGCGTGGGCCGAGCCGCCGCGCTGGTGATGACACCCACGTCGTACGGCGAGCTTGCCGCCGTCGACCTGGCGGGCGGTGAACCCAGGCCACTCACCCGGCACACCGCGACGTCCCTTCCCGACGTCGCGTTCACGGCGCCGCAGGAGCGCGAGTTCACCACCGCCGATGGGAAGACGGTGCACGGCTGGCTGCTGCGCGATCCCGCGGCCACCACGCCGGGTCCGCTGCTCGTCGACGTCCACGGGGGACCGCACCTGTCGTGGGGGCCCGCGCTCGAACCCGCCAACCCCTACCACCAGATCCTCACCGGACTCGGCTGGTCGGTGCTCCTGCTCAACCCGCGTGCCAGCGACGGCTACGGCGAGGACTTCTACACCGCCAACCTCCACCGGTGGGGCCACGGCGACGAAGGCGACCTGCTCGACCCCGTCGACCGGCTGGTGGCCGAGGGGATCGCCGACCCCGAGCGGCTGGCGGTCTGCGGCTACAGCTATGGCGGGTTCCTCACCGGCCACCTCACCACCAGGACGGACAGGTTCGCCGCCGCCGTGGTCGCCGGCATGATGGCGGACCTGGTGAGCGCCTCGGGCACCTCCGACCTGAGCCGCGTCTTCGCCGCGCTGGAGTTCGGCGCGCACCCGCACGAGGACCGTGGCCTGGTCAGGTCCCAGTCGCCGTTCGAGCGCGTCGAGCACGTCACCACCCCGACGCTGGTCCTGCACGCCGTTCACGACGAGCGGTGCCCTGTCGGGCAGGCCGAGGCGTGGTTCACGGCGCTGCGGGTCAAGGGCGTGCGCGCCAGGATGGTGCTCTACCCCGGCGCCTCCCACCAGTTCATCGTGGACGGCAGACCGTCCCACCGGGCCGACTACAGCCGCCGGATCATCGACTGGGTGACGGAGCACACCAGGACGGGAGGACGACCGGATGACGGCACGGCGGCCCCGCTGACCGGCTGAAGCCACGACCGCCACCGCGGTCACGGCGGCCCCGCTGACCGGCTGAGGCCACGACCGCCACCGCGGTCACGGCGGCCCCGCTGACCGGCCGAAGCCACGACCGCGACCGCGGGGAGGAGCCGTGGAGGCCGCTGCGGCGTGACCCGGCACCTCGCCTGCGGGTGCCAATCGCTTCCTCCTGCTCGAACGGCGGGAACCTGCTGTGACGGGACCACAGTTCAGAACATTCTCCTGTGGCGCGATCATATGGATTCGCGCTCCCTCCCTCGGCATAGTCGCAGCACGACCGGTCGTGAAGCGCGGGCGGTCGCCGGACGGACGGAGAGCAGGATGGACGAGGTCGCGCTCGACGAGATCGCCCGCGGCGCCCTGGCCGACCACGGCGGACCGGGCTGCTCGGTCGCCATCGTGACCAGGCGTGGGACCAGGTTCGGCGCCTACGGGCTGGCCAGGACCGAGCCCGCGACCGTCTTTCGCCCCGACACCCTGCTGCCGATCGCCTCGATGGGCAAGCCCTTCACCGCCACCGCGGTGATGACGCTGGTGGAGGCGGGACGCGTCCACCTCGACGCCCCCGTCCGCACCTATCTGCGCGACTTCGGAGTGGTCGACGAGACGGCCGGCGAGACGGTCACCGTGCGGAACCTGCTCACCCATGCCGTCGGCTGGGCGGGCGACGTGCCGTGGGTCGAGGACCGCGGCGACGCCGCGCTCGCCCTCCAGGTGGCCAACATCGCCACCGCCAGGCAGATCCTGCCGCCCGGCTGGCTCTTCTCCTACTCCAACACCGCCATGACCGTTGCCGCCCGGCTGGTCGAGGTCCTGTACGGCGAGCCGTTCGAAACGGTCGTCGAGCGGCTGATCCTGCGGCCGCTCGGCCTGGACGCCACCGGCTACTTCCCCGAGCGGGTGATCTCCGCGCCCGCGGCCAGCGGGCATCGCGACGGCAAGCCGGTGCAGGAGGCGTGGCTCGGCCCGCGCTCGGCGGGTGGGGCGGGCGCGCAGTACTCCAACGCGGTGGATCTGGCGCGCTGGATGGGCTGGTGGCTCGGGTACGGGCCGGTCGGCCCGATCGGCGAGGAGACCCGCACCCGCATGATCACCGAGCTGATCCCCGTCGGCCTCGGCCCGGCCTCCACCGGTCTCGGCTGGCACGTCGACCACCGCGGGGGTGGCGACGTGGTCTACCACGAGGGAGCCCTGCCCGGAATCGGCGCGATCAACCTGTTCGTGCCACAGGCCGAAGTCGGGCTCGTGGTGCTCGTCAACACCGAGAACGCCGGCCGGATCTACCGCCGGATCGTGGACCGGCTGCTCGACGACCTCGCGGGCGTCAGGAAGCCGGCAAAGAGGCTCCACGCCGACCTCGCTCCCGACACGCTCGCCGAGCTGAGCGGGAGTTACGCGATCGAGCAGCCGGCGACGGTGTACGAACGGATCGTCGTCGAATCCGAGGTCAGCCGGCTGGTGATCAGGAGCGAGCCCGGCGGCTTCCACCCTCCAGCCCTGCCCATCGCGCGGGAACACGACGATCTGTTCGCCGTCGACGCCGGGCCGTGGCGGGACATGCCCGTCGAGTTCGTGCGCTCGCCCGGCGGCGAGGTGTTCGGGGTGCGGATCGCGGGCCGGGTCTTCCCCCGCCTCGTGGACTAGAGGTCGCGCAGCGCGGGCATGAGTTCCTTCTCCGCCCAGCCGAAGAACGGATGCTGCTGGTCGGCGCCGATCTGCACCAGAGCCACATGCGTGTACCCGGCGTCGCTGAACGCGCGTAGCGCCTGCAGGACCGCGTCCACGTCGTCGCCGCAGGGGACGCTCCTGGCCACGTCCTCAGGGCGGACCGTACCGGCCGCCGCCGCGAAGTTCACCGGCCCCGGCAGTTCGGCCAGGACCTTCCAGCCGCCGACGCCGGCCCAGCGCCACAGCTGGTGCGCCCGCTGCCTGGCGGCCTCCGGGTCGCTGTCGTAGGAGATCGGGAGCTGACCGTAGACGGGCTTGCCCGCGCCCCCGGCGGCCTGGAACCGCCCGACCACGTCGGGCATCGGGTCGTTGACGACCAGGACGTCGGCGTACTCTGCGGCGAGGGCGGCGGATCGGCCGCCGGAGGCCGCGATGGCGATGGGGACCTGCTCGGCCGGCAGGTCGTAGAGCTTCGCCGAGTCGACGTTGTAGAACTCGCCGTGGTAGGTGACGTAGTCGCCGCCGAACAGCCGCCTGATGATCTGGACGGCCTCGGCGAACATGCGGTGCCGCGTGTCGACCGGCGGCCACCCCTCTCCGATCACATGCTCGTTGAGGTTCTCCCCCGCGCCGAGGCCGAGGGTGAACCTGCCCTCACTCAGCACGCCCATCGTCGCGGCCTTCTGCGCGACCACGGCCGGGTGGTAGCGCATGATGGGGCAGGTCACGAACGTCATGAGGGGTAGCCGCCTGGTGACCTGCGCGACAGCTCCCAGCACCGACCAGGCATAGGGCGAATGTCCCATCTCCTCCAGCCACGGAAAGTAGTGGTCGGACAGGACCGCGAAGTCGAAGCCGACGCGCTCCGCGGCGGCCGCGTACTCCACGAGCTGGCGCGCCGGAGTCTGTTCGGACATCAAGGTGTACCCGATTTGCACCATGAGGTCGTGATAACCCCGCACGGCCAAGGCTAGATGCCCGCGTACGAAGATTCATGATGAAGGTTCGCCGTCCCGCGCCGCGCGCTCGTTCCGCTCAGGTGGCCGCCTGGTGCACCGGCCGGTACAGAGGGAGCCGCAGGACGAGACGCGCCCCCGCGGGGTGGTCGGCGGCGTAGAGCCGGCCGCCGTACGCCTGGGCGATTCCGCGCGCTATGGGCAGTCCCAGCCCCGAACCGCCGGGGTCACGGCTGCGGGCGTCTTCGAGGCGGTACAGACGCTCGAAGACGCGTTCGCGGTCGGCCCGCGGGATGCCTGGCCCGTCGTCGATGACCTCGAGGACGGCCTCGGAGGGGCGAGTGGTGACGATGATCTCGATCGTGGTGGAGGTGTGCCGTTCGGCGTTGGCCAGCAGGTTGCCCAGCAGCCGGGCCAGGCGGATCCGCGAGGCGCGCACCACCACCCCCTGGTCGAGCCGGGTGTGGATGCCGGCGGCCGGGATGCGGCGCTGGAGTTCCTCCGCGACGAGACGGCCCATGTCGACCAACTCGGTACCGGGCGGGACGCTGTCCACCCTGGCGAGGTCGAGCACGTCGGCCACGATCTCGTTGAGTCGCTCGGCGTCGCGCAGCAGGTTGCGCAGGATCTGCTGCAGGTCGATGGCGGGTTCCGAGAGGGCGACCTCCAGCTCGGTCAGGAGCCCGGTGATCGGATTGCGCAGATCGTGCGACACGTCGAAGACCAACTGCCGCTGGCGCCGGATGGCCTCCTGCAGCGTCGAGGTGATCTCGCGGTGCTGGCTTTGCGCCTGCTTGAGCTGCTCGCTGAGGATGTGCAGCTCGCGGGCGCTGGAGTAGAGATCGACATCCACGCCCTGGCGTTGTGCCAGCTTTCCGTGGGCCGCTCGCGGGGTGCGTCTCATCGCCCGGACGAAGTCGGTGACGTCCTCGATACTGAGCATGATCCATTCCACGGCGCCGCCCACGCCGAGGATCGGCGTGTTGACCGTGTTCCAGTACCGCTCCTCGAACATCCCTGGACGCCCGACCACTTCGACGTCATACCTCTGCATGGGCATGCAGTC
Source organism: Nonomuraea sp. bgisy101 (assembly GCF_057708945.1). Taxonomy (NCBI): domain Bacteria; kingdom Bacillati; phylum Actinomycetota; class Actinomycetes; order Streptosporangiales; family Streptosporangiaceae; genus Nonomuraea; species Nonomuraea sp. bgisy101. The sequence continues at coordinate 44,986 of NZ_JBYITD010000004.1, forward strand.
GGGCTGGCCGGTGGCCATCGCGTGTTCCAGCGAGGCGCGCAGGACCTCCACCCCCTGCGTCTCCGGATCGTTGGGCATGTGCGGATTCGGGGGGAAAACGGTGAAGAGGTAGCGGCCGAGCACGTCCTGCAGCGTGCGTTTGGCGACCTTCAGATAGGCGTCGTTCGCCGCGACCATGACGAAGTCGGGTGTCAGTATCAACAGGGGGGCCGGGCAGGTCTTGAACACCACCTCGTAGTCGACCCATCGCCCCATCGCCCCCACACCCCTTTGCTTGGGATACGCCCCTTATGCGAGAAATGCCCAGATTAGGCGGCGACAGGCTCACGGAAAAGGCACCACCGGCAGGGGCGAATGATCGAGTGATCTGTGTACCCGCCGAATAGAGTCATCGCATGCCAGATGCGATCAAGTCCATCGCCGAGCGCAACGCCGAGGTCGTTCGTCGCTATCTTCGGATCTTCGAGACCTGCCAGATAGCCGACCTTGAGAATCTTATGGCCGAGAATGTACTCATTCATGGAGCGGGCCGGCACGTGCGGGGACGGCATCACACCGAAGGGGCGATGATGACCCCTGGCTTGTCGGACTGCCGGGTGCGCATCGACGATCTGTTCGCCGCCGGGGACCGGGTGACCGTGGCTTTCACGTTGACCTATGCGCACGACCGCACGGGCCGGGACCTGACAATGACGGGGATCAAGTCGTACCGACTTCAACACGGCAAGATTGTCGAGTTCTGGGGCGAGACCGACTTGTATGGGCTACTCCGTCAAGCGGGTCTCGTCCCCGAACCGATCCCTGCCTTCTAGGAGCGGCGCCTCGTGGCAGGGCCGATGGCGGATCGCGGCTGAGCGTCGCGGTCCAGCTTTCCGCGGGCTGACGGGCGGCGGGGCCGTAGTCAGCCTTTGGCGGGCGGATCGGCCAGGATGCCGTGAAGGAGGCCGGTGGACTGCCCGACCTCGATGAGGTAGCCGTCGGGGTCGCGCATGTAGCAGCGCAACTCGGCCTTGCGGTCGATCGGTGGAGTGAGGAATCGGGCCCCTTTGGCGCTCCACTCCTGGTAGCAGCTGTCGATGTCGGCCACGCGGATGTTGAGGAAGCTGGTCGCGGTGCCAGGATCGGAGGGCGGATGCAAAGTGACATCGGGCTTGTCCGGAGTGGGACCGCCGCCGGGGTTCATGATGATCCACGCGTTGGCGAGTTTGACGATGCACGGGTTCTCGTCGAGTACCGTTTCGCCACCGAGTACATCGGTGTAGAAGGCCCGCGAGCGGGCCACGTCGGCCACGGTGAGGAAGTGCGTGAGCAGGATCCCGGTCTGCGGGGCCGGGAGATCTTCGTGCCGCATGCCGGCCTCCCATCGTTCGATTCCTGTTTTCGAGGGAGCGATGCCGACCCCAGGCGTGCCGCGTCGTGACGATGCCTCTGGTGGCGGCATCGACCTGGCCCGCACGCGGCCGATCTCGCTCCTCATGACAACCGCTGCTGTGGCCCTCCCCGCCACGGTGTTCTCCGAAACCGTGCGGTCCGGCTCCACTGTGGACGCGAGAACCGGCTCGACCGTCGTCAAGCCTCCGAGCATCGCTACCGGCCGATACGCCCTACTCGTGGCCTCTCCCGCACGGGAAACGGGACACGCCGCGCCGTCGCAGGCCGGGCCGGTCCGAGGACGTTTTCGGCGGCGCAGGGCCCTACGCGCCCGTGCTGGGAGGAAGCTGCTGGACCGCGTGGTCGAGGGTGTCGCTGAAAGTGAAAGGAGTCGGGCTGAGCGAGGTCAGCCTCTTCCTGAACTCGTCGGACAACCCGGTCACGAACATCACTCCCGCCGAGGTCTCGTCGATGCGCTGCTGTGTCGTCACCAGGGCGGCGATGCCGATGGCGTCCCAGAAGGTGACGCCGGTCAGGTCCAGGACCAGCCGCGGCGCGGGATGCTCGGACAGCAGGGCCCTGACGGCGGCACCGAGCTCCTGAGCCGCCGGCTGGTCGAGGCCGCCGGTCAGCGAGAGGACGACGTGGGCGTTCCTCGCGTGCCGGACCAGGCTGAACGAGGTGAAATGATCATTGACGGGCAGGGCGAAGACGACCGTGACGGCGGTCCCGGACGGGCCGGAGCTCACGCTCATCCCGTCGGACAGGTAGCGCGCGATCCACAGGCCGTGCCCATGCTCGTACGGCCACTTCGCCGCGGGCTGCGCGTCCGACCTGGGCGGTCCGCTGTCCTCGACCCGGCAGTGCAGCGCCGCGGCGTGCTTCCAGATCCTCACCCGTCCGGCCCCCGCACCGTGCAGGACGGCGTTGGTGGCCAGTTCGTGAAGGGTGATGACCAGATCACCGGCTCGGCCCTCGGGCAGCCCGGCCTGCGAGGCGTGCGCCTCCAGGGTCGCCCGTAGCGCGTACAGCGAATCGCCGTCGAACATCTGGTCCAGTACCGGCGGCGTGCCGTCAGGGATCTCCCCCCGCCGGCCCGTCGTCACCGGTGGGCTGTTCAGGTCTTCGTCACCGGTCATGAACGGTCACCAGACTGACGCCGGGAACGGTGGTGGCACCGAGCAGGACGAATCTCGCGGCCACCGCGCTGTTACAGCGCAGGACGACCTTGCGGGCGGGGGCGACGCTTCGGACGGCGTCAACGATCATCCGGATGCAGGGAAGGTCGATGAACGACAGCTCGACCATGTTGACCATGATGTCACCGTCGACCCGGATGGCTTCGGCCAGTGCCAGGGCCAGCGAGTCCTCGGCCGTCCGGTCGATCTGGCCGGCCAGCCGGATGCCCGGTGGCGCGTACTGGCGGCAGATCCGCAGGAGAGGGTCGAAGTGGTAGGTGGCCGCGGCGACGGAGCGCGTGTGGAACGCGGACACCGACGCCAACGTCACGGGGTCGAACCGGTCGCGGTCGTACTGGCAGAGGACCGACGCGCTGGTACCCGACAGCGCCGCCGCGATCTCCTCCTCGAACACCGGGAGTTGCTCGATCCCGCTGATCGGCCGTAGTGCCCAGCTCATGTCGAGGGCGACCCGCAGGCCGGAGTATCCCTCCCTTTCGGTCACCGCCATCTGGGAGCGCAGCCATCCCATCGCGTGATCGACCGCGAAATTCTGGCCGGCGAGCAGTCCGTCCTGGCAGGCCGCGATCTCCATCCGTCCCGTGGCGGCTGTGGAATCCACGGCAATCCCCCGGCGGCTCAGCTCGATCAGCGCTCCCTGCGGCTCCTCGCTCAACCATACGACCCTCAGGCCGGCGGCCAGTCCGTCCCGGATGTAGGCGGCGGTGAGATCGAGCAGTTCCTCGGACTCGCCGAAGGTGAGGCAGGCGTGATCGTTGAGTCTCAAGTCCGTGATCTGCGTATCCGCATCCAACGTCACCACGCCACCGTCCCCACCGCGGCCGTGGCCGCGAGCCGCACCGTCGAACACCCAAGGATAGTGATCAGCTGGCGCCGTGAGAGTACCGATGTCGCACAGTTCCACGTGCTCTCACCTCGGCCTCCGGGCTCCCCCCGAAACGCGTGACCGCACTCGCGGGCAGACCCGCTCCTTACCCTTCAATCGGCCCGCCTCACCTGCGGGGAACCTGGGAAGGCAGGGCGTCCTTCACGGTCGCGGCGCCGGCCCCGCCTCCTCGGCGGCCGCAGGGCGTCCGCGGAACAGCCTGGCGGTCCGCAGCGCCAGCCAGAGCAACACGGCCAGCACCCCTACCAGGACGTACTCGATCGCCGGGATCCTGACGGCCTCGCCCGCCGCACCGCCGAGGTCGTCCCGCATGCCATACACGGCCAGGACGGAGCCTGCGTAGCAGGCGGCCAGCATCCAGCGCACGGCGCGCGAGAGCCCGAGACCGTGCATCTGGGTGATGACGAAGACGCCGAGGAAGCCGAACAGGAACATCGGCCACGCCCCGTCGGGGCCTGAGGTCATGACGGCGACCAGGGTGCCGTGCACCGCGACCGTCAGCTCCAGGGTCAGCGTCCACCATCGATTCGTGTGCGCCCTGGTGAGGAAGAGGCTCCCCTGCACCAGCAGGAGGAACATGTAGAAGAAACCGATCAGGTGTCCGGTGGTGGACTCCATCGGGTGATACCAGAAGGTGTACACCGCCGCCCAGCTGAACAGGTAGCCGTGGTAGCGGCGGGCGACGTCCACGATCTGCCCGCTGATGGGCGCGGGCCTGCCGAGGAACAACCCGCGCCGCCTGTTCTCCATCAGCAGGACGGCGACCAGCAGGATGACGACCGAACCCTGCGAGCTGAAGATCGACACGTCCTGGGCGAGGCCGTCGTAGAACAGGTGCGTCTGCAGCGTGTGCAGGGCGACGAATCCGGCGTTCACCGCCAGCGCGACGATGTTGATCGGGTGCAGGCCCTTGGCGTACCGGCGGACCCTGGTCTGCGCGTAGTAGATCATCCACCAGAACGCGAGCTGGTGACCCGCGTATCCCGCCCAGGCCGACAGCCTGGTCCACACCGTCGGCTCGGGCAGCTTCCAGTAGTACCAGGAGGCGCCCCGGTCGGGCAGGAGGATGACGCTGTGGAGCCGCTGCCCGAGGAGCCAGATCAGCCCGGTCAGGACGGCACCGGCCGCCACCCCCAGGGCGAGCGCCGCTCCCGGCCTCAACTTCTCCAAGGAAGTTTTTCCATCGTAGAATAATTCCACCATGGAAACATTATGCGACCATCTCAGAGGGCCGCAAAGCCGGGGAGCAGCGTGACGCAGGACACCGTGAGCGCCTACGAATTGATGATCCTGATGCGCAGGCTGAACGTGGAGAGCGACAGGTTCGTCGAGCGGTTCGCCACCACGCACGGACTGCACCGCACGGACCTGAACGCCCTGGTGGTCATCCTTGACGCCCTCGGCGCAGGCCGCCCGCTGACGCCGGGCGGGCTCGGTGCCGCGCTGAACCTCAGCCCTCCCGCCACGACCGCCCTGATCGACCGGCTCGAACAGGCCGGGCATGTCGAGCGGCGGCGCAGCGCGACCGACCGCCGCAAGATCGAGGTGGTCATGAACGAGCAGGCCGTCCACCTGGCCGGGCGGTTCTTCGCCCCGCTGGGCCGGCACCTCACCACGACGATCGACGCGTTCGGCCCGGAGGAGAGGCGGATCATCGGAGAATTCCTCACGCGCAGCATCGAGGCCACCGTCGCCGCCCGCGAGGAGCACCACCCGGCCGGACAAGGAGACGAGCCCGCATGACCTCGATCGTCATCACCGGCGGTGGAGGTGACTACGGCACCACCAAGCGCGCGGTCGGTCACCTGACCAGGTCGCTGGCCGCGGAGGCTCCCGAGGGGGTGACGGCGGGGCTGCTCAGCCCCGGGCACGCCCGCCAAGATCGCCTTCCGCTTCGCCGCCGCGCCGTTCACCCGCAGGGACGTCTTCACCGGCTGACCGCCGGGGCCCGCGCGCGGCTCCAGGTCCCGTCGCGGGCCGCCGGCCGGCTCACAGCGTGTGGACGCGGAAGACCGTGGCCAGCGGGCCCATGTGGACGGTGTCGGCGGCGGGAGTGAAGCCCGGCACCGCGGACAGGTCGTGGCGCTGCTCGAACACGCGGATCCGCGCCCTGCCCCCGGGCAGGACCAGCGTGACCGTCAACGCCCCCGGCGGAGCGTGGAAGGCGAACCCGCGCCTCTCCCCCAGGTCCCTGCCACCGACCGTGATCGGCACGGCTCCCTCCTCCACGCTGAGTCCGGTGATCGGCGCGCCCGCCGTCGGTGTCAGGCGCAGGGTCAGCGTGCGCAGGGCGCCCGAGGTCGTGTCGTCGACGACCGTCAGCCCCGGGGGCCGCATCGGGGCCGGGCGGGCCGGCCGTACCGCCCAGTGGGGCTCGCCGAAGTAGTGCGCGCTCTCGGCGCTCGGCTCCCCGTCGGCCGAACCCCACACCGCCGTGCCCGTCGCCTCGTCCATGGCGTAGACGAGGCGTGTCTGCCGGGGGTGGGCGGCGTCGAACCGGTCCGCGGCCAGACCGCCCGCGACGAGCGCCGCGCTCGCCACCACCGCCACCGCAGGCAGCAGAGCCGCGGCCCGCCGCGACCACAGTGGCTCGGCCAGCGGGAGCAGGAGCAGCATCAGCAGGGCGAGGTTCAGTGCGGACGCCGGACCGCCGAGCCGCAGTCCGATGTCGAGAGAGCTGATCGCGCTCGCGCCGAGCAGGATCGCCGTGGGCGCGAGGCCCACGGTCAGCACCACGGGCCGCCATGCGGCGGGGACGCGCCGCGCGGCCACACCGCCCGCCGCGGCCAGGAGCGCGGACCAGGCCATCGGATGGGAGCCGCGCGGCAGGACGACCGCCGCGGCGACCCCGAGCACGGCCACCAGCAGCAGCGCGCCCGCGCCGAGCGAGGCAGGCCCGAGGCGCCGCCCGGACAGCCGCCCCGCGAGCAGCCGCCAGGCCGGCACGACAGCGGCCGTGACCGACACCAGCGCCGCCTGGTAGAGCCAGGGGCGGTACGGGTCGCCGGTGAACATCTGCGTGTACTCAGGCCGCAGGACGCCGAGCAGCGGCCACAGCGCGTACCCTGCGGCCCCGGCGGCGAGCACCGGCAGCAGCGCCAGTCCCGCGGCGGCCAGAACCCGCGGCACGGTGACGACCTCGGCATCCGGTGAGGCCACCCCCTCGGCGGCGAGCGACCCAGGGCGGACGATCCCGCAGCGCCCGCGCAGGGTCGCGACCAGCCACCCTGCCACGACCAGTCCGGCCAGCGCGACCGGCAGTTCGAGCCAGGCGGGGTAGCGCACCAGCAGGCCGGGGACGGTGAAGTGGATGGACTCCGCCCCCGGCCCGAGGGCGGCCAGGTCGGCGGAGGCCAGCGCCCTGGTGACGGCCAGCGTGTTGTCGCCCATCTGCTGGAGCGTGCCCTGATCCAGATGGGCGGGGTCGTCGAGCGGCGTGTGGTAATGGGCGCCGCCTCCGGTGAAGGCGGCGTCGAGACCGAGCCAGCCCGCCGCGCCGAAGACGTGGAAATCGGTGTTGTTGGGCAGCAGGCCCATCAGAGCGGCGAAGCCCGAGTCGGCGGACGGGTGCGGGGCGGCCGAGCCGTACACGTCGATCAGCGGACCGTCGCCCGGGGAGGCCCTGAACGCCGTCACGGTGCCTCGGGTGCCGCGCGCCTCGTTGTTCAGGACGACGACCGTGCCCTTCGCCGCCGGGTCCTCGCGGACGAACGCCTCGGCGCCGAGCAGCCCAGGCTCCTCGCCGTCGGTGATGAGAAAGACCACGTCGTTCCTCGTCGAAGCGGGCAGCGCCCTGGCCACCTCCAGGAGCGTGGCCACGCCCGCTCCGTCGTCGGCGGCGCCGGGGCTCGCGGCCACCGAGTCGTAGTGGGCCGCCAGCACCACGCGACCTGTCGGGGCGCTGCCATGCCGTACGGCCACGATGTTGCGCACCCTGCCCACCGGGACGACGCCGTCGTAGGCGATCGGGAGCGCGCCGACGGCCTCCTGGACCCTGGTGTCGAGCCCGAGGTCGCGCAGCCGTGACACGAGGTGCTCGCGCACGCGGTCGTGCTCGGCGGAGCCGATCGGGTGCGGCGCTCTGGCGATGTCTTCGACGTGGGCGAAGGCCCGCGCCGCGCTGAAGGAGCCGGAGGGGGCGTCCTTCGGCAGCGGGGCCGGTGGTGCGAGATCGAGGAGGGTGACGGCGATGAGCGCGGCGAGCGCGAGCAACCCGAGCACTGCGTTCCGTGCCATGCGCATCACGCTAGGCCGCCATGCGGCCCCGCCTTTCGCTCCCCAGGACGACTTCCCCGTACATCGAACGGACTACCGTTCGTCGCTCGCGCGCCTGGCCGTGACCGGATCCTGCCGTACCGCCGGATGGGACCGTTGGCACGCTGGGAGTGGAACGGGCCTCGGGGACATCCCGTAAGGGTGGGGCAGGCACTACCAACGAGTGGCGTGCCAGCGGCAATGTCGCCGCTCACCCGGGTTTCTAGGGTCTTCCCCATGAACATCGCACGACTGTTGACGTCCGGCGTTGCCGTTCGCCTCGACCGGGCAGGCGGTGCCGGCGACGTCGACCACAACCTGTCGGTGCGCAAGGCCCTGCCGCAGGTGGCCAAGGAGTTCGCCGCCGCCTGACGGAGGCACGTCGTTGGTCTCACCACAGGAACCGGTCCAGGAAGGGGGTCCCTGGGGCGATTCCAGGGATCATCAAGTCTTGTTCGGACGGATCGCTCAGAATTGGACATCATGAACATGCGGAGAACGGCGGTGATCACGGGCCTTGCCGGGCTCGTGGCGGTGTTGTCCGGGTGCGGCACCGGAGAACCGCTGCATGAGGCCGCCGTATCGTACGACGTCACCGACAAGGTGGCGGCGCTGCACGTCGCAGCCGACTCAGGGACCGTCGAGGTGGTCCAGTCGGACCGTCGCGGCATCCGCGTGACGGAGCGGCTGAGCTGGCGTAAGAACAAGCCGGAGACCAGGCACGAGGCGCAGGGTGACACGCTGCGGCTGAGGTTCACCTGTCCCGCCACGTGGGGGTGGGGCGCCATCGGCATGTCCTGCGACGTGAGCTACCGGGTGGAGGTGCCCGAGGGACTCCGTGTCAGGGTGGGCTCCGACTCCGGGGCCCTGACGCTGAAGAACCTGTCCGGCGACGTGGAAGCCGTCACCGACTCCGGGGCGATCGAGGCCACCGGGCTGACGGGCAGGCGCGTTGTCACGGAAACCGGCTCGGGTGACATGGACCTGGCCTTCGCCGCGCGACCCGACCACGTCACGACCACCACGGATTCAGGTAGGACCGTGATCCACGTGCCACAGGGGCCGTACAACATCGTGGCCAGGACGGACTCCGGCAACAAGGACATCAAGGCCGCGAGCGCACCATCGGCCCAGCGTACGATCGAGGTGTCCAGCGACTCCGGGGACCTGATCCTTGAGCAACTGGCTGCCGGCCCGTCGCGTTAGCGAGCAGGCCCGGAGCCCGGATCCGCCAGGCTTCGTGGAGGGGAGGCGGCCGGGCGGGTGGTCAGTCGTCGGCTCGCGTGCCCAGGTCGACGAAATACGGTCTCATCGACGGGTAGTAGTCGTCGAAGTCCGGCCGCGGTGAGCCGTCGCGCGAGGCCACGAGCATGTCGAGGTAGTACTCCCAGCCGGGGCCGACCTCGCCGATCCCGTCCTCGGTTTCGAGGTGGTGCACCAGCCGCAGCTCCGTCGAGCCGTTCGACTCGGACAGCAGCAGCTCCATCCGCCAGGTGCCGGACTCGTCGCTCGTCGACAGGGCCAGCCGGCGCGGCGGGTCGCACGCGTCGATGAGCACGTCGGTCCAGGGCGCCTGCTCCTCGAATACCAGCTGCACCTTGATGGTGCGGCCCGGCGCGGCGTCGCCCTCCCACGGGCCGAACCAGCGGGCGGTGCGTTCGGACTCGGTGACGCTGGCCCACACGTCCTCGGCGGGCGCGCGGAACGTCCGCGTGATGACGAGGTCGCTTCCGTCGCCGGTGCGGAACAGGCGACCGGTGGGTCTGGGATTCATGCCGTGTTCTCCTCTTCTCGCTCCGCCAGGTCCCGCGTACGGCGTTCGCGGCGGGTCCGGTAGACCTCTGTCTCCAGTGCGTCGAGTCGGTGCTCCAGACCCGAGGGCCGGACGAACTGGCCGAGCCATTCGACGAGTTCGGTGAACGGGCCGGCGTCGAGCACGTAGAACCGCCGCCTGCCGACGAGTTCGTCGCGAACCAGACCGCTCTCCCTGAGTACGCGCAGGTGGCGGCTCACGGCGGGCCTGCTGATCATGAAGCGGTCGGCGATCTCTCCGGCGGAGAGCCGCGAGTTCCGCAGCATCGTCAGGATGGTCCGTCGCACGGGGTCCGCGATCGCACCGGCTACCTCGTCCACACGAAAAGCGTAACCTACAGGTTACGCGTTACGTAAGGGGAGACCGGACGTGCCCTGTATGCCGTCGGCGACGTGCGGGACGGCGGAGCATAACCTGGGGCTGTCGGCTCGATCCCGGTGATCCGCCGGTCGAAGTCGGCTCGGGGTGATGAATGTGGTGACATCGACCAGCTCGAGACGGCGAGAGGTGCCGCGGCTGCCCATCGAGGTGACCAGTTTCGTGGGGCGGCGCCACGAGGTCGCCGAGGTCAAGCGCCTGCTCACGACAGGCAGGGTCGTGACCCTCACCGGTGTGGGCGGGGTCGGCAAGACCCGCCTGGCCCTGCGGGTGGCCGCCGACGTGCGCAGGGCCTTCCCCGACGGCGTGTGGCTGGTGGAGCTCGCCGGGCTCCAGAACCCCGACCTGCTCGTCCGATCCCTGATCGACGCCCTGGAGATCGGGGATCGCTCCTCGCGGCCGGCGATCGAGGTGCTCGTCGACCACCTGCGCGACAAGCAGGCGCTGGTGGTCCTGGACAACTGCGAGCACCTCGTGGACGACTGCGCCGTGCTGGCCCAGACCCTGGTTCGTTCCGCTTCCGAGCTGCGGATCCTCGCCACCAGCCGGCAGGTGCTCGGATTCACCGGCGAGCAGACGCTGGCCGTACCTCCGCTGTCCCTGCCGGATGCGGGCATGGCGCGGCCTTCGGCCGGCGCGTCCGGCGAAGCGGTGCGGCTGTTCGCCGAGCGGGCAGGGGACGTGCTGCCCGGCTTCGCCGTCACCGACGCCAACCGGGAGGCGGTGGAGCGGATCTGCCTCCACCTGGACGGCATCCCGCTCGGGATCGAGCTCGCGGCGGTGCGGCTGCGAGCGCTGTCGGTCGAGCAACTGCTGGCCAGGCTGGACAACCGGTTTCAGCTGCTCGCCACGAGGTCGCAGGCCGTGGTGCCCCGCCAGCAGACGCTGCGAGGGCTGATCGACTGGAGCTACGGCCTGTGCACCGAGCAGGAGCGGCTGCTCTGGGCGCGCACCTCGGTGTTCGCCTGCGGCCTGGACCTGGAGGCGGCCGAGGAGGTCTGCTCGGGGGACGGCATCGACCGCGACGAGATCATGGACCTGGTGAGCGGACTGGTGGACAAGTCCGTCCTGGCTCGCGATGATCATTTGTCGTCCCTGCCTGCGGCGCGGTACCGGCTGCTGGAGACGATCAGGCAGTACGGCCGCGAGCAGCTCGCCGCGTCAGGGCAGGAGCCGGAGCTGCGTCGCCGGCACCGCGACTACTTCCGCGAGAAGGCGACGCAGCTGCGGGCGCACGTCTTCGGCCCCGGCCAGGCGGAGTGGTTCGGCAGGCTACGGCCCGAGCATGCCAACCTGCGCCTGGCCCTCGAGTACTGCTTCGCCGTACCGGACGAGGTCGAAACGGGCCTGGGCATGGCCACCGACCTGTTCCACTACTGGATCACCGGCACCTACCTGGGCGAGGGGTGCCACTGGATCAACCAGGGGCTCGCCGCTGTCACCGGGCCGAGCGAGCTGCGGGCCAGGGCCCTGTGGGCGAACAGCTGGCTCAGGATCATCCAGACCGACATCCGCGCCGCCGAGGAGATGCTGCGCGAGGCGCGGGCGCTCGGTGAACGGCTCGGGCACGAGCCCGCCCTGGCCTATGTCGCGCTCTGCTCAGGGATGATCGCGATGTATCGCGGTAATACCGAGTCTGCCGTCGCGCTCTACGAGCAGGCGATGGCCCGCCATCGCGGCACCGGCGATCCGATGGGCCTGGCGCTGGCCCTGGTCTGGCTCTGCCTGGCCTGCTCCTTGCTGGGCGACTCGCCGCGTGCCATCGCCGCCGGCGAGGACTGCTTGGCCGTGTGCGACGCTCACGGCGAAAGGTGGGTGAGGACGTACGCGCTGATGGCACTCGCCGTCGAGACCTGGCGGCAGGGCGACGGCCGGCGCGCGGCAGCGCTGGCGAAGGAGAGCCTGCGCTTCCAGCACTCGATCGACGATCTGCTGGGAGTGCGGTTCAACCTGGAGGTGCTGATCTGGATAGCCGCAGGTGAGGGTCGATTCCAGCGGGCGGCGGAGCTGCTCGGCGTCCTTCAGACCATCAGGCGGAGGATCGACGTGATGCCGCTCGAATACGTGCATGTCCTTCGCCACTATGACGAATCCGAGTCGCGTACCCGCGAGGCGCTCGGCGGGGCGGCCTTCGGCGCGGCCGTCAGGCGAGGCGCCGGGCTCTCCTACGAGGAGGCGCTCGACTACGTCCTCGCCGAGGACGCCGTCGCGGGCCGGCCGCCCGCGCAGGACGCGCCGCCGTCGCCGCTGACCCCCCGCGAGATGGAGATCGCCCGGCTCATCGCGCAGGGAATGAGCAACAAGGAGATCGCGGCCTCGCTGGTGATAGCCCAGCGAACCGCCGAGGGCCACGTCGAGCACATCCTGACGAAGCTCGGTTTCAACTCGCGCACCCAGATCGCCGTCTGGATCGGTGAGCTGGACAGGCCACCCGACGAGGAGCACCCTCCCGGCGGGTGAGACCCGCGCCGGGCCTCACCGCTCGTCGGCCCCGTCCGGACCCCACCAGCCACGCCGGGCGGCCAGCAGCCCTGCCTGGAACCGGGTGCGCGCGCCGAGCCTGTCCGTCAGCTCGCTGACCCGCCGGTGCACCGTTCGAAGACTCACCCCGAGCCGGCGGGCCACGGCCTCGTCCTTGAGCCCTGCCGCGAGCACTGTGAACAGCTCCGGAACCGGCTGATCCGCCGCTCCCGTGGCTGGAACCTCGAACGAGTCGGCCGGCAGCGGCAGCGCCGACCGCCGCAGGACCTCGAACAGGCTGACCAGGGCGTCGAGCAGGGTGGAGGGGTGGACGACGACCGCGCTGTCGGCCTGGTCCGACGCGTCGGTGCTCAGCGGCAGGATCGCACGCCTCCGATCGGCCCCCCGTCGTGGACCAGGACGGCGGGATCACGCTCACCAACGGGCCGCCGCCGACCGTCCACCCGACGGACCCCGGCGTCCTCCACTTCGAGTTCGGAACCGGCTGGTCGGGCATCGGAACCGACATCTACCGGCACGACTCCAGGCGGGACCTGGTCACCAAGACCCACAACTCGTATGACCGGGTCACCGCCTTCGCCTTCAACCCCGCCGAGCCCGGGGTGATGTACCTGGGCACGGCCGAGGAGCTGTAGCTCGGACCACGATTCGACGGCCCTCCGGGAGCTCCCGGAGGGCCTTTCCGCGCCCGTCACGCGCCGGCGAGCTCCCAGCCGGCGGCAGAGCCGCGACATTGTCGCATTCGTTCCCTGGTGAGAAGATTGACAGACGATGCCCACGGACATAGCTGTCATTCTGAGTGATCAGCCGGGTGAGCTGGCTCGACTAGGAGAGGTCACCGGCGAGTCCGGCGTGAACATCAGGGGCCTCGCGGCGTTCACGGGCGAGGGCAGGGGCATCGTCCACCTGCTCGTCGACGACGAGGCCGCCGACAGGTGCAGGGAGGCTCTCCAGCGTGCGGGGATGGGGGTCGCGGACGAGCGCCCCGTGCTGGTCGTGGACATCGCCGATCGGCCTGGGACGCTCGGCGAGCTGGCCAGACAGCTCGCGGAGGCGAACGTCAACATCGACCTCGCCTACACCACCTTCGGCGGCGTGAAGATCGTGATCGCCACCGACGATCTGGAGAACGCGCGCTCGGCGCTCGAATGGCCGGCGGACCAGCGCACCACCGTGCGCGGGGCGGGCGGTACACCCAGCATCTGGGACCAGCCCGAATGACCTGACGCCGCGAGCGCCTCCTGGGTTCGCGGCGGCCTCGAGGGCCTCAGCCCCTCTGATCCACGACGGCCACGCCGCCGCGGCCCTGGGCCGCTCCGCGCGGATGGCCGGCCAGAGCGTCCCTGTCGCGCAATGCCTGCAACTCGCCGCGGGACAGGACCGTGGTCAGCAGGTCAGGACCGGTTCCTGCCTGGGTCAGCCGCGTGCCGTCCGGGTGCCAGACCCCGCTGCCGCCGCACGATTCCCAGCCAGGCCCCGTCCCGGCATGGTTGGCGACCACCGCGTACATGCGATGGTCCATGGCCCTGGCCGCGAAATGGATGTCCATGCGCCGCGCCTCCTCCCGGGTGTACAGCGCCGAGCCCGCGTACACCTCCGCGCCATCACGGGCCGCGTCCTCCGCGTGGCCCGGCATCCCCGCGTCGAGGCACAACGCCAGCGCGACACGCCAGCCGTCGACGTCGAGGAGCGGACCCCTACCGGCGGGCTGGAACAGGTCTCGCTCGACGCCGTGAAGGTTCCGCTTGCCGTGGACGTGGATCCCTCCGCCGGGACGCATCACCAGCGAGGCGATCCAGGCCGTGCCGTCGGGCCGGCGGTACGCGGCGCCCACCACGGCCGTCAGCTCGCGCTCCTGGACGGCCTGACGGACGACGTCGAGCCTCGGGTCGTTCTCGGTCACCCAGGACGACGGGTCGGCGAAGAGAGCCAGGTCATAGCCCACCAGTGACAGCTGGGGGAACATCAGCAGCCGCGCCCCGAGATCGGCGGCGCCGTGGACCAGGGCGACCGCCGAAGCGGCGTTCGTGCTCACGTCACCCGGCTCGGCCGAGGTCTGGGCGACCGCCACGATCAACGACTCCGTTGGCATACCCGGCATCGTAGCGCTCGTAATCTTGTAAGCACGCGTCGCCCAGAGCCCTCGACCCGCCAGGCTGGTTGAGCAGGAGATATCCGACTTTGTCACTGCTGTGCTCTAGTGTCCCGGGCAGTTGATCAAGCCCTGCACATCTGGAGAGCGTGGACATGACCTACCTGGAGCTGTCTGAGGACGGCGGCGGATCGCACAAGTTCTACGAGGTGACCGTGTCCGGCGCACAGGTGACGATCACTTACGGGCGCATCGGCGAGAGCGGCCAGACCAAGGTCACCGCCTTCCCCGACGAGGCGAAGGCGCGGGCCGCCGCCGCCAAGAAGATCGGCGAGAAGGTCCGTAAGGGCTACGCGCCCGCCCAGCGGGGCGTCCGTCAGCGAAGGGCGGTCACCCGCAGGGCGATCACGAGCACCCGCTCCACCGCCCATCAGGCACCCGTGCTGTGGCGCTTCGACAGCGGCGCGGCGGCTTTCGGGATCTTCGTGGACGAGGAGCGCTGCTGGGTCGGCAACCAGCGCGGTGACGTCTACACCGTCTCCCACGCAGGCACCGTGACCAGCCGCTACCGCCTGCCCGACGGCGTCAAGTGCATCGTCGCCGACGACTTCTGGATCTACGCCGGCTGCGACGACGGCAGGGTGTACGACCTGAGCGGGAAGGTCCCGCGGGCCGCCTACGAGATCGCCGCCGACGTGGACATCTACTGGCTCGACATCCACGACGGCGTCCTCGGCGTGTCCGACAGGGCAGGGCGGATCACCACGATCGACTACGAGGACGAGTTCCAGTGGGCGCGTTCCGGCCAGGGCGATTCCGCCTGGATGGTCAGGTGCGACGAGAAGGCCGTCTACCACGGGCACTCCCGCGGCGTCGCCCGCTACGACGCCGAGGACGGAGCGCCCGTCTGGCAGACCGCACTCGCCGAGCAGGTGCTGTTCGGGTGGCAGGAGGAGAAGGCCGTCTACGCCGGAACGTCCCGCGGGGCGGTGCACCGCCTGGCCAAGAGCGACGGGCGGGTCGAGGCCGTCTACCGGTGCGACGGGGCCGTCTACTCGTGCGCCACCTCGCCGGGCGGCCGCCACGTCTTCGCGGGCGACAACCACTCCTCGGTGTACTGCTTCGACGCCTCCGGCGAGCGGCTGTGGAAGCTCGCCACCGGCTGTGGCTCGGCCTTCTCGATGCAGTACCTCGACGAGCGCCTCTACATCGTCACCACCGACGGCTCGCTGGCCTGCATCGACGCGAGCGAGGCGGCGATCGCGGCCGCCAGGGCGGGCACCGTGCCGCAGCCCGTGGACGTGAAGGCGGCGGCGTCCCTCGCCGTGGTCGAGCCGTCGGCCGTGGTCGAGACGACCACGCTCGCCGGGGACGGCGTGGTCGTGGAGTGCGTGCGCGAAGGTGAGCGGCTGCGCGTGCGCGTGGTCAGCCCCGGCTACGAGGCGTGGAACGTCCAGTTCCCCAAGGACGTCCGCGAGGCAGGCGCCCGCTACCTCGTCGACGGTGTCCGCTCCGCCGGGCGCGGCGGCTTCTACCGGGCCCACGGCGAGATCCGCCGCCTGCTCTGACGCGGCACCGCCCGCCTCACCCCGACCGGCGCCCTGCCCGCGCGAGCGACAGCCGGATCCCGCCGAGCGGTTCCGCGCGTGGCCGGTCAGGGGTGCGGGAGGAGAGGGAAGCGGAGTGATCCTTTCAGCCGCGTTTGTGGATGATGCGGTCGTGGACCACCGTGTAGGTGTTGCGCAGAGCCGCCATCGACTCGTCGTAGGAGGCCTGGGCCACCCCCGTGAACAGGCAGTCGACGACCATGAGCTGGGCGATGCGGCTGCCGAGCGCGCCCGACCTGAACTCGGTCTCCCGCGCCGCCGTCGTGAGCGTGACATCGGCCGTGCCCGCCAGCGGGGAGTCCCTGAAGTTGGTGATGGCGATGGTGGCGGCGCCGGACTTGCGGGCGATCGCCAGGAACTCGACCGTGTCCACGGTCGCGCCCGTGTGCGAGACGGCGACGGCCACACAGGTGGCGTTGAGTGTGGCGGCAGAGGTCCAGGCCGAGTGGGAGTCGTGCCAGTTGATGGCCGTCCTGCCGATGCGCGACAGCTTCTGCTGGAGGTCCAGGCCGACGAGGGCGCTCGCGCCCACCCCGAAGGTGTCGATGCGCCGGGCCGCCAGCACCAGCGCGACGGCCCTGCCGAGCGCGGCCATGTCCAGCGCGCGTGCGGTGTCGGCGATGGAGAGCGTCTCGTTCATCGCCACCTTGGACACGATCCCTTCCAGCGAGTCGTGGCGGTCGATGTCGCCCGACACCTCGGGCAGGTTCGACGTGGCGAGCTCCTCCCTCGCGACCTCCCTGGTCAGGTCGATGGTGAAGTCCTTGAAGTGCAGGTAGCCCATCCGCTTGTAGAAGCGCACCACCGAGGTGGTCGAGGTCTCGCAGCGGGCGGCCAGCTCGGCGATGGACAGGTTGGCGGCGCCCGCGGGATCGCCGACGACCAGCTCCGCGATGCGCCTCTCCGTGGGTCGCAGCGTGGGCACGGCCGCTCGTATGCGGATGAGCAACTTGCCGTCAGCCATCTTCACCAAACCCTCTTGAGGAATTCTTGTACACGGCTGGTAAGGTCTCGGTAATTTTATGACCTACTGTCCGAGGAGGCCACATGCCCCGTGGCGCGTTCTCCGCAATCGGCGCCGCCGCAGCGCTGTCCATCGCTCTCACCAGTTGCTCGTCATCCCCCGGGCCCGCGACCAGTACCGGCGCGGCGGGCGCCGCGGGCGGAAATCTCGTCATCGGCGTCACCACGGACCCGGACACCCTCTTTCCCTGGAAGGCCACCCAGTTCCAGGCCGTCAACGTGCTGACCAACATCTACGGCACGCTGACGGAGTTCGACAAGGACCTCAACGTGGTGCCGGGCCTGGCCGAGTCGTGGAAGCCCTCCGAGGACGGCAAGACCCTCACGCTCACCCTCCGGAAGGGTGTGACCTTCGGCGACGGCAGCGCCTTCGACTCCAAGGACGTCAAGACCTCCCTCGAAAAGATCATGGCCGAGGCCACCGCGGCCGTCGCGAGGGCATCGCTGTCCTCGGTGAAGTCGGTGGAGGCTCCCGACGCGCACACCGTGGTGCTGAACCTGACCACCCCCGACGCCGCCCTGCCCGCCAACCTGGCCACGGTCAACATGGCGATGCTCTCCTCCGACGACACCGAGGAGAAGCTCAACACGACCCCCAACGGCACCGGGCCCTTCACGATGAAGAAGCGCGTGGCGAGCCAGTCGATCACGCTGGCCAGGAACGACAAGTACTGGGGCGGTGAGAAGCCGAAGCTCGGCGGTGTGGAGTTCAGGGTGATCCCCGACGAGTCGTCCATCGTCTCGGCGATGCAGTCGGGCAACGTCCAGCTCGCGGTCTTCAACGACCCGCTCGTCGCGCAGACCGCTCAGGGCGGCGCGATCACCATCACCAAGACCCCGCAGCTCAGCTACCACGCCCTCCAGCTCAACGCGACGCACGGCGACCTGAAGGACCTCAACGTCCGCCTGGCGATCCAGTGCGCGGTGGACCGCAAGCAGGTGCTCGACACCGCCGCGCTCGGCGAGGGCGAGGTGACGGGCCCGATCACCTCGCCGGTGTTCAAGTCGGACCCGCAGCAGCGCCCCTGCCCCACTCGTGACGTGGCCAAGGCGGCGGACTACCTCGGCAAGGCAGGCAAGGCGTCGGGGGTGACCATCAAGACGATCGTCTCCCAGGGTGAGTACGCCACCTCCGTCAACGAGGCGCAGAACCTCAAGGCACAGCTCGCCGAGGCCAAGATCAACCTGGACCTCGAGGTGCTGGAGTCGGGCGCGTTCGTGGACAAGTGGGTCGCGGGCGACTTCGACGCGGCCGTCGCGCTGAACGGCGGGCGTCCCGACCCTGACGGGATGTACGGCCGCTACTTCACCAGCACGGGCAACCTGAACAAGGTCGCGGGCTACAGCTCCCCCGAGCTCGACAAGCTGTTCGCCGAGGGCAAGGCCACGACCGACCAGGCCGAGCGGAAGGCGATCTACGCCAAGGTGTCGGCCGAACTGGAGAACAACGCCGCGTGGATCTGGCTGTTCACCAGCTACACCTACACCGGCACCACGGCGCAGGTGAAGGGCTTCGTGCCCATGGCCAACGGCTCTCTGCAGTACCTGCGTACGACGACGCTCTCCTAGCCATGCTCAGAGCACTCGTGCGCCACCGAGTCGTCTGGCGCGTGGCGGGCATGCTGGGCACCCTCTTCGGGGTGGCCGTGGTCGTGTTCGTCATGCTCCGGGCGATTCCCGGCGACCAGATCACGGCAGGCCTGGGCACCGAGGCCGCCGCGCTCACCCCGTCGCAGCGGGAGGCGCTGGAACGGTACTACGGCCTGGACCAGTCGCTGTTCACCCAGTTCTTCTCCTGGCTCGGCAACATGTTCAGCGGGAACCTCGGCTACTCGGCCCGCTCGCAGCAGAGCGTGCTCGACCTGACGCTGCACTCGCTGCCCGTCACGTTCGAGCTGGCGGTGTTCTCGATCGTGCTGGCCCTGCTGATCGGCGTCCCGCTCGGCATGCTCGCCGCGTCCAGGACGAACTCCCCGAGGGACGCGCTCGGGCAGGTGGTGAGCCTCGGCGGGCTGTCGATCCCGGCCTTCCTGCTGGCCACGACGCTGCTGTCGGTGATGGCGGCCTCGTTCGGCTTCAACCCGAACGGGCAGGGTTTCGCGGGCCTGCTCGATGACCCGCTGCTCAACCTCCAGCAGATGTTCCTGCCCGCGCTCGTACTGGGCTTCGGCATCGCGGCGCCGATCCTGCGCACCACCCGGACGGCCGTGCTGGAGGTGCGCTCGAACGACTTCGTCCGCACCGCCCGCGCCAAGGGCGTGCCGCCGAGACGCCTTCAGGTCAGGCACGTGCTCGGCAACGCGCTCGTGCCGATCGTGACGATGACGGGCCTGCAGTTCGGCTACCTGCTGGGCGGGGCCGTGGTGGTCGAGCAGATCTTCTCCGTTCCCGGCATCGGCAGGCAGGTGCTGCTGGGCATCCAGCAGAAGGAGTACGCGGTCGTGCAGAGCACGGTGCTGGTCATCGCGCTGGCTTTCGTGATCGTCAACCTCGTGACCGACCTGCTCTACCGGATCATCGACCCGCGGGTGCGAGCCTCATGAACGCCTTGCGCAAGAGCCCCGGCGGCCTGGCAGGCAGCGCGCTGCTCGCGCTGCTCGCGGTCGTCGCGCTGCTGTCGTACTTCGGCCTGTTGCCGCACGACCCGATCGCGCAGAATCCGCCGTCGCGCTTCCTGTCGCCTTCCGGCGCCCACCTGTTCGGGACGGACCAGTTCGGCAGGGACGTCTTCTCCAGGGTGGCGGCGGGGGTGGGCAACTCGGCGCTCATCGCGGTCGTCGCCGTCGCCTTCTCCACCGTGGTGGGCACGCTCGGCGGGCTGGTGGCGGGCTTCTACCGGGGTTTCGCCGACGGGGCCGTCGGCGGGGTGACGAACGTGCTGTTCGCCTTCCCCCCGCTGCTGCTCGCGCTGTCGCTCGCCTCGGTGCTCGACCGCAACTGGTTCACGATCGCAGTGGCGATCGCGATCGTCTACGTGCCCATCTTCATCCGGGTCACCCGCGGGCCCGTGCTCTCCCTCAGAGAGATCGAATACGTGAAGGCGGCCGTCTCCACCGGCCAGAGCCGATGGATGATCATGCTGCGGCACGTGCTGCCCAACATCACCTCGATCATCGTCATCCAGGTGGCACTGTCGCTGTCGTGGGCGGTGCTCACCGAGGCGTCGCTGAGCTTCCTCGGCCTGGGCACGCCGCCGCCCGCCCCCTCGCTCGGATCGATGATCTTCGAGGCGCGCAGCCTGGTCTTCGTTGCCCCCTGGACGCTGATCGCGCCGGGCGCGGTCGTCGTCCTGCTGGTGGTGGGCCTGAACCTGCTCGGCGACGGCCTTCGTGACACCCTCGACCCGCGCAACAGGGGCAAGCGGTGAACCTCTCAGAACCGACGTCGGAACGGCGGCCGCGGGCCGCGCAAGGAGTGCAGGCATGAGAGTCCTCGGAATGATCTCCGGCACCTCGCATGACGGCATCGACGTCGCCGCGGTCGACTTCGACCTCGACGGTGGCGTGCTGAACGGCAGGGTCGGGCACACCTCGAGCACGCCGTACACGCCGGAGCTGCGCGCGCGGCTGGTCGAGGCGCTGCCTCCCGCGCCGACGACGCTGGCCGAGGTGTGCGTCCTCGACACCCTCATCGGCCAGAGCTTCGCCGAGGCCGCCGCCGAGGCGATCGAGCAGGCAGGGCCGGTGGATCTGATCGTCTCGCACGGCCAGACGGTGTTCCACTGGGTGGACGCCGCGCACGCGCTCGGCACGTTGCAGATCGGCCAGCCCGCGTGGATCGCCGAGCGGACGGGCACGCCGGTGCTGTCGGACGTGCGCATCCGCGACATCACGGCGGGCGGGCACGGCGCTCCCCTGGTCTCCGTGCTCGACTCCCTGCTGCTCGCGGGGCACGACGGCGGCGCCGCCGCGCTCAACCTGGGCGGCATCTCCAACATGACGGTGGTGCGCGGGCGCGACGAGCTGTTCGCCTATGACATCGGCCCCGCGAACGCGCTGGTGGACGCCGTCGTGTCGAGCAGGTGGCCGGGCGGGCGGGGCTTCGACGAGGACGGCCGGATCGCCGCTTCGGGGCGGGTCGACGAACGGCTGCTCGCGGTACTGTTCGACGAGCCGTACTACCTGCTGCCCGCGCCGAAGAGCACCGGCAAGGAGCTGTTCCACCTCGCCTATGTCGAGGACGCGGTCGAAAGGGCCGGGCACCCGGTCTCCGACGCCGACCTGGTGGCCACCCTGACGGAGCTCACCGTCCGCACGGTCGCCAGGGACGTCCTGGCCGCAGGCGTGGACCTGCTCGTCGTCTCGGGCGGTGGCTGCCGCAACCCCGTGCTCATGAAGGGCCTGCGCGAGGCGCTCGCCGGGGTGACGGTCGCGCTGTCCGACGAATACGGCGCTCCCGCCGACGACAAGGAGGCGATCGCCTTCGCCCTCATCGGCTGGTGCACCGCGCACGGTCTGCCGGGAACCGTTCCCGCGGGCACCGGCGCCCGCGCGCCCCGCGTCCTCGGCACGCTCACGCCGGGAGCCGGGCCGCTCGTCCTGCCCGCGCCGATCGCCGACCGGCCGCGGTCGCTCCGTCTCAGCCGATGAGGCTGCGCCCCACGACCCCTGACGACCTGGACGGCATCGTCGAGGTCTTTCTCGCCTGCTGGCGCGAGAGCTACGCCAGGGTGCTGCCCGAGCGGCTGGTGTCGGCCATGTCCACCGAGCGCGCCCGCGAGCTGTGGACCGGCAGGCCGGCCCTGGTGGCGGAGCACGACGGCCGGATCCGCGGTCTCACGCGCTTCTCCGGCGACACCGTCCACTCGCTGTACGTGCACCCGGCCGCGCAGGGCGGCGGGCTCGGCGCGCGGCTGCTTGGGGCCGCGGAGAGCGGGCTGTCGTCGGCCGGCGTCACCACCGCGTTCCTGTGGGTGTTCCGCGGCAACCTTCCGTCGATCGGCTTCTACCGCCGGCAGGGCTGGCGGCCCGAAGGAACCGAGCGCGTCACGCCCGAGTTCGGCGAGCCCGAACTGCGGCTGACCAAGGTGCTGGCGTGAACGCCCCCGCAGGCGTCGTGACGGCCGTCCGCGCCCCGTGGTTCGACCTGACCGAATGCACCGGTCACCGCACCGTGCGCTGGGAGGACGGCGTCCGCGTCGGTGAGGCGCCGATGACGATCGACACGCACCACGACCTCGCCTCGATCACGAAGATCGTCGCCACGACGACGGCGCTCATCCGCCTCGTCTCCGACCACCTCGTCGAGCTGGACGCGCGGGTGCGCTCCTACCTGCCCGGTTGCTTCGACGGCATCACCGTGCGCGACCTGCTGCTGCACAGGGGCGGGCTGTGGGAGTGGTACCCGCTCTACATCCGCGATGAGCTGCCGCCGCCGCGCTACCGCCCCGGCCGGGAGCGGCACTACTCCGACCTGGGGTTCATCCTGCTCGGACGGGTGATCACCGCCGTCACGGGGCTCCCGCTCGACCGGGCCGTGGCGGAGCTGGTGACCGAGCCGCTCGGCCTCACCTCGACCAGGTACGCCCGTCCCGCGGGCCCGCAGGTGGCCATGAGCGCGCGGGACGACCGGGTCGAGATGGGCATGCTGGACTCGCAGCGGCCCTACCCCGTCCCCTTCCGCAGCGCCGACTTCGCCAGGTGGCGCCGCGAACCCGTGATCGGGCAGGTCTGCGACGGCAACGCCTACCACGCCTTCGGCGGCGTGTCGGGACACGCCGGGCTCTTCTCCACCGTCCCCGACCTGCTGCGCTACTGCACGGCTCTGTCGCGCTACCGCGAGCACGACAGGTTGTGGCGGCCCGAGGTCGCGCGGGAGTTCTTCGCGCCGGGCCCCGACGCCCAGCAGGCGCTCGGCTTCCGGCGGTACGAGCTGCGGGTCAGGGACGAGACCGTCACCGTGCTCGGCCACCCCGGCTATGTGGGCGGCGCCGTCGGCTTCGTGCCCGACCGCGACATCGCCCTGGTCATGGTCAGCAACCGGCTGCTGGTCGACGGGACCCCCGTGTCCACGGACGCGCTCTGGCACGAGCTGCTGAAGGCCACCACACAACGATCGAGGACAGCATGACGAGCAGCACGCCGCTCCTGGCCATCCGTGACCTGTCAGTCGCCTTCCGCAGCGGCAAGCAGGACGTCACCGTGGTGAAGAACGTCTCCATGGAGATCATGCCGGGCCAGACCGTCGCGGTCGTCGGCGAGTCGGGCTCGGGCAAGTCGACCACGGCCGCCGCCGTCAACCGCCTCCTTCCCGACAACGGGCGCATCACCGGAGGGCAGGTGCTCTTCGACGGGCGCGATCTGACCGAGGCCGGCGAGCGCGAGATGGTCGCCATCCGGGGGGCCGCGATCGGGCTCGTCCCCCAGGACCCGATGTCCAACCTCAACCCGCTCATGCGCATCGGCGACCAGATCGCCGAGGCCCTCGAGGTGCACGGCCTCGCCGTCGGCAAGGCCGCTCGCGCGCGTGTGGTCGAACTGCTGGACATGGTGGGCATCCCGGACCCCGCGCAGAGGATCAACCAGTACCCTCACGAGTTCTCCGGCGGCATGCGGCAGCGCGCGCTCATCGCCATGGGGCTCGCCTGCCGTCCCAAGCTGCTCATCGCCGACGAGCCGACCTCCGCGCTGGACGTGACCGTCCAGCGGCGCATCCTCGACCAGCTCGCCGAGCTGACCGCCGACATGGGCACGGCCGTCTTCCTCATCACCCACGACCTCGCCCTGGCCGCCGAGCGCGCCGACGTCGTCGCCGTCATGTACCAGGGCGAGCTCGTCGAGGTCGGCCCGGCCGCCGAGATCCTGGCCGACCCGGCGCACGAGTACACCCGGCGGCTGCTGCGCGCCGTACCCAGCCTGTCGTCGGTACGGCTGGCCGAGCCGCCGCGGGAGGCCCCCGACCTCGTCCAGATCGAGGACCTGCGCAAGGTCTTCCCGATCAGGGGCAGCGCGGCGGAGTTCACCGCGGTCGACACGGTCACCTTCAGCATCCCGCGCGGCCAGACCGTCTCCATCGTCGGCGAGTCGGGGTCGGGCAAGTCGACGACCGCGAACCTGCTGCTCGGCCTGGACGATGCCACCTCCGGGCGGATCCGCTTCGACGGCACCGACCTCACCTCGCTCGGACGGCGCGAGCTGTTCGCGTTCCGCCGCCGCGTGCAGCCGGTCTTCCAGAACCCCTACGCCTCGCTCGATCCCCGCTACACCGTGGAGAAGTCGATCAGCGAGCCGCTGCGCGTGCACCGTGTCGGCACGGCGGCCGACCGCAAGCAGACCGTCGCCGACCTGCTCGACCAGGTCGCGCTGCCCGCCTCCCTCGCGCAGCGGCTGCCGCACGAGCTGTCGGGCGGCCAGCGCCAGCGGGTCGCCATCGCCAGGGCGCTGGCGCTCTCCCCCGACCTCGTGGTGCTCGACGAGGCCGTCTCCGCCCTGGACGTGCTCGTCCAGGCGCAGATCCTCGAACTGCTCGCCGAGCTCCAGCGGGAGCTGAAGCTCAGCTACCTGTTCATCAGTCACGACCTGGCCGTGGTCCGCATGATCTCGCACACCGTCCACGTGATGCAGCGCGGGCGGATCGTCGAGAGCGGAACCGCTGACCAGATCTTCGAGCACCCTACGTCCGACTACACCCGCGAGCTGCTGGCCGCGATCCCGTCACCCGCGGGCGCCGATTGACCTGCGACCCCCGACAGGCCCTCGCCGACGTCGGCGCCGCCTACGCGGCGTTCGCCGAGCAGCGGCCCGCGCTGTACGACGCCATGTTCAGCCAGGTCATCGACCTGCCGTTCGCCACGCCCGCGGCACCGGACGCACTGCACGCGGCGTTCGGGGAGCTAAGTGAGGCCGTCCGGCCGCACGCGGGCGACGACGACCTGGGCGCGCTCACCGAGACCCTCTGGAGCAGCCTGCACGGGCTGATGACGCTCATGCGCGGCGGCAGACTTCCGCGGAAGCGGGTTCCGCACGGCTGTATCCGTCGGCCCCGGAGGATGCGCCTGCCGCGGACGATCACCGTCCGCGGCGCGCTCCGGCGACCGACGTCAGATCATCGAGACGAGAATCCTCCGATTCCCTGTGTAGGCGTGCCGCCCATGCATCACCAGGAGGTTGTCGATCATCATGACGTCTCCCCGCTCCCACGGGAACGCGCACTCGTTGCGCTTGGCGACCTCCCGCACCATGCGAAGGTCGTCCGCGCCCAGCGCACTCCCATCCCCGAAGGTCGCCTGAAGAGGAAGCTCCTCGTCAGAAGAAGCCATCTCCAGCAAAGCCTCGGCCTCATCGGCGGGCAGGCTGGACACGTGCCACTGCTCAGCCTGGTTGAACCACACATCCTCCCCCGTCACCGGGTGCACACGAACAGCCGGCCGAACCTGCCGCACGCGCAGCTCATCGTCGTCCGTCCACCGGAACTCGGCGCCGGTCTCGGCGAGGGCACGCTCGACCTCGTCCCGATCCTCGGTCTCGTAGGTGTCCTGCCAGGACTTGCCGAGCCCGAACCCGCCATGCAGGTTCTGCAGGTAGGCGACCCCGAGAGACGTGAACCGCGAACGCACCTCAGGCGTGAGCGCGGCCAGCACGGCACGCGAGTCGGACACGGGAGTGGCGCCGCCGGTGGCGGGAGCCTGATCACAGTAGAAGAACAACCTCGAAGGCCACCGGTGAGCGTAGGACAGCTCATTGTGCAGAGAGATCTCGTACTCCGCCGGATACTCCGTGGAGGTCCACACACCGGCCTGTACGGCGACGCGAGGCGAGTTGCCATGGCGGTAGTTCGTGAACGGCTCCCCGAAGGTCCTGACGAACTCATGGAACGCGGCAGGCGAGTCGACGCCGAGCCCTCGGAACAGGACGGCGCCGTGCTGAAGCAGCAGTGAATCAGCGGAGCCGCGGTCAGGAGAGCCCAGAACAGCGATGGTCGTCGCGCCAGAAGTGATCTTGTCCATGGTCAGTGCTCCTGCGGTTCCGGCATGCCCATAGTGCGAGGGATCGGGGAGAGCGCCAACACGATGATCGGGATCACCGCGCCTGCGGCGCAGATGAGCAGCGTGGTACGAAGGCCGATGCCTTCGGCGAGCAGGCCCATGAGCAGGGCGCCCACGGGCGCCAGGCTGAGAGCGACGGTCCGCTGCGAGGCCATGACGCGGCCCTGGAGGTGCTCAGGGGTGGCGCCCATGCGGAGGGTGCCGCTGGACACCATGGCGATGGGGCCGGTGATGCCGAGCAGGAACTGCGCGAGGCCGATCATGGTGACGAGCAGCCAGGTGGGCCCGGTGGCCAGGCCGATGAGGAAGAGCGAGAGGTTGCCGATGACGGTCATCCAGAAGAAGGACGGCCCGATGCCGATCTTCTTCATGGACCTGACGGCCAGGAGCGAGCCCAGGATGGCGCCGGGCCCGCCGACGGCCAGCAGGATGCCGACCCAGTACGCCGGCAGGCCCAGGCCCTTGATGATCCAGATGGGCAGCAGCACCTCGATGCCGGTGTAGAAGAACATGTAGAATCCGGCGGCGATCATGCTGGGGCGGATCAGCGAGTCGCGCAGCACCCAGCGCATGCCCTCGGCGATGGAGGAGAAGACGCCGGGCCGGTCCTCGCCGCGCTCCGGCACGGGCTCGGGCTTGCGGATGAGCGCGCAGCTGATCGCGGAGACGACCAGCGTCACCACGTCGACGATCAGGACCTGGACCGCGATGAAGGCGGTGACCAGCATGGAGCCGACGCTGTTGCCGGCGACTCGGGCGACGGAGTTGCTCAGCTGGAGCTTGGCGTTGCCGTCGCCGATGAACTCGCGTCCCACCAGGAACGGCAGGTGCGACATGTTCGCGACCTCGAAGAACACGAACAGCACGACGGACAGGAAGGAGATCGCGCCGAGCCAGAAGAGCGTCAGCATGTCCGCGGCGTAGAGGCCGATGACCGCCAGGAGGAGGACGGCACGGCCGATGTCAGCGGCGATCATGGTGGGCCGCTTGCGGAACCTGTCGGCCCAGAACCCCGCGAACAGGAAGAGGAGGAACGGCAGCCGCCCGACCGCGCCCAGCGTGCCGACCTCGGCCTCGCTGGCGCCCAGCACGATGATGGCGACCAGCGGCATGGCCACGACGGTGATCTGGCCACCGAACTGGGAGGTGCTGTAACCGACCCAGAGTTTGAGGAAGTCGCGATGCTTCCAGAGGCTTGTCGGTGCTGCCTCAGTGGCGGGCGCGGTGTTCGAGACCACGGTCCATCCACCTCCTCCATGCGTTGGCGGTCCGGGTGACGTAGGGGTTGTAGAGCGCGCTGAAGCGCGCGCCGGGGATGAGCCCGGTCTCCAGGTTCGGGACGAACGCCCGCCACCCGTAGTCCTCGTCGGGTGGGGCGTTGTCCTCCTCGGGGATCAGCAGGACAGCCGGCCCGTCGAAGGTGTCGTGCTTGTAGCGCCCCACCGCGTGCGCGTTGGCGCGGAAGACCTCGACGTAGCGTTGGATCTGGTCGAGGTCGGTGCTCTCCGTGCGAAGCTGGCCTTCCTTGGTGGCGGCGTTGACGATGGCCAGCAGCCGTTCGGCCGGCTCCATCAGGCTCAGCTCGCGGGGGTCGAGCGAGGTCGCCCCGCCGGCCAACGCGTGCACCATGAGCGCGGTGTCGTCCTCCAGCGTCGAGCCGACGACCGGCTCCTCCGCCGAGGACCAGGCCAGGAAGACGTACGGCACGGCGTGGCCGTCCTTGCGCAGCCGGCGGGCCACTTCGAGGGCGATGTTCCCGCCGATGCAGAAGCCGCCGACGAAGTACGGCCCGGCGGGGAAGAGCTCGCGGATGTAGCCGGCGTAGGTTTCCGCCATCTCGTCGATGGTGGTCTGTACGGCGTCGCCCTCGGTCAGCCCGTGCGCCGGGATGGCGTAGACCGGCTGGTCGTCACCCAGATGCTGGGCAAGCGGGCGGTACCGGAAGACCTGCCCGCCCAGCGCGTGGATGAGGAACAGGGGCGGGCGGTTGCCGGCGGTGCGCAGCGGCACGACCCGGCCGCGGGAGACCGGGTTCTCGCCCTCGTCCGCCAGGGCTTCGGTGAGCTGGGCGATCGTCGGCGCGGCGAGCACCGTGGCCACGGGGATCTCCCTGCCGAGCGCCTGCCGCATCCGCAGGGCCAGGCGGAGCGCCAGCAGCGAGTGTCCGCCCAGGTCGAAGAAGTCGTCACGGATGCCGGGACGCTCCACGCCGAGGATCTCCGCCCAGATCTGGGCGAGGGTCTCTTCCAGCTCGTCGCGGGGTGCTTCGTAGGGAGCCCGGGCCACCGGCGCCGGGTCCGGGAGCGCCTTGCGGTCGAGCTTGCCGTTGGCGGTGACGGGCAACCGGTCCAGCTCGGTGAAGGACGAGGGCACCATGTGGTCGGGCAGCCGCTGGCGCAGGAATACCGCCAGTTCCTCCGGCTCCGCCGTGCCGACCACGTAGGCCGCCAGCACGCCGCCGACAGGCCGCGCCGCGGCCGCCTGCACGCCGGGGTGCTGGGCCAGGACGGCCTCGATCTCGCCGAGCTCCACCCGCATGCCGCGGATCTTCACCTGGTCGTCGATGCGGCCCAGGTAGTCGACCTCGCCGTCGGGCAGCCAGCGCGCCAGGTCGCCCGTGCGGTACAGGCGTGCCCCCGGCGGGCCGTAGGGGTCCGGCACGAATCGCTCCGCAGTCAGACCTGGCCGAGCGGCATACCCCTGCGCGACCTGCACCCCGCCGATGCACAACTCGCCCGCGGTCCCGACCGGAACCCGGCGCAGGCCGGCGTCGAGGATCTCGATCCGCGTCGCCCTGATCGGCGCCCCGATCGGCGTCCGCTCCTCACCCACCCGGCACGCGTGCCAGGTGACGTCGACGGCGGCCTCGGTCGGGCCGTAGAGGTTGTGCACCTCGACACCGGGCCACGCCGAGTGCACGCGAGCCACCAGAGAAGAGGGCAGCGCCTCACCCGAGCACACGATCCGCCGCAACGACGGCACGTCCAGATCCGGGACCTCCATGACCGCGTCCAGCATCGACGGCACGAAATGCGCCATCGAGACGCTGTGAGCGCGCATCAGCTCGACCAACGCGGCCGCGTCCAGGTGGACGCCCGGGGGCGCCACCACCAGCCCGGCCCCCTCCATCAGGGGCCAGAACAGCTCCCACACCGACACGTCGAAGGTGAACGGCGTCTTCTGCACGGCCCGATCACCGGCCCCGAGCGGGAACGCCTCTCCCATCCACACCAGCCGGTTGGCGATGGCCTCATGGGAAACGAGCACGCCCTTCGGGCGTCCCGTCGATCCGGAGGTGTAGAGCAGATAGGCGGGCGCTGTCGGCGGGATCGTCAGGGCGAAAGCCGGCCCGTCCGCCGACTCGGTAGGAGCCACCACCACCGAACCGGGGAAACGGCCAGGCTCCTCCGTGATCAGGACGCGAGCCCCGGCATCGCTCACCATGAAGGACAGGCGCTCATCGGGGTAGTCCGGCTCCAGCGGCATGTAGGCCCCGCCGGCGGCCATCACCGCGTGCACGGCCACGATCAGGTCGGCGCCACGCGGCAGGCACACGCCCACCACGTCGCCCAGCCGTACACCCTGCTCGCGAAGAGCCGAGGCCAGCCCACGAACCCGCGCCCCGAACTCGGCATACGTCAACCACGAGCCGTCCCAGACGGCAGGAGCGTCCGGCGACGACGCCACCCTCCGCGCCACCACGTCGGGCAACGCCACGAACTCCCGAGGCACGCCCGTCGCGTTCCACCCCTCCACCGAAGCCACATCGGCGGCCAGGAGTTCCTCGGAATCGCGCGGGTCAGCCGCCGGATCCTCGGCGATCTTCGCGAAGACCCGGCGGTAGTGCTCACCCGCCCGCACGACCTGATCGGCGGAGAACTGCGTGATGTCATATTTGAGCTTCAACTCCAGCCCGCCGGCCTGCGGCGACCAGGTGAAGTTCGCGGACAGTGGCAGGTTCGTCTGCTCGAAGAACTCGCTCTCCTCGACCTGGACGACCCCGCCGGGGCCGAGGTCCTGGTAGACGTGGAAGTCGCGATAGTCGAAGAGCACGTCGATCAGGGGAGAGCGCTGGCTGAGACGCTGCATCTCGAACAGCGGATACAGCCGGTGCGGCAGGAACGCCACCTCCGCGGCGAAGACCCGCTTGATCAGCTCTTCCCAGCTCGGCACGTCGGTGCGCACCCGCACAGGCACACTGTTCAGGAACAGCCCGAGGACCTGCTCGGCCGCCTCGTGCTCGGGCCTGCCGTGCGTCACGATGCCGGTGACCACGTCGGGGTCGCCCGTCAGGAGCGCCAGCACGCGTAGATGCCCGGCGAGCAGCAC
The DNA here is from genome assembly GCF_057708945.1 of Nonomuraea sp. bgisy101. Classification (NCBI taxonomy): domain Bacteria; kingdom Bacillati; phylum Actinomycetota; class Actinomycetes; order Streptosporangiales; family Streptosporangiaceae; genus Nonomuraea; species Nonomuraea sp. bgisy101. The sequence goes on from NZ_JBYITD010000004.1 coordinate 75,402, forward strand.
GGTGCGCAGCGGCACCCTGGCCTGCCGCGCCACCCTCTCCAGCCCTTCGACGAGCTGGTCGTCAAGGGGTACGGCATGCGAGACGGTGTCCTCGGCGTCTCCCGTGCGGTAGCCGGGAAGCCTGGGCAGCGCGGTCACCGGCGCGTCGGCCAGCGCGTCCCGCCAGAACCGCTCGGTCTGCGGCGAGGCCACCGCCTCCTTCTCCCTGGCGACGAAGTCGCGGAAGGAGGAGGGCGGGGGTACGGCCGGCGCCTGCGGCACCCCTTGCAGCCCCGCGGCGTAGCGGTCCAGCAGCTCGGTCACCATGGAGGCGACGCTCCAGCCGTCGAGGATCGCGTGGTGGAAGCTCAGCGTGAGCGCGAACCAGTCGGTGTCGAGGTGGTGGATGACGGCGCGGAAGAGCGGCGGGGCCTCCCAGTCGAAGGGCCGGTGCTTCTCCTGCTCGCGCCAGATGCTCAGGCGCTGCCTGGGGTCCTCGAACCCGGACAGGTCGAGTTCCTCGACGGGTGGCTCGACATCCTGCCAGACCAGCTGGATGGGCTCGTCGAAGCCGGTCAGGTCGAACGAGGTGCGCAGGACCGAGTGCCGGGCCATGACCTCGCGAAGGGCGACGCGGAACGTGTCGCTCTGGTACGGCCCACGCAGGATCAACGTGAAGACGTCGTGGTAGGTCGCGGAGTCTTCCTGGTAGGCGCTGTGGAAGAGCATCCCGGACTGCAGAGCGGTCAGCGGGTAGGCGTCCTCGAGTTCCAGAGCCGTCAACGCTTGCCTCCTTGGAAACGCTGCTTCAGCCGGTCCAGGTCCGCGGCGCCGAGCATGCTGAACGCCTCGCTGGTGCTGCGGCTCTCGTTCACCGTCCCGGTGGTGACCACCTGGGCCAACTCGCGCACTGTCTGGTGGACGAAGATGTCCTCGAGCGCGAGCGTGTATCCGCGGGCCCGGAGGCGCGCGACGATCTTGAGCGATCTGATGGAGTCCCCGCCCAGCGCGAAGTAGCTGTCGTGGGCGCCGGGCGTCGGGACGCCCAGCACCTCCGCCCAGACCGCGGCCAGCGCCCGCTCGATCTCACCGCTCGGTTCCTCGTACGGCACGCCGACAGGGGCCTGCGGTTCGGGGAGTGCCTTGCGGTCGAGCTTGCCGTTGGCTGTCACCGGCAGGCGGTCCAGCACCGTGAAGGAGGCGGGCACCATGTGCTCGGGCACCCTCTGGCGCAGGAAGCCGGCCATGTCCCCCGGATCCGCCGTGCCGACGACGTAGGCCGCCAGCACGCCGCCGACCGGACGGACCGCGGCCGCCTGCACGCCGGGGTGCTGGGCCAGGACGGCCTCGATCTCGCCGAGTTCCACCCGGATGCCGCGGATCTTCACCTGGTCGTCGATGCGGCCCAGGTAGTCGACCTCGCCGTCGGGCAGCCAGCGCGCCAGGTCGCCCGTGCGGTACAACCGCGATCCGGGTGGTCCGAACGGATCGGGGACGAACCGATCGGCTGTCAGGCCCGGCCGGGCGGCATAACCCTGCGCGACCTGCACCCCGCCGATGCACAGCTCGCCGGCGGCGCCCACGGGCACCCGTCGCAGGTCGGCGTCGAGGATCTCGATCCGCGTCGCCCTGATCGGCGCCCCGATCGGCGTCCGCTCCTCACCCACCCGGCACGCGTGCCAGGTGACGTCGACGGCGGCCTCGGTCGGGCCGTAGAGGTTGTGCACCTCGACACCGGGCCACGCCGAGTGCACGCGAGCCACCAAGGAAGAGGGCAGCGCCTCACCCGAGCACACGATCCGCCGCAACGACGGCACCGCCAGGTCGGGTTCCTCCGCGACCGCGTCCAGCACGGCATCCAGCATCGACGGCACGAAGTGCACCATCGACACGTTCTCCCGTCGCATCAGCGTGACCAGGGCGTCCGCGTCGCGGTGTGCCCCAGGAGGTGCCACCACCAGCCCGGCTCCCTCCATGAGGGGCCAGAACAGCTCCCACACCGACACGTCGAAGGTGAACGGCGTCTTCTGCATGACTCGATCACCGGAGGTCAGGGGGAAGGCCTCCCCCATCCACACGAGTCGGTTGGCGATGGCCGCGTGGGAGACGAGCACGCCCTTCGGACGGCCGGTGGAGCCGGAGGTGTAGATCAGATAGGCGGGGGCGCTGGGCGGGATCCGGACACCAAGCGGAGCCGGGTCCCCTGACGCGGCCGGACTCACCGTCACCCCGGGGAAGCGCCGCGGCTCCTCGGTGATCACGACGCGAGCTCCGGCATCGGCCACCATGAAGGACAGGCGCTCATCGGGGTAGCCGGGCTCCAGGGGCATGTAGGCCCCGCCGGCGGCCATCACCGCGTGCACGGCCACGATCAGATCGGTGCCACGCGGCAGGCACACGCCCACCACATCGCCCAGCCGTACACCCTGCTCCCGCAACACCGAGGCCAGCGCGTTCACCCGCGCCCCGAACTCGGCATACGTCAACCAGGAGCCGTCCCAGACGGCAGGAGCGTCCGGCGACGACGCCACCCTCCGTGCCACCACGTCGGGCAACGCCACGAACTCCCGAGGCGCGCCGGTCGCGTTCCACCCCTCCACCGACGCCACATCGGCGGTCAGGAGGGGCAGTTCGGAGACGGGCAGGTCAGGATCGGCGACGGCGGCGGACAGGAGAGCGACGAAGTGCTCGGCCAGCCGCGAAATCGTGTCGGCGTCGAAGAGGTCGGTACGGTACTCGAAGATCCCACCGAGCTGGCCGGGGAAGCGCTGGAGATACAGCGACAGGTCGAACTTGGCGGTGGTCGTGCCCGAGCTCACCCACTCGGCTTCCAGCTCGCCGACGCGGAGCTCGGACCTCTCCGCGTCCTCCAGGCTGAAGAGCGCCTGAACCAGCGGCGTGCTGCCGAGGTCGCGGCGCGGCTGCAGGTCCTCGACGAGTGCCTCGAAGGGCATCTCCGAGTTGGCGAAGGCCTCGAGCGCGGTGTTCCTGGCCCGGCCGATCAGCTCTCGGAAGGTGGGGTCGCCGGAGCAGTCGGTGCGCAGCACGAGGGTGTTGAGGAAGAAGCCGATCAGCGGCTCCAGCTCCGGCCGGGGCCGCTCGGCGGCGGGGGTGCCGACCACGATGTCCCGCTGTCCGGTGTGGCGGGCGAGCAGGACGGTGAAGGCGGCCAGGAGCGTCATGAAGAGCGACGCGTTCTCGTCCGCGCCGAGCAGCCGGAGGCGTTCGGAGACCTCGGGAGAGATCATGAACGGGACGTTGCCTCCGTCGTGACCTCTGCGAGCGGGACGCGGCTTGCTCGTCGGGAGCTCCAGACGTTCCGGCATGCCCGCCAGCCGCTCGCGCCAGTAGGCCAGCTGGGTGTCGCGCAGTTCGCCCTCCACCCGGTCCCGCTGCCAGGCCGCGTAGTCGGCGTACTGCACGGCCAGGTCGGGCAGCTCGCGACCCGCGTAGAGCTCGCCCAGTTCCTGGGCGAACAGTCCGGACGACCACGCGTCGTTGGCCACGTGATGGATCGTCACCAGCAGCTCGTGATCATCCGAAGCGTGCCGTACCAGAGCCGCCCGGATCGGCGGCTCCACCGTCAGGTCGAACCGTCGAGCCCCGAAGGCCTGCAGCTCCTCCGACCGCACCGCCTCGAACGGCACCGCGGCCTCGGCCGCCACCGACACGAACACATCGTCGTCACGCTCCACGAAGCGCGATCGCAACACCTCGTGCCGGGCAGCCATCGCGACCAGCGCACGCTCCAGCGCCGCCGCGTCCAGCGGGCCCCGCAGGCGCAACCGCACCTGCGTGTTGTAGACGGCCAGCTCCCGCTCCAGCTGGTCCAGGAACCACAGCCGCCGCTGGCCGTACGACACGGGCAGCAGCCCGTCACGCGGGATGGGCACGACCTCGGCCGAGGTGGCGGTGCGGGCGGCGGCGATGCGCTCCGCCAGGCCGGCCACGGTCGGCGCCTCGAACAGGGCTCGGACCGGCAGGTCGATGCCGAAGGCGGCGCGCAGGCGGGTGACGACCTTGATGGCCAGCAGCGAGTGGCCGCCGAGCCCGAAGAAGCCGTCCTCCCGGCCGACCGGACCGGTTTCCAGCACCGACTCGAACAGCGTCGCGACCAGCTCCTCCACCGGACCCTGCGGCGGGGTGGCCGCCGAGTCCTGCTGCACCTGACCGGGCTCCGGCAGGGCGGCGCGGTCGAGCTTGCCGTTGGCGTTGGTCGGGAGCTCGTCGAGGAAGGTGAACGAGGCGGGGATCATGTGCTCGGGCAGCCGCTCGCGCAGGAGGCCGGTGAGCGCCGCCGGGTCGGCCGTGCCGACAACGTAGGCGGCGAGCACGCCCCGCACGGGCTGTACCACCGCGCTCCTGACCGAGGGGTGCGCGGCCAGGAGCGACTCGATCTCCCCTGGCTCGACGCGCATGCCACGGATCTTGACCTGGCCGTCCATCCTGCCCAGGTAGTCGACCTCGCCGTTCGGCAACCAGCGGGCCAGGTCGCCGGTGCGATACATGCGCGCGCCGGCCGGGCCGTACGGGTCGGGCACGAACTGCCGGGCGGTCAGCCCGGGACGCCGCGCGTAGCCGTTGGCCACGCCGATCCCTGCGATGCACAGCTCGCCGGGAGTGCCGACGGGAACACGGCGCAGGTCGGAGTCGAGGATCTCGATCCTGATGCCCCGGATGGGCGCGCCGATCGGCGTGCGGGGCTCGTCCGGCTCTGACCTGTGCCAGGTCACCTCGATGGCGGCCTCGGTGGGACCGTAGAGGTTGTGCACCTCGATGCCGGGCAGCCTCTCGTGCGCCCGTGCGACCAGGGCAGACGGCAGCGCCTCGCCTGAGCAGTAGACCCGGCGCAGCGAGGGCAGGTCGAGGACCGGCTCGTCCAGGAGAGCGTCCAGCATCGACGGCACGAAATGCACGGTGGTCACGCCGTGGGTCGCAAGGAGGCGGACCAGCGCGGCCGGGTCGCGGTGCGCGTCGGGAGCGGCGACCACGAGCCCGGCTCCGGCGATGAGCGGCCAGAACAGCTCCCAGACCGACACGTCGAAGGTGAAGGTCGTCTTCAGCAGGACCCGATCCTCGGCGGTGAGCACGAAGGCATGATCGGTCCAGGTCAGCCGGTTGACGATGGCCTCGTGGGAGTTGAGCACGCCCTTCGGCACGCCCGTCGACCCTGAGGTGTAGATCAGGTAGGCAGGCGCGGTCGGGGGGATCGCGAGGTCGAGCGGCCCTTCCGCGGACGCGGTCGGAGGCACCGTGACAAGCCCAGGGAAGCGCTCGGGCTCCCCAGTGATCACCACGCCGGCGCGGGCGTCCTCGACCATGAAGTCCAGCCGCTGGTCGGGGTAGCCGGGATCGAGCGGCAGGTAGGCAGCCCCTGCGGCCACGACCGCGTGGACGGCCACGACCAGGTCGACGCTTCGCGGCAGGCAGACGCCGACCACGTCGCCCAGCCGTACGCCCTGCTCGCGAAGCGCCGAGGCCAGCCCGTGAACCCGCGCGCCGAACTCGGCATACGTCAACCAGGAGCCGTCCCAGACAGCCGGCGCGTCCGGCGTGGAAGCCACCCGCCGGGCCAGCAGCTCGGCCAGGGAGGCGTACTCCTCCGGCGCACCCGTGTCGTTCCACTGCTCCACCAGCGCCTCGTCGGCGGCGGTCAGCGCGGGCAGGGCCGACATCGGCTGCTCGGGCCCGGCCGCGACGGCGGCCAGCACCTCGGTGTAGAGCGCGGCGATGCGCTGTGCGGTGGCCTCGTCGAACAGGTCGGTGCGGTATTCCAGGATGCCGCCGACCCCGCCGGGCTCCCTGCGCAGGTACATGGTGAGGTCGAACTTGGCCGTCGAGGTGCCGGTTCCCCGCCACTCCATGGTCAGCCCGCCCGAGCTGACCGCGGGGCGGTCGGCGTCCTCCAGGCTGAAGAGCACCTGGACCAGTGGCGTCGCGCCCAGGTCGCGCTCGGGCTGCAGCTCCTCGATGAGCGCCTCGAAGGGCACCTCGGAGTTGGCGAACGCCTCGAGCGTGGTGGTCCTGACCTGCTTGAGCAGGTCGCGGAAGGTGGGGTCGCCCGAGGTGTCGGTACGCAGCACCAGCGTGTTGAGGAAGCAGCCGATCAGCGACTCCAGCTCGGGCCTGGGGCGCTCGGCCGCGGGCGTGCCGACCACGATGTCCCGCTGCCCTGTCGCGCGGGACAGCGCGATCGAGAGCGCGGCGACCATGGTCATGAAGAGGGAGGCGTTCTCCTGCGCGCCCATGGCACGCAGCCGCTCCACGACTGGGCCGGGGATGGTGATCGGGACGTTCGCGCCCACGTAGTCCCGGCGAGCGGGGCGCGGGCGGTCTGCCGGGAGTTCCAGGCGTTCCGGCATTCCGGCGAGCCGCTTGCGCCAGTAGGCCAGCTGCGTGTCGCGCAGCTCGCCCTCCACCCGCTCCTTCTGCCAGGCCGCGAAGTCGGCGTACTGCACGGTCAGCTCAGGCAGCGTCCGGCCCGCGTAACACTCACCCAGCTCACGGGCGAACAGCACCGCCGACCACGCGTCGGTGACGACGTGGTGCAGCGTCACCAGCAACTCGTGATCATCGACGGCATGCCGTGCCAGAGCAGCCCGGATCGGCGGCTCGGCGGTCAGATCGAACCGGCGGGCACCGCAGGCTTCCAGCTCGGAAGGCTCCACCGCCTCGAAGGGCACGACGGCCTCGGCCGCCACCGACACGAACAGGTCGTCGTCGCGCTGGACGAACCGTGACCGCAACGCCTCGTGGCGGGCGGCCACCATGACCAGGGCACGCTCCAGCGCCGCCGCGTCCAGGGCGCCGCGCAGTCGTAGCCGCACGTGCGTGTTGTAGACGGCCAGCTCCGGCTCCAGCTGGTCCAGGAACCACAGCCGGCGCTGGGAGTAGGAGGCGGGAAGCAGGCCGTCCCTGGGGACGGGGAGGACCGGCGGGACCTGCTCGGCACCGCGGCCCTGCGCCGCGGCCACGAGGGCGGCGACCCCGGCGACCGTGGGCGACTCGAACAGCGCCCTGGGCGAGAGCCCGACGCCGAACGCCTTGCGCAGGCGGCCCATCAGCTTGATGGCCAGCAGGGAGTGTCCGCCCAGCGCGAAGAAGCCGTCGTCCCGGCCGACGGGACCGGTCTCCAGCAGCGCCTCGAACAGGCCGGCCACCAGCTCCTCCACCGGGCCGCGCGGGGGCACCCGCTCGGCCTCCACGGCGTCGGGCGGGTCGGGCAGCCTGGACCGGTCGACCTTGCCGTGCGCGGCCAGCGGCAGCGCGGGCAGCTCGACCAGGTGCGCGGGGATGAGGTAGGCGGGCAGGCGCTCGGCCAGGTAGGCGGGCAGCTGCCGGGTGTCGCCGACGACGTAGGCCACCAGCTCGGGCTCGTGCTGCCCGCGCACGACCACCACGCAGTCGGTGACGGCGGGATGGGCGGCCAGGACGGCCTGCACCTCTCCGGGTTCGACCCGGTGCCCGCGGATCTTGACCTGCCCGTCCGCACGGCCGAGGAACTCGATGGCGCCGCCCGGCAGCCGCCGTGCCCGGTCGCCGGTGCGATAGATGCGCGCACCCGGCCGGCCGAAGGGATGGGGGACGAAGACGGCGGCGGTCTGTCCCGGCCGGCCCAGGTAGCCGCGGGCGACGGTGACGCCGCCGATGCACAGCTCGCCGACGACCCCGTCGGGCACCGGGCGCAGGTCCTCATCGAGGACGTAGGCCTCGGCATGGGGCAGCGGGAAGCCGATGGGCGTGACCGCGCCCGCTCCGGCCGGCTCCTGATCGCCCGCGAGGCCGAGCACGCCGACGGTGGTCTCGGTGGGTCCGTAGTGGTTGACGACCGCGGGGCCGTGCGGACGGGCGCGCAGCTGCCGTACCCAATCCCAGCGAGACGCCTCGCCGCCGAGCACCAGCGTGCGCGCGGGCAACTGGTCGAGCTGCAGGGCGGCCAGATGCGACGGCGTGATCTTCAGCACGTCGATCCGGTCGCGCCGGAGGTGCTCGGCGATCCACGCCGCGTCGGTCGCGCGCTCCCGCGGAGCCAGGTGGAGCGTGCCGCCGGTGAGCAGCGAACCGTGGAAGACGGTGACGCTGAAGTCGAAGGTCAGCGGCTGCACCATCGAGTGGCGCAACCCAGGGGCCAGGCCGAGCAGCCCGCTGACCCCGGCCACGTAGGCCGTGAGGTGCCGGTCGGCGATGCCCACTCCCTTGGGCAGGCCGGTCGAGCCGGAGGTGTAGATGACGTAGGCGAGCATGTCCGGGTGACGGGTGATCTCGGGGGCCGTCTCCGGCAGCTCATCCGTCTCGCGCACGTCGATGACCGGAAGGTCGGTGTCGAATTCCGCGCTGGTGATGACGGCTGTCGCACCAGAGTCGGCCAGCAGCCGGCGCAGCCGCTCCGCAGGGTGCTCCAGGTCCAGCGACAGGTAGGCGGCGCCCGCCTTGAGCACGGCGAGCACGGCCACGGCGAGCTCGACGTCGGTGTCCAGGAAGATCGCCACCGGGGTGTCGGGGCGGGCCACTCCGGCCAGGCGGTGGGCCAGCCGGTTGGACCTGCGGTCCAGCTCGGCGTAGGTCAGGCTGCGTCCCTGGGCGTCGGCCACCGCCACCTGGTCGGGGCGGGCGGCCACCTGGGCCGCGAAGGCCTCCGTCACGGTGTCGAACTCGGCGCTGAAGGGGGGTGGTGCCGTGGTGAGGCGTTCCTCCTCGCCGGGCAGCAGGAGCGGCAGGTCGGCCAGGGAGGTCTCCGGCGCGGCCATGGCGGCGTCGAGCAGGTTGCGGTAGCGGGCGGCGAAATCCCTCGTCCAGGCCTCGTCGAACAGCGCGGCCGCGTACTCGATGCGCCCGTCGATGCGCCCGTCCACCTCGGCGAGGTCGATCAGCAGGTCCACCTTGGCGGTGCCGTTGCGTACCTGCCCGTTGGTCACCAGAGAGGGCAGCAGGTTGAACACGACCTGATGCAGCGGCGCGCCCACGCCGTCCGAACGATCCGGCCGGAACTCCTCGACGAGCCGCTCGTAGGGCACCTCGGAGTGATCGAGGGCGTCGAAGACGGCGGTCCGCACCCGGTCGACCAGCTGGTCGAAACTCACCTCCCGCGCGCACTCGGTGCGCAGCAGCAGGGTGTTGACGAAGTTGCCGATCAGAGGCTCCAGCTCGGGCAGCGGCCGCCCGCCCACCGGGGAGCCCACCACCACATCCGCCCGCCCGGCCAGGCGGGACAGCAGCGCCTTGAGCCCGGCCAGCAGCACCACGAAGGGTGTGGTGTGCCGCTCCCGCGCCATCCGGTGCACGCCCTGCACGGTGGCGGCGGGCAGTTCGAAGCCGATGTCGCCGCCGGCGTGCCGCGGCAGGCCCTGGTCGGGCGCCCTGGGCGACAGCCGCAGCGGCTCGGGCAGGTCGGCGAGCTGCTTGCGCCAGTAGCCGAGCTGGTCGGTCAGCTCGCCGCCGTCCCATCGCCCGCGCTGCCAGGCGGCGAAGTCGCCGTACTGGATGGGCAGCTCGGGAAGGTCGGCCTCGCCGAAACAGGCCAGGAAGTCCCGCTGGAAGATCGCCACGGAGGCGGCGTCGAAGGCGACGTGATGGACGGTGAAGAAGAGGTGGTCGCGCTCGCCCCCGGTGCGGATCAGGCGCGCCCGCCACAGCGGGGCCTGATCGAGCGGGATGGACCGGGCAGCGTCGGCTTCACGCACCTGGGAGAGCCGTGTCTGCTGCTCATCGGCGGGGAGTCCACGCAGGTCGGTGACCGGGACCTCGATCGGGACCTCGGGCAGCACGATCTGGGTCGGCACGCCGTCGCGGTTTTCCACCGCGGTTCGCAGCACCTCGTGGCGGGCGACGACCCTGGTCAGGGCCGCGGTCACGGCGTCAGGTTCGGCACCGGCCGGCAGGCTGGTGCCGAACGGGATGTTGTACACGGCGAGCCCAGGTTCCAGCTGGTCCACAAACCAGAGCCGCTCCTGCGCGAAAGAGGCAGGAAGCGCGAAACCGGACGCCTGATCCATAGGCGCGCTCACGCCTGCTCGGACTCCTGCATGGCCTCACGCAGACTGCGGGGCCTCATATCCGTCCAGACCTTGTCGACATGCTCAAGGCAGCTATTACGGTCCCCCGAAAATCCTTCATCCCGCCAGCCGGTCGGCGTGGGGCGATCTGATGCCCAGATCGAGTATTGCTCCTCGTGGTTGATCACTACCTTGTAGTCGCCACTGGGCATGGGTACGCCTATCTCCCTTTCGCCGCGTCAGGGGTTGCCGGACGCGCCAAAGAACAATGTGGGACCTGGAGCCGCAAAACATGACAAGTTACGGCCAATAATGGAACAGTTGGGCACTTTATCCCGTCCTGACAGCCCCTGTAGTCGCTTCGAACGAAGTGCCGCGCCGATTGAAGTCCACAGGTACCCGGCAAGTCAACACTTGTCGGGAGAACCGCATCTAACGATCACTGACAGTGTTCATGACCGTAAAACGGAGGATTGACAGCACCTTGGTGAACTGTGGAATATAGGCCGGGCCCAAACTCACCAAGATGGTTTGGGGACATAACGGGCGATCCGTCCGTTTTGGGGGAAATCCTTAATTCCGTGCTTACCAGCATGTAGAGAGGCATCAGTCCAGCATGGCGGTGCAGAGTTACCTCCCGCTTGCCGGCCAGAGCAGCACGACTGAGCTTGTCGGGGGCATCGAAAGACGCAGTGAGCTGGTCATGGGGCCGACGGAGGAGGGCCCATGACCGAATTGGCAGTCATCGGCACCGGTGGTCTGGCCAGAGCCGTTTGTTATGCCCTGGCCGTGACCGGGCCGCCGGCTCGGATCACCGTCATCGGGCGCGATCCGGCGCGGACCGCTGAGCTATGCCAAGTCGGTATGGCCAGAGCCGCGATCGCCGGCTCCGGCGTGACCTTCCGCCCCGTGACGGACCCCCTGCCTGAGGCCTTGGCGGCCGCCGCTCCTGCGGGCGTGCTGCTGGCCGCCTCCAGCCAATCCCCCTGGGAGTCGCTCAGCTCCCCCTCGGCCTGGACCTCCCTGCTCCGGCGCGGCGGCTTCGGACTCACTCTGCCGTTCCAGGCCGAGTCCGCCGTCCGCGCGGGCACGGCACTCGCCTCGGCCAGCCCTGGGTCCTGGTTCGTCAACGCCTGCTTCCCCGACGCGGTCAACCCCGTGCTGGCCGCGTGCGGCGTCCCCGTGCTGTGCGGGATCGGCAACGCCGGCCTGCTGGCCGCCAGCCTCCAGACCGCCCTCGGCCTGCCCGACCAGCGAGAGCTGCAGGTGCTCGCCCACCATGTCCACCTGTACACGCCCGCCTCCCCCGAGGACGAGGCGCGGGTCTGGCACCAGGGCCGCTCCCTCGACGACGTCGGCGCACTCCTTGCCGCCCAGCGGGCCACCTCGCGCACCGAGCTCAACCACGTCACCGGCCTGACCGCCGCCCGGGTGTTGGGGTGCCTGCTCACCGGCGGCGACCTCGACACCTCCCTGCCGGGCCCGCTCGGGCTGCCGGGCGGCTACCCGGTGCGTCTCGCGGCCGGTCAGCTGAGCCTGCGCCTGCCGCCGGGCCTGGAGCGTGCCGAAGCCATCGCCTTCAACCAGCGCTCAGCCCTACAGGACGGGGTGGTCGTGGAGGGCACGCGCGTCACCTTCGGCCCCGCCGCCCGGGAGGAGCTCGCCCGGGTCGCCCCCGACCTCGCCGGCGGCTTCCACACCGCGGACCTGGAATCCGCCGCCAAAGCCTTCACCCAGCTCAGAGACCGGCTCCGTGACCTCCCCTCCTACCCCTAACGAGGTGCGCCCGACGATGCACGCAGCGAACCTGCTAATCGACTACTACGACCGCCTCCCCGCCTCGATCGCGGCCTGCGTCGACGACCTCGAACCGGTCAGATCGGACATCGGCTTCTCCCCCGGTTACCACCTGCCCGCTCTCGACGCGGACGTGGAACGTTTCCTGTCGGTGGCCACCGCGCGCTGGGAACCGCTCGGCGAGTACGGCGAGCACCGGCTGACCCTGCTCGACCTCACGGGCAACCCCGCCACGGGCACCACCAAGACCTTCGCCTCGTTGATGATCGTCGCCCGCGCGGTGGAGTACATCAGGCGGTACGGCGAAGCGGTCACGATCTTCTCGCCGACCTCGGCCAACAAGGGCGTCGCGCTGCGCGACGCGGTGCTGCGCGCGATCGAGGCCGGGCTGGTCCGCCCCGACCAGCTGCGCACGGTGATCCTGGCGCCCGGCTCGTGCCTGGCCAAGCTCCGCTCCAGCCGGCTGTCCACCGACCCCGAGCTGCGCGAGCTGAACCCGATGCTCGTCTACAACGGCCCCGAGCCTGAGCAGGTCAAGGCGCTCGGCCGGGCCTTCGCCGACAAGTACGCCGGCGACCTGCGGGCCAAGGGCGAGAACCTGTGGTACTCGCTGGACCTGGCCAACTATCTCGTCGCCGACACCGCCAGGGCGTACTTCGAGCATGCGGTCTCCCCGGTCACCGGGCCCCGGCTGCACGCGCACGCGGTCTCCAGCGCCTTCGGGCTGCTCGGCTACCACCGCGGCCGGGACGTGCTGGAGGACTCCGGCTCCTCGAGCCCGGAGCACCGGCCCGCCAGCCTGCTCGTGCAGCACCTCGGCACCCCCGACATGGTGCTCAACCTCCGCAACGGATCCTTCGAGCGGGCCAACCTGCCCGAGTACGCCCTGGCGGACGGCCTCTACCGGCAGTCGGCCGACCCGCGCTTCCCCGCGCTGACCTACGACCCGGACGAGGTGCTCGACCCGACCTTCTACACCCACCGGCCCGCCACCTCTCCCTCGATGAACGCGATCATCGAGCGCGCGGGCGGCGACGGCATCGTGGTCTCGCTGGCCGAATGCGTAGCCCGCTATCCGCAGGTGCGCGAGTTGCTCGCAGGGACCGGCTGCGAACTGCCCGCCGACTTCCGCCGGCTCAGGGAATGGTCCCTGGTCATGGCACTGACGGGCGTGCTCAACGCCGTCGACCGCGGCCTTGCCGACGACTGGCGCGACGTGGTGGTGCACGGGTCGGGCCGCTACACCTCGGCGGACTACACGCCGCTCGAGGCGGAGGCGATGACCGAGGTCGCGACCGTCGAGGACGTCGCCGCGGTGGTCTGCCGCTGATGTCTCTCCCGGAGGACGCGATCGCCGTCGTCGGCATGGCCGGGCGCTTCCCTGGCGCTCCCGACGTGCCCTCGCTCTGGCGCAACCTGCTCGACGGCGTGGACGTCGTGCACGACTACACCGAGGCCGAGCTGCGCGCGCTCGGGGTGGGTGAGCGGCTGCTGGCCGATCCGGCGCACGTGCGGGCGGGCGGCCGCCTGCCCGACGTGACCGCGTTCGACGCCGACTTCTTCGGCGTGACAGCGGACGAGGCCGCCGCCATGGATCCCCAGCAACGGCTCTTCCTCGAGCAGTCCTGGGCCGCGCTGGAGGACGCGGGCTGCGACCCAGCGGCCTTCGACGGGCTGATCGGCGTCTTCTCCGGTGCCTCGGTCAACAGGCACTTCCTGTACCGGCAGTTCACCGGCGACCCGGACGAGCCGCTGGTTCCGGGCTTCGCGCCCGACTACGTGGCCGCCCAGGTGGCCTACCGGCTGGGCCTGACCGGCCCCGCCATGGCCGTGCAGACCGCCTGCTCCAGCTCGCTCACCGCGGTCTGCGTGGCCGCCCAGCACCTGCTCGACTACCGCTGCGACCTGGCGCTCGCGGGCGGGGTGAGCGTCACGGAACCCCGCTTCCTGCACACACCCGGCGGTCTGGTCTCGCCCGACGGCCGCTGCCGCGCCTTCGACGCCGCCGGTCAGGGCGGCGCCTACAGCAGCGGCGTCGCGGTCCTGGCGCTCAAGCGCCTGCAGGACGCGGTCGAGAGCCGGGACCAGGTTCTCGCCGTGATCCGGGGCTGGGCCGTGGGCAACGACGGCGCCCGCCGGGCCGGGTTCGCCGCCCCCGGGCTCGACGGGCAGGCGAGCGTGGTGGCCGAGGCGCTGGCGGACGCCGGGCTGGCGCCCGGCGCCATCGGTTTCGTGGAGGGGCACGGCAGCGGCACCGTGGTCGGTGACGCGATCGAGGTCGCCGCCCTGGCCCAGGCCTTCTCCGACGACCCGCTGCCGCCGAGCGCCGTCGCGCTCGGCTCGATCAAGACCAACCTCGGCAACCTCGACGCTGCGGCGGGCGCGGCGGCGCTGATCAAGGCCGTGCTGGCGGTACGGCACGGCGTCATCCCGGCCAACCTCCACTTCGAGCGCGCCGATCCGGACGTCGAGTTCGGCCCCTTCTACGTGCCGGTCAAGAACGTGGCCTGGGAGGCGGAGACCCGGCGGGCCGGGGTGAGCTCCTTCGGCCTGGGCGGGACCAACGCCCATGTGATCGTCGAGCAGGTCGCCGGCGAACCGCCGCGCCCGGCCTCCACCGGCTGGCGTGTCCTGCCCGTCTCGGCCCGGACGCCCGAGGCGTTGCGCCAGGCCCGCATGCGGTTGGCCGACCACCTGGAGGCCGCTCCCCTGACCGACCTGGACGACGTCGCCCACACGCTGACCGCCGGACGCCGAGCGTTCGCCTACAGGGCGGCGATCGTCTGCCGGGACCTGCCCGAGGCCGTCGCCCGGCTGCGCGGCCTGCCGCAGGACGCGCCGGAGGACCTGACGCGGGCGGCCGAGGCCTGGGTGGCAGGCGACGAGCCCGCCTGGCCGGCGGCGGACGGCCGCATCGTCTCCCTGCCCGCCTACCCGTTCCAACGGCAGGAGGTCTGACCATGAGACCCGACACCTGGCTCGACCGCTGGTTCTCCGTTCCGCAACCCCGCCACTCGGCGCCCATGCAGCTGTTCTGCCTGCCGTGGGCGGGCGCGGGGGCCGGAGCCTTCCAGGGCTGGGCCGCCGCGGCGGGACCGGGGATCGAGGTGCTGCCCATGGTCCTTCCGGGCAGGGAGGGCCGCTTCTTGGAGCCCTTCGGCATCGACATCGGGGAGCTCGCCGACGCCGTCTCCGCCCGGGCCGACCGGCCGTACGCGATCTACGGGCACTCCATGGGCGGCAGGCTGGGCTTCGAGGTGACCCGCGAGCTGACCAGGCGGGGCGAACGGCTGCCGCAGCGGCTGTACCTGGGCGGGTGCCGGCCGCCGGACCACGTGGAACCGCTCGGCGTGCTGTCGGAGGTGTCGGACGAGGAGCTGATCGCCAGGCTCACCGAGCTCGGCGGCCTGCCGGAGGAACTGGTTGCCGAGCCGGAGCTGTGCGAGCTCCTCCTGCCGGTCCTGCGCGCGGACTTCACCTGGCTGCACGAGTACGTCTACCAGCCGGGGCCGCCGATCGAGGTGCCGATCGAGGCCTTCGCCGGAGCCGACGACAAGTCGATCTCCGTCGAGGCCATGCGGGGCTGGGCCAGGCACACCAGCGCCGGCTTCACTCTCAGCGTCGAGCCCGGCGGCCACTTCTTCCTGCGCGAGCGGCGTGACCACATTCTGGACCGGGTGCGCGATTCCGGACCGGATGCGCGCGTGAGCGCCCACCGCATGCCGCTCGGCGACACCGGCTGGTGGGTGTGGAGCGAGGCGCTGCTGCGCAGCACCGGCTTCCCTGCCGACGGCCTGGCGCGCCTGTCCGCCCCCGGCTGCGCGCAGGCGGCGGACGCGTTGCTCTCGGGCGAGCTCGCGGCGGAGGACCTCGACAAGATCCTCGCCGAGGCCGGGCACGAGCTGGGCGACGAGCTGACCCGGATCGCCGCCGACCCGCTCTTCCGCGAGGCGATCACCTGGCAGAACCGGGGCGCCCTGGTCGCGCTGGACGCCCTGAGCCGCGGCGGCCGCCGCGACAGCAAGCGGCGCGAACGGGAGCGCGTCGCCGTCAAGTACTGGCAGCGCTACAGCGCCAAGAACGAGACGGTGGGCTTCTTCGGGCCGGTGACCTGGGTTCGGTGCACGGAGGACGGCCCGGCGCTGGAGGTACTGCCCGGCGAACGGCTCCTGTCGGACCGGCGCGTGTACTTCGAGGACTGGGCGCTGCGCGCGTACGCGGCGAAGCTGGCCGAGGATCTCGCGGTACGCCGCTGGTTGCCGCCCGCCCTGCAACCCCAGCTGATCCTGGACGGCCGCCAGGTGCGGCGGACGGCGCAGCCGCCCGTCCCGGTGTCGGCCGCCGAGGCACTGCTGCTGTCGCGATGCGACGGCACGCGCCGGGCCGTCGACGTGGCCGCCGAGGTGGCCGGGCAGGCGGGCATCCGCACCGAAGCCGACGCTTACCTGCAGCTCGACCTCCTGGTCGAGCGCGGCCTGCTGACCTGGCAGGGCGACGTGCCGCAGAGCCCGCACGCCGAGGAGCACCTCCGGCGGATGCTGGCCGGCATCGAGGACCCTGCCGCGCGCGAGCGGGCCCATGCCGGTCTGGAGCGGCTGGTATCCGCCAAGCGAGAGGTGGCGCGCGCCGCGGGCGACCCTGATGCCCTGCGCGCCGCGCTGGAGGCGCTCAGCACGGTGTTCAGCGAGGTCACCGGCACCGACCCGGTCCGCAGGACCGGCCAGACCTACGCCGGCCGCGGCCTGGTCTACGAGGACACCACGCGCGACGTGCGAGTGACCGTGGGCAAGCCGCTGATGGACGGTATCGCCGAGCCGATGGCGCTGATGCTCCAGGCCGCCCGCTGGCTGACGGCCGAGCTGGCGACGGCCTACGGCCGGGCGCTGCGCGAGCTGTACGAGGATCTGCGCGCGGACGGCCCTGTGCTGCTGTCGGACCTGTGGTACCTCGCCCAGGGCATGCTGTTCGGCGCCGGTCCCAGGCCCGTGGACGCCATCGCCGAGGAGTTCGCCCGCCGCTGGTCGGAGCTGTTCGGCCTGGACCACGTCGACCAGGACACCGCCGAGCTGACCTTCACCGCCCGCGAGCTGGCCGCCTCCGACGCGTTCGCCGCAGCAGGACCCGGCTGGTCGGACGGCCGGTTGCACAGCCCCGACCTGCAGATCTGCGCAGACAGCGTCGAGGCGGTCAACCGCGGCGACTACCTGGTGGTCATGGGCGAGATGCACGCCGCATGGGCGACCTTCGACTGCGCCGTCTTCACCCTCGCCCACCCCGATCCCGGCCCGCTGCGCGACGCGCTGGCCGAGGACCTGGGAACCGACAGGGTCAGGCCGCTCTACCCGGTGGAGTGGCCCCGCTACACCGGCCGAGTGGCGCACGGGCTGGAGCACCCGACCGACATCGAGCTGGGCTGGACGGCCGCCCCCGGCGCCGACCCAGGCCGGCTGGTGCCCGCCACGGCCGTGCCGGTCGACGAGGTGGACGGGGAGCTGGTGGCCACCATGCCGGACGGGAGGAGCCGGCCCCTACTGGAGGTCTTCTCGCAGCTGGTGTCGATCCACGCCGTGGACGGCTTCAAGCTTGTCGGAGGCGATCGGCACACCCCGAGGATCACCATCGACCGGCTGGTCGTCGCCCGCCGTACCTGGCGGACCACCGTGGACGCGACAGGACTGGCCGACGTCGGCGGTGAGCGCGCGCGCTACCTGGCAGTGCGCCGCTGGCGGCGTGAGCTCGGCCTGCCCGAGCAGGTCTTCGTCAAGCTGTCCACGGAGATCAAACCGCTCTACGTCGACCTCACCAGCCCGGTCTTAGCCGACCTGCTCTGCTCGATGGTCCGCTCGGCCCGCCTCGGCGCCGGGCAGGACGTGCGGCTGGTGATTTCCGAGATGCTCCCAGGCCCGAGCCAGACCTGGCTGTCCGACGCCGAGGGCCGCCGTTACTTCACGGAGCTGCGCATGCACATGGTCGATCCCCTTCCTGGAGGCGCGGGATGACGACGCTGCCCGATCTGGTGCTGGCCCAGGCCGAGCGCCGCCCGTGGGCGCCTGCCGTGCGGCAGTGGCAGGAGGTGCTCACGTACGGCGAGCTGGCCGAGCGGGCGGGCGGCCTGGCCGCGCGGCTGCCGGACGTGGGGCCGGAGCATCTGGTGGGAGTCTGCCTGCGACGCAGGCCGAGCATGGTCACCGGAGTGCTCGGCGTGCTTCTGGCCGGGGGCGCGTACGTGCCGCTCGACCCCGACGGCCCCGCCGCGCGCAGGGAGCAGATCATCCGAAGCGCGGGGCTCCGCCTCGTCGTGGTCGACGAGTCCACCGCGGAGCTGTTCGACGGGGTGCGGACCGTCCCGGTGGACGGCCCGCCCGCCGCGCCCGGACGGTGTCCTGCGCTGCCCGGCAACGCGGCCTACGTGCTGCACACCTCGGGATCCACCGGCGCGCCCAAGGGCGTGGTGGTCAGCCATCGCAGCGCCTGCGCCTACGCGCTCAGGAACATCGAGCTGCTGGGCGTCGACGAGGACACGCGCGGGCTCGCCTTCGCCTCGCTCGGGTTCGACGTGTCGGTGCACGACCTGTTCGTGCACCTGGCCGCAGGGGCCACGCTGATGCTGGCAGGCGAGGACGACCGGCGTGATCCCGTACGGCTCCAGCGTTTCTGCGCGGAGCACCGCGTCACCTCCGGTGACCTGCCGGTCTCCCTGCTGCCGGTGCTGGATCCTGCGCGCCTGCCCGAGTGGCGGGTGCTGACCACCGGCTCCGAGGCCCCCGGCCCCGAGCAGGTGGAGCGCTGGGCGAGCAGCCGGTTCCTCAACTACTACGGTCCGACCGAGACAACGGTTGCGGTCACCGTCTTCGAGGCCGAGGGAAGCTGGGACCGGCCGCTGCCGATCGGCGCCGTCCAGCAGGGGCACCGCGTGCATGTCGTGGACGAGGAACTGCGCGAGGTTCCGGCGGGCGTGCCGGGCGAGCTGCTGGTCGGCGGGGTCGGGCTGGCCCGCGGATATCTGGGGCGACCCGATCTGACAGCCGAACGCTTCGTGCCCGACCCGTTCGGCGGCGACGGCGAGCGGCTCTACCGGACCGGCGACCTCGTGGTGCTGCAGCCGGACGGGAACCTGACGTTCCTGGGCAGGACCGACCGGCAGGTCAAGATCCGCGGGCAGCGGGTGGAGATCGGCGAGGTGGAGACCGTGCTGCGCGGACACCCGCTGGTCGGGCACGCCGTGGTGGAGGCGGTCGAGGGGCCCGCGGGCGTCCGGCTCGTGGCCTTCTGCACGGGGGACGGCGTGAGCGCGGACCTGCTGCGAGAGCACTGCGCTGGGCGGCTGCCCGAGGTGATGGTCCCCGCCGACATACTCATCCTGCCCAGCCTGCCGACGTCCTCGTCGGGCAAGGTCGACGTCCAGGCGCTGCACGCGTTGGTGCCTGACGCCCCGGCCATGGGTGCGCCGCCGGAATCGCCGGCCGAGCGCGCCGTGGCCGAGGTCTGGGCTCGGGTGCTCGACCGCGTCCCTGGGCTGGAGGACGACTTCTTCGCCTGCGGTGGGCACTCCATCAGCGCCATGCGCCTGGTCAGCGGCCTTCGCGAGGCGCTGGGGCGTGAGGTGGCGGTGGAGGACGTCTACGCCGCGCGCACTCTCGGCGCGCTGGCGGCGCTGGTGGAAGGCGCACCTCCCGTGGCCGAGGAGCTGCCCTCCGGCAGCCCGCCCGCGCTGACCGCGGCGCAGCGCCGGTTGTGGTTCCTGGAGCGGCTGTTCCCCGGCAACGTCGCCTACAACATCGCGCTCGCCGAGCGCCTGCGCGGCCCGCTCGACGTGGCGGCGCTGGAGCGGGCGCTGACCGCGGTGGCCGAGCGGCACGAGGTGCTCCGCTGGCGGGTGCCCGACGACGGCGGTGTGCCCCGCGTGGAGGTGTCCGCGCTCGAACCCGCGCGGATAGCGGTCGAGGCCCTGGACGGCGCGCCGGACAGCCGGCCGGACGGGCAGGGCGGCGGGCCGGACGACCTGCCGGACGGGATCCGCGCCTGGCTGGACCGGGCCGGCGCCCAGCACTTCGACCTGGCCCGCGGCCCCCTCTGGCAGGCCAGGCTGCTCCGGCTGGCCCCGGACGACCACGTGCTGGCGGTGACCTTCCACCACGCCGTCTTCGACGGCTGGTCAGAGGGCCCGTTCTTCGACGACCTGGCCCGCGCCTACGCCGGCGAGGTCCTGGACGAACCGGAGGCGACCTTCGCCGACTACGCCGCCTGGCGAGCGGCGCGGGACGGCAGGCGGGCCGCGGAGGACCTGACCTGGTGGACCCGCTCCCTGGCCGATGCCCCCACGACGCTCGACCTGCCCAGGGACCGCCCACGGCCGATCGTGCAGAGCCACGCCGGCGCGCTGGCCACCGCCGCGCTCACCGCGGAGACCACGGCAGGTATCCGCGAGCTGGCCGTACGGCTGGGCACCACCGCGCCGAGCGTGTGGCTGGCCGCCTTCGCCGAGCTGGTCCGGCGCGTCACCGGCCGTGACGACATCGTGGTCGGCACCCCTGCGGCGGACCGCAGGCACGAGGCCTTCCAGGACCTGATCGGCTTCTTCGTCGACATCGTGCCGATCCGCCTGCGCTCGACCGGGGAGGCCTCCTTCGCGGAGCGGGTGCGTGGCTGCGCCGATGCGATGATCGACGCGATGGCCAGGCCCGGCGCCGCCATCGAGGACATCGTCGGAGCACTGGCGATACGCCGTGAACCCAGCCGGGCGCCGCTGGTGCAGGTGCTCTTCAACGTCTTCAACTTCCCTGAGCCGCGGCTGGAGCTGAAGGGGCTGAACTCCACCGGCATCGTGCCCGCGCCCGCGGGTTCCCCGTTCGATCTGACGGTCTACGTCGTCGAGCGGGACGGGAGGTACGCGGTCGACCTCGTCTACAACACCGACCTCTACACCGCCGAGCGCATCGAGCTGCTGCTCCGGTCCTTCATCGACCTGCTCGACCAGGCCGTGGCCGACCCGGGCGCCCCCGCGGCCGGCTTCGAGCTGAGGCACGTCACCACGCTCGCGCACGGCGTGACGGACGAGCCGGCGCAGGCCGTACCGGAATCAGGGCTCCGCGCGGATCCCGCCACCGACACCGAGCGGCTGCTCGCCGGGATCTGGCGGGACGTGCTCGGCCGGGCCAAGGTGCTCGCGACCGACAACTTCTTCGACGTCGGCGGCACCTCCATGGCCGTCGTCGTGGTCCGCGACCGCCTGGCCGCCCTGACCGGGCGCCAGGTGACGGTCGTGGACATGTTCCGCTACCCGACCGTACGCGCGCTGGCCGCCCACCTCGACGGTGATGCCGCGAATCCGGAACTGAGCCGCGCCGACCGGCGTGCCGACACACGCCGCCAGCTGCGGGACAAGCGCAGGAGGAGACAGTGACAGAGTTGTCCAACGACTCGGGCGCCGAGCCCATCGCCATCATCGGCATGAGCGCCCGCGTGCCGGGCGCGAACGATCTCGGCCAGTTCTGGCGCAACCTGGTCGACGGAGTGGAGTCGGTGACCTTCTTCACCGACGAGGAGCAGCTCGCCTGGGGTGCGACTCCGGAGGAGCTGGCCAGTCCCTCCTTCGTCAAGGCCGCGCCGGTCATGATCGACATGGAGGGCTTCGACAACCGCCTGTTCGGCATGAGCGCGCGCGAGGCGGAGCTCGCCGACCCGCAGCAGCGGATCTTCCTGGAGCAGTCGCACGCCGCGCTGCAGGACTCCGGCTACGACCCGGCCACCTACGAAGGCTCCATCGGCGTCTACGGCGGATCAGGGCCCAGCCAGTACCAGTGGCTCAACCTCCAGACCAACCCCGATCTGGACAGCAACGCGGTCAAGCTCGGCATGTCGATCGGCAACAACATCGACTACGTCGCCACCACGGTCTCCTACCGGCTGAACCTGCGGGGACCGGCCATGACCGTCACCACCGCCTGCTCCTCCTCCCTGGTCGCCCTGCACCTGGCCTGCGAGTCGCTGCGCAACGGGGAGTGCGACATGGCGCTGGCCGGCGGGGTCTGCGTGGAGCTGCCGCACGGCGCCGGCTACCCGGCCATGGACGGCTTCACCACCTCCGACGGGCACGTCAAGCCGTTCGACTCCCGCGCGGACGGCACCATCTGGGGCAGCGGCGTCGGCGTGCTCGTGGTCAAGCGTCTGGAGGACGCGCTGGCCGACGGCGACCACATCAGGGCCGTGGTGCTGGGGAACGCGATCAACAACGACGGCAGCAACAAGATCGGCTTCTCCGCGCCGAGCCACGCGGGCCAGACCGAGGTGATCGCCGAGGCGCTCGGCGTGGCCGGGGTGGACCCGCGCACCATCGGTTACGTCGAGGCGCACGGCACCGGCACCGCCCTCGGCGACCCCATCGAGGTGGCCGCCCTGAGCGAGGTCTACCGGCGCAGCACCGACGATCGCGGCTGGTGCGGCATCGGCTCGGTGAAGTCCAACGTCGGCCACCTCAGCCAGGCCTCCGGCGTCGTCGGAGTGATCAAGGCGGTGCTCGCCATGGAGCACGGCCTGATCCCGCCCAGCATCAACTTCGAGCGGCCCAACCCCGCCATCGACTTCGACTCCAGCCCCTTCTACGTGGTCTCCACCCCCACCAAGTGGGAGGACGGCCCGCGCCGGGCGGCGGTGAGCTCCTTCGGCATCGGCGGCACCAACGCCCACGTGATCCTCCAGGAGGCGCCGCCCCCCGCCGCCGCCACGAGCGCGCGGGGGCCGCAGCTGCTACGGCTCTCGGCCCGCACCGAGAGCGCGCTCGACACCATGCGCACCCAGCTCGCCGAGCACCTCACCGAGCACCCCGAGCTCTCCGTCTCCGACGTGGCCCACACGCTGCGGGTGGGCCGGCCGGAGCTTCGGCACCGCGTCGCCGTCGTGGCCGACGACCTGGCCGGCGCGGTGAGCGCGCTGACCGACCCCAAGCGGCACCCGGCAGGGACCGCGGGCGGGACGCTGCCCAAGGTGGCCTTCCTCTTCTCCGGGCAGGGCGCGCAGTACGCGGGCATGGGCGCCGCGCTCTACACGGCCCAGCCGTCCTTCGCCGCCGCCGTCGACGAGTGCGCCGAGCTCCTCCGTGCCGAGCTGGGCGAGGACATCAGGCAGCTGATGTTCGCCGAGGGCGGCGACGACAAGCTGCGCGAGACCCGCTTCACGCAACCCGCGCTGTTCACCGTGGAGTACGCGCTGGCCAGGCTCTGGCAGGAGCTCGGCGCGCAGCCCTCAGGCATGATCGGTCACTCCATCGGGGAGTACGTCGCCGCCACACTCGCCGGCGTGTTCACCCTGCCCGACGCCCTGAGGCTGGTGGCCGCGCGCGGACGGCTGATGCAGTCGATGCCTACCGGCTCGATGCTCGCGGTGATGAAGGACGAGCAGGAGGTCGCCAAGCTGCTCATCGACGGGGTGAGCGTGGCCACGGTGAACGGCCCTGGCACCTGCGTGGTGGCCGGGACGGACGAGGCGATCACGGCCTTCGCCGAGCTGCTCGACGGCAAGGGCGTCAAGGCCACCCGGCTGCGGACCTCGCACGCCTTCCACTCGCCGATGATGGAGCCCATCCTGGCGGAGTTCGAATCCCTCGTGGCCGCCGTGCCGCGGCAGAGGCCCGCCCTGCCGTTCCTGTCCAACGTGACCGGCGACTGGATCACCCCCGACCAGGCCGTCGACCCGGCCTACTGGGCCGGACACATCCGCCGTCCGGTGCGCTTCGGCGACTGCGTGGCCCGGCTGCTGGCCGAGAAGGACTGGGTGATGCTGGAGTGCGGGCCCGGCAAGCAGCTGGCCCAGCTCGCCCGCATGCAGCTGCGCGGCGCCAAGGACGTGCTGCCGCCGCTCGCCAGCCTGCCAGGCCCCGGCGAGACGGTCGGCGACCTGGACGTGCTGTACGGCTCCGCCGCCCGGTTGTGGTCGGCCGGAGTACCGATCATCATGGACGGTGAGCAGGGCCACCGGGTGCCGCTGCCCGGCTACCCCTACGAGCGGGAGTACCGTTTCATCCCGCCCGGTGAGGCAGGGGCCAAGCCGAAGGCGCAGCAGCCCTCCGGCCCCCGGGCGCTGGAGGACTGGTTCGAGATCCCCGCGTGGCAGCAGCTCACGCCCTCCCCGCTCGGCGAGCCGGTCACCCGCTGCCTCGCCTTCGTCAGCGGGGAGCGCGGCGAGCAGCTGGTGGCGGCGCTCCGGGCACAGGGTGCCGACGTGAGCGTGGTCCGCCCCGGTGCGGACTACTCCGGCGAGTTCACCGTACGGGCCGGCGAGCGCGCCGACTACGACGCCCTGATCAGCGCGCTCGGCGACTCCCTGCCCTCGCGCATCGTGCACGCCTGGGCGCTGGACAGCGACCGGGCCCAGGCGCAGGAGCACGGCTTCTTCAGCCTCCTCTCCCTGGTCCAGGCCCTGACCGCCGCGCAGCGGGCCGACGGGGTCCGCCTCGACGTGCTCACCTGCGGCACCGAGGACCCCCTGGGCGGCGCCGACCTGACCCGGCCGGAGTACGCGCTCGTGGCGGGCATCGCCAGGGTCGTGCCGCTGGAGGTCGACGGCCTCCAGGTGCGCCACCTCGACCTCGAATCCGGTGGCACCCCCGCCGCGAGCGTCCTGGCCGAGCTGCGCAGGGAGCCGGCGGGCGACGTGCTGGCCCTGCGAGGCGGGCGCCGGTGGGTCCGCGACTTCCAGCCAGTACGGCCGAGCGAGGGCGACTCCGGGCTGCGCGAGGAGGGCGTCTACCTGATCACCGGTGGCCTGGGCGGTATCGGCCTCACCCTCGCCGAGCACCTCGGCACCCGGCTGCGGGCCCGCGTGACGCTGCTCGGCCGCAGCGGCAGGGTTTCGCCGAGGGCCGCGCGCACGATCGCCCGGATCGAGCAGGCTGGCGGCAAGGTGACGGTCCTGGCCGCCGACGTCACCGATCCTGCCCGGTTGCGCGAGGTCAGGCAGCAGATCCTGGCCGAGCATGGCGGGCTGCACGGCATCGTGCACGCCGCCGGCCTGCCGGGCGGTGGCATGGCCGAGATCAAGGAACGGGCCGTCGCGCAGGCCGTACTCGACCCCAAGGTCGCCGGGACCGCCGCGCTGTTCGACGTCTTCGGCGACCTCGGGCTGGACTTCGTCGCGCTCTGCTCGTCGGTCACCGCCGTCAGCGGCGGCTTCGGCCAGGTCGACTACTGCGCGGCGAACGCCTTCCAGGACGCCTTCGCCCGCGCCCGGCATGGCACCCGCGTCGTGAGCCTCAACTGGGGCGCGTGGCTGGAGGTGGGCATGGCCGCCAACGCCGACGCCACCGGCCTGGCCACCACCAGCAGCCCGACCACCGTCGCCGAGGGAACGCCCGTCGACCACCCGGTCGTGCGCAGCCGTACCCACGACCAGGCGTCGGGGCCGCTGGCCGCCGACACCCACTGGGTGCTGGACGAGCACCGCATCGGCGGGGTGCCGGTGCTGCCCGCGACCGGGCAGCTGGAATGCGCCAGGGCGGCCTTCGCGGCCGTCGTCCCCGCGCCGGATGAGGGCCACGCGGTGGAGCTGCGCGACGTGGTCTTCCTGGAGCCTCTGGCCGTGCCGGACGACACCACGACCGAGCTCGTGGTCGCCTTCGCCGGCGGTTCGGCCTTCGAGGTGCGCGCCGGCGAGCGGCTGCACACCCAGGGCGCGGCGGCGTGGGTACGGCCCGCACCGGCCGCGGCCGTGGACGTGGCGGCCCTGAAGGCAGGGATGACACCGGAGGCCGAGCAGGACGGCGAGTACGCCGGAGTGCTGACGTTCGGTCCGCGGTGGCGCTCGCCCGAGCTGATCTGGCGGACCGAGGGCGAGGAGCTCGCCTTCGTCGAGGGGACCGAGCAGGTGGCGGCGGAGGTCGGTGGCTGGGGCCTGCACCCCGCGCTGCTCGACGTGGCCACCTCCTTCGGCAGGGGCAACGGCGGCGGCGCCTACCTGCCGCTGAGCTACGGCCGGCTGCTGGTCAGGTCGGCGCTGCCGGACCGCTTCTACAGCCACCTGCGGCGCAGGGGCGACGGCGGTGCCGAGGTCGTCACGGCCGACCTGACGCTGATGGACGAGGCGGGCACGGTGCTCGTGGAGATCGAGGAGTTCGTGCTGAGGCGTATCGACGCCTCGGCGGTGACCGGCTCGCTGAGCTCCGGGGACCAGCGGTCCGACACCGGCATCCGCCCGGCGGACGGCGCCGAGGCGTTCTTCCGCGTGCTGGCCGCGGCCGACCTCGGCCCGCAGGTCGTCATCAGCGCCACCGCGCTCGCCGAGATCACCCGGCGGGAGCGGCTGACCCGCCAGAGCCTCGAGGCCCAGGCCCCGGTGGCCAGGACCGAGGACTTCGTCGCGCCGGAAGGCGAGGTGGAGGCGGCGCTGGCCCGGGTGTGGAGCGAGATCCTGGGCGTGCCCGACGTAGGTGCCGATGACGACTTCTTCGAGCTCGGCGGCAACT
Source organism: Nonomuraea sp. bgisy101 (assembly GCF_057708945.1). Taxonomy (NCBI): domain Bacteria; kingdom Bacillati; phylum Actinomycetota; class Actinomycetes; order Streptosporangiales; family Streptosporangiaceae; genus Nonomuraea; species Nonomuraea sp. bgisy101. The sequence continues at coordinate 101,625 of NZ_JBYITD010000004.1, forward strand.
CGCTCATCGCGGTCCAGCTGATCGCGCAGGCTCGGGCCGCGGTCGGCGTCAAGCTGCCGATGCGCACGCTCTTCGAGGCCCCGTCCGTGCGGCAGATGGCCGCCAGGGTCGAGCAGATCCGCGCCGAGCAGCCGGCCACCCTGGCATCCGCCTCGGCGGCCTCCGCCACCACGATCCCGCGCGTGGCGCGAGGAAGGTAGCCCATGCACGCCGAGCATCGCGAGTTCCGGGCGGAGTGGCTCGAGGAGTCCATCGCCGCCCGGTTCTGGGCCGTCGTCGCCGAGCATCCCGACCGGGTCGCGGTGCTCGGCGAGGAGGGCCCGCTCACCTACGCCGAGCTCGCACGGGAGGTGCAGGCCGTGGCGTCGGCGGTGCACGGCGCCTCCAGGGTCGGGCTCCTGGTCGGGCACGGCCCGAGAATGGTCGCCGCCATCCTGGGCGTGCTCACGGCCGGGGCCACCTACGTACCGCTCGATCCGGCCTATCCGCCGGCCCGCCTGGCGAGCATGTCCGAGCTGGCCCGGCCGGAGCTGGTCGTGACCGTGCCCGAGCACAAGGACCTGCTCACCGGCGAACTCGTCGACCTCACCTCGATGCCGCCGGCGCCGGGTTTCCGGCCCGTCACCGTGGATCCGGGCTCCCCGGCGTACATCCTGTTCACCTCGGGCTCCACGGGGCGCCCCAAGGGGGTCGTGCAGACTCATCGGGGGGCGTTGTTCCAGATCCGGACGCATACCAACAACCTGCGTATCCGTCCTACCGATCGGATCAGCGTCGTCTCCTCCTTCAGCTACGACATGGCGGTGACGGACGGCTTCTCCGCGCTGCTCAACGGGGCCGCCGTGGTGCCCGTCGACCTCCGGCTGCATGGCCTGGGTCAGCTGAGGGAGGCGCTCGTAGACGGACAAGTCACGATTTATCACTCGACGCCGACTGTCTACCGCTATCTGCTGGACTCCCTCTCCGAGGGTGAGGTGCTGTCGGATGTCCGAGTCGTCATCCTCGGCGGGGAGGAGGTCGTCCGCCACGACCTCGACCGCTTCCAGCGGCACTTCCCCGCCTCCAGCGTCTTCGTCAACGGCTACGGGGCCACCGAGATCTCCTTCGTCGCCCAGAACCACCTGACCGCGGCCGAGATGGGCGACGACGCGGTCGTGCCCATCGGGCGGCCCCTGGACGGCGTGGAGATCGAGCTCAGGCCTGACCCTGCGGAGGGCGAGATCGTCATCCGCAGCCCGTACCTGGCCGGCTATCTGGGCGCCGCCGAGCGAGACCAGGCCAGGTTCGGCGTCGATCCTGACGGCATGCGTTTCTACCGGACCGGCGACCTGGGGCGGTGGTCCGCCGATGGCCGGCTGGCCTACCTGGGCCGCCTCGACCGGCAGGTGAAGATCCGCGGCCACCGCGTCGAGCTCGGCGAGATCGAGGCCGTGCTGGCCACGCTGGTGCCCCGGGCCGCCGTCGTCACCCGCGAGGTCCGCGGCGAGCCGCACATCGTGGCCTACGTCCTGGGACAGGACACCTCAGGACTGCGCGAGCGGCTGGCCGAGGTGCTGCCCGACTTCATGGTTCCGGCCGAGATCGTCGGAGTCGACACGCTGCCCCTGACTCCCACCGGGAAGATCGACACGGCCGCCCTGCCAGACCCGCACCCCGGACCCGCTCCGGTGCGGGCGGTGAACCTGCCGGCGCCGGAGGCCGAGCTCGCCACCGAGATCGCGGCCGTCTGGGGCGCCGTGTTCGACGTGCGGGAGGTGGACTGGAAGCGATCCTTCTTCGACCAGGGCGGGCACTCGTTGCTCATGGCGAAGGTCCAGCAGCGGCTCGAAGGCGTCCTGCGCCGGCGTATCCCGCTGACCACCCTCTACGCCCATCCCACCGTCGCCTCCCTCGCGCACCACCTCACGACGGGGGAGCCTGGAGAGACTGGGGCGCCGAGCGACGCTCCAGCGGCCCGGGCGGCTCTACGACGGCAGCGCCGGCGATCCTGACGCCACCTGGCCCAGGTCGCGGCGCACCTGCCGTCCTCCGAGTTCACCGATCCCCCGCCACGTGACTCCGGCCGGTAGCCCTTCGCCACCGGCCGTCCCCTTCGCCGCAGGGTGGCAGGATCGCGGGGTCGCGGCGTCGCGGGATCGCGGGATCGCGGCGTCGCCGGATCGCGGGGGGCGCGGGGCGCCGGATCGCGGGGGTGCGGGTGAGCGTCACCGGCTGCGCGCCGGTGATGCCGCGCCTGGCGACGAAGGCGGCGCCCTTCCCCCCCGATCGCCAGGAAGCGGGCGGCATCGCCCCGAAGCGGCGGCCGATACGTCGGTCCCAGCAGCGGCGGCGCCCTGCCGGTACTCCCGGTGGGCACGGTCCTGATCCAGATCTGTACACGCAGCGCAACACGACGGAACGCTGCATCGATCGGATCAAGGAGTGGCACGGGCCGGCCTTCCGGTTCGACAAGACTCCCGACACCTACCTGGCAGGCCTGCGTCTACGCGGAGCCATCCTGTGGATCCGAAGCCTCCAACCCGCCTGAAGATCCGAAGTCCGTACAGGCCCTGGCGCGCCGCGGTGCCGGTTGGTGACGCAAGGCCCGCGGGCGGGTGAACTTCTGGCCTGCGCCCAGCGTCGCCCTGCTGTGGGACCGGGTCAGGGCAGGCCGATGGCGCTCTCCCAGAACCAGGTCCAGCGGATCTCGTCCCTGAAGCGGGCCGCACCGGCCTCGTAGAGCACGCCGATCGCGCCGTTGCCGATGAGCGTCATGTCGGAGTACCCGGCGTGGTCGTCGTCGATGCGGACACCTGCGTTGTCGACACGGTTGGCGTGGTCACGCCAGGTCGCGCCCTCGTCGAAGGAGGAGCGGACGTTCATCCCCACCGGGTTGTTGCCGGTCTTCGGTGTAGCGGGGGCCGACAGCAGGATGCGGCTGTAGGGGCTGCCGCTGCGCTGCCGGAGCAGGGCGGCGTGGGTGGAAGGAGCGGTGATGTTCGGATCGGCCGTGAAGCGGCCGGAGAAGGTCAGACCCCCGTCGGTGCTCACGCCTCGGCCCAGGCCGTGGACGGACGTCTGGTCGGGGACCGCTCCGTTGCGGGCGATCACGAGGATGCCGCCGTCGGCGCGCTCGACCAGGGTCTGCTCGCTGAGCTTCAGCACCGACGCGTCGTACGTGGCGGTCGCGCCGGTGCGCCAGGTGCGGCCGTGGTCATCGCTGTAGACCAGCCGTACACTCTGCCGGTTGCCGATGCCGTAGTAGACGGGCACCACCAGTCGTCCGGCGTTCTTCCCTCGCGTCAGCTGGATCCCATGCCCCGGCCCGGTGGCGAACCAGTCGCCGCTTCGCGCGGGAGCCTTGATGGTGGCCGACAGATCCTTCGGTGCCGACCAGGTCCGCCCGTCGTCGTGACTTACCTGAACCTTCGGCGTGCGCGGTGTGGTCCGCGTCTCGGTCGGCTCGGATGTCGTGAACAGGAAGACGGGCCCTGTCGAGTCCGCGACGACCGTCGCGTTGCCCTGGAGTGCCGCGCCGTTGGCACTGGCCAGGACCGTCCTGCTGGCCTCCCACGTGACGCCGTTGTCGGTGGAGCGCCGCATGACGACGTCGAAGGCGCCGTGGTCGAGGCAGTTGTTGGCGTTCCTGCGCTCGGCGAAGGCGAGCAGTACGTCGTTGCTGGTCTTCACGACGGCGGGGAGTCTGAAGCAGGTCGTCACCGGCGATCCGGTGTCGGGGTCCTGTGTGGTGAATTGCCGCCACAAGGTCTGCCGGTGGAAGTTGAGCGTGGGTTCGTCTGCCGCCGCGGGTGCGGCGTTGATCGCCACGGCCAGCAGTGCTCCGGCCGCGGCGACAAAGTTCCGTAATTTACGCATATGTGCCTTTCATGCTGATCGCAGATCACGGGGTGCGGCCTGAACGCGGCCGAAACGAGCCGGCGGGCCGACGCCAGGGCGATGTGGTCGCCGACCTCCAAGGAGGCGCGGCCCGCCGTTCATTGAAGTGGACCGGACCCGCGGGCGCATGGGTGCTGGGTCGAGGATCGACGGGTAGAGCTGGCTCTACCTACATGGCGTGCATCAGGTGCCCGAAGATGCCCGCCATCGCCCACGACCGGAACCGGTCGTAGGCGATGGACCACGGCCCGTACTCGGCGGGCCGATCCCGCCACGAACTACCGGTGCGGAACCGCCACATCACCGCGTTGAACTGCTGCCGCAGGTCCGGGATCGGGCCTCGCTCGCCCACGGGCAGGCGAGGCTCGATCAAGGACCATTCCTCGTCGGTGAGGTCTCCACGCGCCATGTCGATGGCCTACAGGATCGGAGACCAAAGCACAGGCGAAGCCCTCTGATCTCAACTCCGAACAGGCCCTCTATCGGCCCTGCAGGGCCTTGACGTTGTCGCCGAACGTCCAGCTCTTCGAGCCGTCCCAGTTGATGGACCAGGTCATCAAGCCCTTGAGGTTGCCGCCGAAGGCGTTCCAGCTCTGGCTCACCAGCGCGGGACTCATGTGGCCGCCACCGGCGCCGGGCTGCGCGGGCAGGCCGGGGACCTGCTTGTCGTACGGGACCCTGATCGTGACGCCCTGGACGACCAGGCCGTTGTTCAGGCAGGTGGTCTGCGCGGTGAAGCCCTGAACCGTGCCCGCCGAGTAGGAGTCGCCCGCGCAGCCGTACATGCTGCCGTTGTAGTACTGCATGTTCAGCCACCAGAGCCGGCCGTTGTCGGCGTACTTCTTGATGATCGGCAGATAGGCGCCCCATATCGAGCCGTAGACGACACTGCCGCCCGTCACGTAGGCGGTCTCCGGCGCCATGGTCAGGCCGAAGGTGGGCGGCATCTGGGCGAGCACGCCGTCGATGATGCGGATGAGGTTGGCCTGCGAGGCCGACAGCTGGTTGATGTTGCCGCTGCCGGTGAGCCCGGTCTCGATGTCGATGTCTATGCCGTCGAAGTTGTAGCGCTTGAGAATCGGCACGACGGTCGCGACGAAGCGGTCGGCGACTGCGCTGGAGCCGAGGTCGATGCCCGCGGCCGCGCCGCCGATGGACATCAGGATCGTCGCCCCCTGCGCCTTGGCCTGGCACATCTCGGCCGGGGTGGCGACCTTGACGGTGGCGTCCATGCCGTCCTCCCACAGGACGGTGCCGTCGGAGCGGATGACGGGGAACGCGGCGTTGATCACGTTGTAGCCGTGAGCCTTGATCCGGGGGTCGGTGATGGGGGTCCAGCCGAACGGCGGGTGCACGCCGTTGATCGCGCCGTCCCAGTTCTCCCAGTACCCCTGCAGAACCTTGCCGGCGGGCCGTGCCTTCACCGGGCAGGTGGTGTCGGTCGGCGTCGGCGTCGGCGTGGGAGTGACCGTAGGCGTGACGGTCGGGGTCGGGCTCGGGGTCGGGGTGGGAGTGGGGGTCGGGGTGACCGTCGGGGTCGGGGTCTGGCCTCCTGGGCCGTCGAAACTGACGTCGTCGGCGTAGTAGGTGCCCTGGCCGTACCAGCCGTGCAGATAGACCTCGGCGGTGGTCTGGCCTGAGGCGGTGGTGAAGGAGACGGACAGCTGCGTGTAGGCCGCCGGCGAGGATGTCCAGCCTGACCCGCCGCCGGTGACGCCCAGGTAGACGTAGCTTCCACGCACCCAGGCCGTGAGCGTGTAGGCGGTGTTCGGCCGTACGGTCACCGACTGGGTGCACTTCGCGTTGTCGGAACCGCTCGCCGCTCCGGCGAGCGCCTTCGAGCCGGAACGGACCGGGGTGCCGACGACCGATCCCAGCCCGCCGCCGCAGGACCAGGGAGAGAGAGTCCCGGTCTCGAAACCCGGGTTGACCAGGAGATTGGCGGCTTGGGCGGACGTATTCGTCACGAACACGCCCACGATCGCCAGAAATAACGATACGGCCAGCACGAGAAGACGCGATGTTCGCTTCATGAGGGACGACCCTTCTGTCGCTCGAGGCGCGACAGGTCACCGGACACGACGGAGAAGTGGAGTTGCGAGGCCAGGGCTCGCGCCAAGCTGACCCGAATTATCAGGATATTTACTGTCAAAGTCCATGACTGGCCCTGCCCGCATATGTCAACGATCTGCCTTGCGTCACCATTGCCGGATTCTGTCGAGCGACCCGCCCTCTGAGCGGCTTTCAAGAAAGCTCGTGACGTGGCATGACGTTCGGCGACCAGATGGAATGTTGTTCGGATTCGACTTCCATACCGGTTTTCCATAGCGGCGCCATATATCGCGGCCTCGGCCCCGGTGCGTGGTGCGCCGCTTCGGTGGCCGCCTCGCTTCAGACACACCTCGGCTCGTGCTGGTCCTCTGGGGTTCCCGCGGAGCTCGGGCTGACTGTGGTCATGGTGCGGCTCTTTCGCTTCCGTTCCACCGCGGGTTTGAAGTGGCGGTTCAGCCGCTCGACCGGGCGATGAGGTCAATCGCCACGGCCGGGATACCGGCGTCGAAAAGGCAGGGCATGCCCGAGAGCCACCTCGCCAATACGCGCGCTCGTCAGCCGGCCGCCGGAGACACCGAAGGAATGCCGACCGTGAATGTCACACAGGCGAATACGCCGGTGGCTCTTCCTGCCGAAAGTCGATGCCGAACGTCTTCGTCTATGTAATACGGCCTGTCGAGACGTCCCTGGTGATCCGGGGGCGCATCCCCAGGCCATGCAGCCCCCCAGACCATGCAGCTCAGGCCGTAGTCCTGGGCCGGGGAAGGAGGATGGGCGGAGATCGAACAGCTGGCCGATGCTGCCACGCCCCCGCGACAGGCGCCTCACTGCTGGTCCGACGCCGGCGCCGTGGCGACGGCCGGACGACAGGCCGGGACGCGCAGACCTGCATTCATATCCGAAATATGATCAATCTCGCCCCGATACCGTATTAGACATCGAAAGACGGGCTCTGCTTTGCTTCTGCCTCTCCGATAGTCGAGAGCAAGGACAGGCATGCGACACCTCCGCGTCCATCGCCCCTTGGCGGCGCAGGCAGCGGCCACGTTGACGAGTTCCCTCCCGGCGAGCGGCACAGGCGCCGCGAACCTGCCGGTCGAGGCGCGCAACGGACAGGCGACGCTCGGCCGGTTGCGGCCACCGTCGTCAGGAGAAGTCGCTGCCCTGTACGACCTGAGCGCGGTCGCCTCGTCGTACGGCGCCCGCGACGACATCGCCGTGGTCAGGTTCGCCGACGCCGCGCCCATCCACATCGGCCGCCGGGCCGCCGCCGTCCGCGCCCGCGGACTCGGCGAGCTCTCCTAGGAAGAGGACATGCGCAGAAACGGGGAGGGCCGTTCGGCGGCCGCGTCGAACATCGTGCGTCTGGCCGCCGTCGGGGCGGTGGCGGGCGTGGTGGTGGCGGGGATCGTGGCGCCCGCGGTGGGAGGTGCGGGAGTCGGCCTCGTGTCGGCCACCGGCGAGCTGAACATCTCGGCCCAGGATCTGGCCGAGCCGCCGCTGGCCCAGGTCACCATCGTGCAGGACCGCAAGGGCGGCGAGATCGCCCGGTTCTACGAGGAGTACCGCGAGGTCGTCAGGCTCGACGAGGTAGCCGACATCATGAAGACCGCGATCGTCTCGATCGAGGACGACCGCTTCTACGAGCACGGCGCGATCGACCTCGAGGGCACGATCCGCGCGTTCGCCAGGAACCTCCAGGCGGGCGGGGTGAGCCAGGGAGGGTCAAGCATCACGCAGCAGTACGTCAAGCAGGTGCTGCTCAACGCCGCCGCCACCGACAAGGAGCGGAACAACGCGCTGGCGGCCAGCTACGCGCGCAAGCTGAACGAACTGCGCCACGCGATCGCGGTCGAGAAGAAGTACACCAAGGACGAGATCCTGGAGAAGTACCTCAACATCGCCTACTTCGGCGCAGGCGCCTACGGGGTCGAGGCCGCGGCCAAGCGGTTCTTCGGCGTCCACGCGAAAGCGCTCACGCTGCCGCAGGCGGCGACGCTGGCCGGGGCGGTGCAGGATCCCAACGCCACTGACCCCAACCTGGGCAGGAAGCAGCGCGAACTGCTGCTGAAGCGACGCAACGTCGTGCTGGGCAGGATGGCCGAGCTCGGCAGGATCACGCCGGAGGAGGCGGCGAAGGCGAAGGCCGCCAAACTGGGCTACAAAGGCACAAAGCTTCCCGGAGGCTGCGAGTCCAGCAAATATCCGTACTTCTGCCTTTATGTACGTCACGAGATCCTCAGCAACCCCGACTTCGGCAGCACGACCAAGGCCCGTCTCGCGTTCCTCAACCGCGGCGGCCTGACGATCAAGACGACGATCGACCCGGCCATGCAGGCGGCGGCCGACAGGGGCATCAGGAAGTGGGTGCGCGCCTCCGACGATCCGGTCGCCTCCGAGGCGCTGGTCCAGCCGGGCACAGGGGCCATCAAGGCCATGGCCGCCAGCCGGCCGTACGGCCGCAGCAGGGCCAGGGACGAGATCTCCTACAACCTCGTCGCCGACGCCGCCCACGGTGGCGCCGTCGGCTTCCAGGCCGGTTCGACGTTCAAGGTCTTCACCCTGCTCAACGCCCTGGGCAAGGGCATGAAGCTCGACGACGGGCTCACCGCGGGAGCCGGCTTCCGCGCGTCGGGACCCGCGGCGTTCAAGAACTGCAAGGGCCAGAACATCGGTGACCCGAACCACACCGTCACCAACGACGAGGGCAGCCCCGGCTGGAAGACCCTGCGGACCGGCACCTGGAACTCGGTGAACACCTTCTTCATGATGCTGGAGCAGCGAGTCGGGCTGTGCGACACGGTCGAGACCGCCAGGTCTCTGGGCATCCACCGCTCCGACGGGCGCAGGCTCCAGGAGTACGAGACGTTCACGCTCGGCATCAACGAGATGGACCCGGTGACCGTGGCCACCGCGTACGCCGCGATCGGCGCCCGCGGCAGGTACTGCGCGCCGATGGCGATCACCCGGATCACCGACCGGAACGGCAGGACCACCGCGTACAAGCCCAAGTGCCGCCAGGCGCTCGACCCCGAGGTCGCCGACGCAGCGGCCGACGTGCTGTCCGGCGTGTTCACCAACGGCACAATGCGTTCCGTCGGCGGCATCGGCCGCGACGCCGCGGGCAAGACCGGCACCACCGACGACTACGCCGCCGCGTGGTTCGCCGGGTTCACTCCGGACCTGGCGGGCGCGGTCAGCATCGGCGACCCGCGAGGCTCGCAGGAGCACAAGCTGAACGGCGTCACGATCGGCGGGCGCTCCTACGGGGCGGTCCTGGGCGCCACCCTCCCCGGACCGATCTGGAAGGACACCATGATCGGGGCGTTGCGGCACGTCCCGCCGACGCCGTTCACCCCGGTCAACTCCGAGCGGTTCGGCGGCTGCCAGGACGACTGCCGCCCCGAGCGCTCCCCCACGGAGGACGACGGCGCCGTAGAAGACGACGGCGCCGCGGAGGACGACGGTGCGGCAAACGACGAGGGTGCCGCGGAGGACGTCGGCGCGGACGTCACCACCGGCGGTGACAACCGCCGGTGACAACCGCCGGTCGCGCTCGCCGAGCGCGACCGGCACCGCGATGTACCGACGGTAGGCGCGGGCGGCCTCGCGGTCCTTGAGTGATCGGACACCCAGGCGTTCGCGCACCACGACGTGATCAGCACGGTGCTGACGCCTTCAGCGTTTTTGCGAGATCCTTGGGCAGTGGGTACGCGCGGGCGGCTTTGCCCGGCCACCCGGAGGTTCGCTTGGGGGGTGAACCGATGGACGTTCGCCTGGTCGGCGACGAGGGCGTCGAGGAACGCCCCGTCGAAGAACTGAAAGCGCTGCTCGACCATGAAGACGGCCTCGTCTGGGTCGACATCTCCAGCTGTGACAGCGAAGCCGTCCGCGTGCTGTCGGAGGTGTTCGGCTTCCACCCGATGGCGGTCCGTGACTGCGTCGAGCGCAACCGCGTGCCCAAGGTGCACGCGTACGTCGACCACGTGTTCGTCGTCCTGCACGCCCCCGAACGCGGCAAACGCGGGCACGTGCACTTCATCGAGCTCGACCAGTTCATCGGCCGGAACTACCTGGTGACCGTCCACGGGCCGATCAACCCGGCGGTCGAGCCTGGCTCGGCCCTGCGCGAGACCCAGGCGGTGCTCGCGCGGCTCGAGGCGGGGCGGCTGCACCCCGCCACGCCGTTCGAACTGTCGTACGCGATCGTCTCCGCCCTGATCCGCAACCAGGAGAGCTACCTGGAGACGGTGACCAGCGACGTGTGGCGGCTGGAGCAGCGGGTCACGGGCGGGCAGGTCGGCGAGCCCGAGGAGTTCCTGAACGAGCTGTTCCGCGCCCGCCACGGGCTGCTCGCTGTACGCACCATGGGCGCGCTGAGCGGCGCGATCTACGGCAGGATGACCAACCTCACCCGCATCTCGCCGGCAGGGCAACGGCTGGTGGTCGACATAGCCGACCAGTTCGACCGGTTCCGCAGCGTGGCCGACGGCGAGAGGGAGTATCTCCAAGGGGTGATCGAGTTCTACCAGACCACCCTCACCATCAAGGCCGCGCTGGTCGGCCAGGCGCAGAACGCGGAGGTCAAGCGCCTGACCGAGGCGAGCTACGCCCAGAACGAGGAGATCAAGAAGATCTCCGCCTGGGCGGCGATCTTCTTCGCCCCGACCCTCGTCGGCACCGTGTACGGCATGAACTTCGCCCACATCCCGGAGCTGGGCTGGGCCTACGGCTATCCGTCGGCGCTGGCCGTGATGGTGCTGGCGTCCGCCGCGCTCTTCGCGGTGTTCAAGCGGCGGGGCTGGCTGTGACCGGAGGAGCTTCCAGCGGTGACCTTCGGATCCGGCGACATCCCGCGCGTTCAGCCCTGCCCGGCATCCGCGTGGACGGCGGTGACGATGTGTCCCTTGATGGGCACCTCGACGCCGGTGTCCGTGCGGAAGCGCCCCAGCGCCTCAAGGGAGTCCCTGAGGATTCTGCCGTACACCTTCTCGCTGATCCGCGCACGCAGCGGCGTGCTGTCGGCCTCGATCCGCACCAGGTCCTCGATGGACGCGAGCCTGACGGTGCCCGTCCGGGTGCCGACCGCGGTGACGCGCAGGCCCGCGAGGCCGCACACGAACTCACCGCCTCGGCGCGCCTCTACGACGCCAGCTACCGGGCGCTCCGGTCGGGATCCTTCGTCCGCCTCGCCGACCTGCGCGTGCTGCAGGGCCGGCTGGAGGAGGGCGAGCGGTTTCTCACCGGCCACGAGCACGATGCCTCCGCCCTGCGGCCAAGCTGGGTCTGCGCAACCGGGCCGAGGTCGCCGCCTACGCCTCCCAGACCTGGACGGACCCGAGCGCGCCGCGGTGATCAGGACACCGCGTGGACGCGCGCTCATCGGGCGGATCCGACGACGCGCCAAGCCGCACCGGGCGCGATGGGCGAGACCCGCGAGTCCCTCGGCGGGCACCGGCGCCCGCCGTTCACCGGCAGTACACGTGCGGCGGGCATACTCCGGCGCCATGCGTACCCTCCTGGCCGCCCTCGCGGTGACCGCCACCGCACTCCCCGCCGTGTTCCCCGCTGTCTCCGCCTCCGCACTCCCCGCCACACCTCCCGCCGTGTTCCCCGCTGTCTCCGCCGCGAACGCCGGCGCGCCCGCCTTATCTGCGGACGAGCTGCCCTCCGCGGCTCCTGCCGCCGAGACGCCCGCCCTCTTCGACGACGGCGCGGGCGGCAACGCCAACGGCGACGACCCCGCGATCTGGGTCAACCCGCGGAAGTCGGGCCGAAGCCTGATCATCGCCACCGCCAAGGAAGGCGGCCTGTACGTCCACGACCTCGGCGGCAAGCGGCTCCAGCACATCGCCGCCCCGGCCGCGCCAGGCAAGGACGACGAGCCCGGCCGCTTCAACAACGTCGACCTGGTGTACGGCTTCCGCCTCGGCGACCGCCGCGTCGACCTGGCGGTCGTCTCCGACCGAGGCCGCGACCAGCTGCGCTTCTACGCCATCGACCCGGCCGGGCTCACGCTGACAGACGTGACCGACCCTGCGGTGCCGTACGTCTTCAACCGCACCCAGCGGCAGGTCAACGAGGAGGAGACCGCCTACGGTCTGGCCACCTGGCAGGACGGGGGCCGCGCCTACGCCCTGGTCAGCCGCCGCCACCAGACCCGCCTCGGCCTGGCCAGGCTCACCGCCAGGAACGGCAGGGTCGCCTACCGCCTGACCCGCACCCTCGACCTGCCCGCCCGCTTCGAGCTCCCGGACGGCGGCACCTGGCGGCCGTGCGGCGAGCCAGGCGAGCGCCCCCAGATCGAAGGCATGGTGGTGGACGGCGGCCGCGACGTCCTGTACGCCGCGCAGGAGGACGTCGGCATCTGGCGCCTGCCCGCCGACCTGACGGGCAGGCCCGTGCTCATGGACAAGGTCAAGGAGTACGGCCGGCAGGACACCTACGACCCCAAGACCGACGAGTGCGTCCCCGGCGAGGAGCGCGGCCACGGCGGCGAGCACCTCGCGGCCGACGCCGAGGGCCTGACCATCTGGTACGGCAAGGGCGGCGGCTACCTCCTGGCCTCCAGCCAGGGCGACAGCACCTTCGCCGTCTACACCCGTGAAGGCAGCAACCGCTTCCTCGGCTCGTTCAGGGTGGGCCCGGGCAAGGGCATCGACGGCACCGAGCACAGCGACGGCGCGATGGTGGTCGACCGGCCGCTCGGCCGCTACGCGCACGGCCTCCTCGTCGTCCACGACGGCCGGAACACCCCCGCAGACGGCGACAGGGAGAACACCAACTTCAAGCTCGTCCCCTGGGAGAACGTCCCGCTCCCCCGCTGAGACGCCCCAGGGATCACAACCTTCACGGGCCGGGACCGCCCTCCGCCCGCGAAGGCCCAGGGTCAATGCGAGCGGGGGCATTCCCGGCCCCGCCCACGAAGGCCCAGCTCGACGCGGGCGGGGGCGGTCCCGGCGCACGAAGGCCCCGGCTCGACGCGGGCGGGGGCTGGCCCGGCGCACGAAGGCCCCGGCTCGATGCGAGCGGGGGCTGGCCCGGCCCGCCCGCGAAGGCCCGGGTGGACGCGCGATCGTCAGGAGGTGTGGCGCAGAGGCGGGCGACGGGCCCAGGTGGCCCAGCGCCAGAGCCACTCGACAGGGCCCTGGCTGTACCGGCGCAGCCACAGGGTGGACCACAGCCACTGGACGGTGAGGACGGCGGCGGCGATCAGGAGCACCGTCGTCGAGGACCAGCCGTCCGGCCGGCCGCCGAGCACGCGACCGACCGCCAGAACCAGGATCGTGGCGGTCAGGTAGTTGGTCAGCGCCATCCGGCCCAGCGGCGCGAAGACGGCCCGCAGCGCCGGCCGGAGCGGCGTCCTGAGCAGGACCAGCAGGACGCAGATGTAGGCCCCCGCGAGCAGCAGCCCGGCCACCGCCATCGCGAGACCGAACGCCGGGCCGTCGGACCGCGAGCCCGCCTGCCACCACACCACGGGTGCGGCCCCCGCCGCCAGCGCCAGGCCCAGCACGGCCGGCACCCGGATGGAACGCTCGATCCGGTCGACCACCCCGTACCGCGTCAGGGCCGAGCCCAGCAGGAACAGCCCGGGAACCAGCGCGAAGGGCCCGCCTCCGAGGATCAGCGAGACCGCCAGGAGCACGGGGGCCAGACCCGCCACGGCCCATCGCGGCAGCCAGGTCGAGGGCAGCAGCACGAGCAGGCCGACGATGGCGTAGACGGCCAGGATGTCACCCTCCCACAGCAGCACATGGTGTGCCAGGCCGAGCGTGAGCAGTACCAGCAACCGGCGGAGCAGGAGCACCCTCGGGCGGGCGGTGCGGCCCCTGGCGGAGTCCAGCAGCAGCGAGAAGCCGATGCCGAACAGCAGGGAGAAGATCGGGAAGAAGCGCTGCCCGACGAGCAGTCCCATCCACGCGTCCGTGGGGCTCGGCTGTGAGCTCGGGGGAAGGACGACCCCGCCGACGCTCGCGATCGGCTGGATGTTGGCCAGCAGGATCCCGCCCAGCGCGAACCCGCGTACCACGTCGAGCGCGGCGATCCGCGGGCGGCCCGGGGAGGTCCTCGCGGAGGCTTCGTCGCCGCCGTCGTGGCGCGGGCGGTGGAGGCGCTGGTCGCCCGCGGGCCAGGACTCGTGACCCGGCTCCGCGGGAGGTTCGTACGGCGGCCGGTCAGAGCAGGGCGGCTGCCGGAACGCCCGGTCAGGCCGTCGGCTCGCGGCGTCGGCGGGAAAGTCTTCACGTGGCATGGGGCCTCATCCTGCGCGCGCCGGCCCGATGCCGGCATCGGGCGAAAGCAGGGTCGCGCCGCTCCCCCCGGTACTTTCGGCCGGTTCCCTGGCCCGGCGGCCGCCCCGGCCACGCCGACCGGTTCGATGGCCGGGCTGCCGACGGGTCGCGCTCGGCGGTTCATGGCCGGACCGCCGACGGGTCACGCTCGCCGGTTCGATGGCCGGACCGCCGACGCGAGCCGCGCCGCCGGCACGATCCATGGGATGTGACCAAGACCACTCATCACCCCTCCCTGAGCAGGTCCTGCGGCGCGGCTGAGATGCCCGTGGCCGCCCCTCACGAGAGGGCCGCCGGGCCGGGAGGGTGCGCCCGGGGTGGTGGTGCGCGGCCGTCCGGGAAGGCGCTGGGAGAGCGCTTGTACGGCCTTCCGCGGCGCCCCGCGAGCCCGGGCAAAGGTCCTTCGACCAGGGGAAACACGCCGGGCGGCCACTACGATCAGAGGGTCGGCCGCGCGCGGCGGCCACCGTTCGGGGAGGTTCTGAGTGAACCGGACTATCCGCACCATGGATGATGTTCTGGGTCTGCTGGACCGGCTGTTCGCGTCGGAAGCCGACCGGTGGACGAAGGACGCCTCGGCGTGGTGGGACCGTTTCTACTCCGACCGCTCGAAACCGGTCCCCTTCTTCGTGACCAAGCCGGACGAGAGCCTGGTGTCCTACTTCGAGCGGGGACTGCTCGCTCCGGGGCGCGCCCTGGACCTCGGCTGCGGACCCGGCCGCAACGCCATCCACCTGGCCTCGCTCGGCTTCGAGGTGGACGCCGTCGACCTCTCCCCCGCCGCCGTGGCATGGGGCGAGGAGCGGGCCCGCGAGGCGGGCGCCGATGTCCGCTTCCACTGCGGCGACGCCTTCACCACCGAGCGGGTCGCCGGACCGTACGACCTGGTCTATGACTCCGGCTGCCTTCACCACCTGCCGCCGCACCGCCGGGTGAGCTACCTGGACCTGCTGGACCGGGTGCTCGCCCCCGGCGGCCACCTCGCCCTCACCTGCTTCGCCGCGGGCGCCATGGGGTCCGAGCTTCCCGACGAGGAGTTCTACCGCCAGGGTCGGCTGGACGGCGGCCTGGCCTACACACCCGACGCGCTGCGCTGGATCTTCTCCGACTTCACCGAGATCGAGGTGCGGCGCATGGAGGAGCAGCCGTCTGACGCACCTGTCTTCGGCGTCCCGTTCCTCGTGGCCGCGCTCTTCCGGCGCCCGGCGGCGCCCGTCCGGGCGACCTGACGCCGGTGAGGTCGCCGGGAGGCGACGTGAGCTACGTGTCCATCCGGGTGGCGGGCAGGTCCCGGAGGCGGCGCAGCGGGCTCGCCAGCAGGATCAGTCCGCTCAGCGCGAAGATGCCCAGCATCACGACCAGGGCCGCCCGCACGGAGAGCGCCGTGGCGAGGGTGCCTGCCAGCATGGCGCCGAGTGGGATGGCGCCGAAGTTGACCACCTGGGCGCTGGTGGTCACCCGGCCCATCACCTCGGTCGGCACGTAGCTCTGCATGAAGCCCGCGAAGATCACATTGCCGGCGACGATGCCGCCGATGATCGCGATGCTGGCGACGACGAACGCCACCAGGCCCGCACCCCGGTCCGCCAGGGCGATCAGCAGGCCCAGCGGCGCCAGTCCTGCCTTGCCCAGCAGGACGGCCCGCGCGCTGCCCAGCCGCGCCGCCATCGGCCGGGCGGCGAAGGCGCCGACGACTCCGCCCACGCTGGTGGCCGCGATCAGCGCACCCGTCACTCCGGCGGACAGCCCGACGTCGCCGATCAGGAAGATCACCAGCAGCGACTGATAGCCGGTCAGCGCCAGGTTGGCCACGCATCCGTAGAGCATGTTGCCGCGCAGCAGCGGGTCACGGACGACGGTCCGCAGGCCGTACCTGATCTCGCTGCGCAGCCGTCGCCGCGGGCGCGGCTCCACGACCTCGGTGCGCTTGACACCCATCAGGCACAGAGCCGACACGGCGAAGCTCACCGCGTCCACGACCAGGCCGCCCAGCGCGGAGACGAACTGGGCGAGCAGCCCCGCGAGGCCGGGTCCGACCAGGTTCGCGACCTGCTCGCTGCCCTGCAGCTTGGCGTTGGCCTCGAGCAGGTCGGGCCCGTCGACCAGCGACGGCAGGTAGGCCCGGTACGCGGTGGCGAAGAACACCTTCGCCGTGCCCGCGGCGAAGGCCACGGCGATGAGCTGGCCGATCGTCAGGACGCCTGACATGGCCGCGATCGGCACGCTGAGGAAGGCCGCCATCGACACCCAGTCGGCGACCAGCATCACCCTGCGCCGCGAGAGCCGGTCCACCCAGGCGCCCGCGGGCAGGCCCACCAGCAGCCACGGCAGCCAGACGGCGGCGGCCAGCACGCTGACCGCGAACGCCGAGGAATGCAGCACGGTCACCGCCACCAGGGGCAGCGCGACGCCGGTGACGGCGCTGCCCAGGCTGCTGGCGCTCTCGCCCAGCCACAGCAGCCGGAAGTCGCGCCGGCGCAGGAGCCCGAAACGGGGCGGACGAAGGGCCTGGGTCGTGGTCATGGCTGCCCGGGAACGCCGCGGGCGAAGGTGAAGACGGTGGCGCGTTCCTGACCGTCGTCGGGTATCTCGCGCTCGGCCCACCGGTTCATCACGCCGATGATCTCGGCGGCGAACTGCGCGAGTTCGTCGTCGGTCACGGTCAGCCAGATCTCGGTGGAGAACGGACCGCGCTGCCAGCGTTCCTGCTCGGACTGCGGCTGATCGGCCCAGCGCCGTACGTGGCCGACCTGCCGTTCCAGGTTGAGCGACTCCAGGGCGCGCGCGATCGCCTCTCCCGCGGCGTCCTCGGCGAAGTCGGCAGAGGACCAGCACAGGTTCTGTGAGGTCCGCCGCCACCAGCGTTCGCGCCGGTCGCGAGCCAGCTCGGGGGCCTCCTCTATCAGTCCCGCGCCGGCCAGGGCACGCAGGTGGTGGCTGATGTTGCCGACCGCCTCTCCTGTGTGCTCGGCGAGCGTGCTCGCGGTGGCGGGGCCGTTCAGTTTCAGCAGGTCGAGCAGGCGCCGGCGGACGGGATGCGCCATGGCGGCGAGCACCCGGGAGTCGGTGATCGAAGGGCTGGTCTCGGACATGGCGGCCACTCTAGATACACAAGGATCATTGTGCAATACCTCTTGTGCATCTGATCCGACAGTGAGGAAGGCCACAACGCATTCCCTGTCCGATCGGTCAGATCTGACCGATCGGACAGCTATTGTGGGGATATGGCACGTCCCCCTTCCGCTCTGCGCGGCCACATCCTGCACTCGGCGTTGGATCTCTTCGCCACGCGCGGCTACAAGGGCACCTCGCTGCACGACATCGCTCAGGTGGTCGGCTGTTCGAAGGCGTCCTTGCTCTACTACTTCGTCAGCAAAGAGGCGATCCTCGCCGAGTTGCTGACCCCTGCCGGCGAAGGGCTGGGCGAGCTGGACGCCCGGCTCTCCGGTTTGGAAGGAGGCCAGGCCATGGAAGCGGCCATCACTGGTTTCGTCGACCTGGCCATGCGGTTCCGGCGCGAGGTCAAGGTCCTGTTCCAGGACATTCCCGTGCTGGCCGGCCATCCGGCGCTGGGTGCTGTGCCCGCCATCGTGGCGCGGCTGATGGCCGCGATGGTGGACGGCTCGACCGACTCCAGGAGCCTGGTCACCGCCTACATGGTCATCGGCGCGGTCTCCGTCACCTGCGCCGGCGACGTGCCGGTCCCGGATCAGGACCTGCGTACCGAGCTGATCAGCGGCGCCCTGCGCACGCTCGGCCGCGACCCCCGCTGACCTTCGAGAGAGACAACACTTTCATGGCTTCTGTGCTGTACCGGCTCGGCCGGTTCTCCTTCCGCCGCCGAGGGCGTGTGCTCGCCGTCTGGCTGGTCCTGCTTGCTGTGCTGGGTGGGGCGGCCGCCGCCTTCATGGGCCCCACCACTGACAATTTTTCGATCCCCGGCACGGAGTCCCAGCGGGCTCTCGACTCCCTGCGCGAGCAGTTCCCGCAGGCCGGTGGCGTGACCGGCACCATCGTCATCGCGGCGCCCGAAGGGCGGAAACTCGACCCTGTCGCGGTCGGGGCCGTCGTGCGGGAGGCAGGCGGGGTTCCCGGCGTGATCGCCGCCATCGACCCGTTCAAGGTCGGCTCGGTCACTCCAGACGGCCGCTACGCGCTGGTCCAGGTCCAGTTCGACACCCCTCTCGACGAGGTCACCGACGCTCAGCGCGCCGCGTACGAGCGGGTCGGCGCCTCCGCGCGCGGGCTCCGGGTGGAGCACGGCGGTGAGGTCATGAAGGCCGAGGTGGAGGTGGGTTCCACCGAGGCGCTCGGCGTGCTGGTCGCCGCCGTGGTCCTCGTCGTCACCTTCGGCTCCCTGGTCGCCGCAGGCATGACGCTGCTGAACGCGCTGATCGGCGTGGGGGCGGGGATGGCAGGGCTGTTCGCCCTCAGCGGCGTGCTGGAGCTGACCAGCACCGCGCCCATTTTGGCGTTGATGCTGGGGCTGGCGGTCGGGATCGACTACTCGCTGTTCATCACCTCCCGCTACCGCCAGTACCTCGCCGAAGGCGTGGCGGAGGAGGAGGCCGCCGGGCGCGCGACAGGCACGGCGGGTTCGGCCGTGGTCTTCGCAGGCGCCACCGTCGTCATCGCACTGGCCGGCCTCTCCGTGGTCGGCATTCCCTTCCTGAGCATCATGGGTCTGGCCGCGGCGGGTACGATCGCGCTGGCCGTCCTGGTCGCCCTGACCCTGCTGCCCGCCATGCTCGGCTTCGCCGGTCTCCGCGTCCTGCCGCGCGGGCGGCGCGGGCGGTTCGACGGGCAGGCGTCCCATCCCGGGCGTGAGGGATTCGGTTTCCGCTGGGGCAGGATCGCCGTCCGGCTGCGCGTTCCGATCCTGCTGGCGGGTGTCGTGGGGCTGGGCGCGCTGGCCCTGCCCGCCCAGGACATGCGCCTGGCACTGCCCGACGCAGGCACCGCCGCCTCCGGCACCGCGGCCCGCGAGGCCTACGACCTGATCGGCGAGGGATTCGGGCCCGGCTTCAACGGCCGGCTGATCGCCATCGTCTCCGGCGACGAGGCCCAGGCCACCGGCGAGGCCGCCCAGAAGGCCGCGAAGCTGATCTACGACGCGGGCGCGCTCGCGGTCTCCCCTCCGCAGGCCAATCCGCGGGGCACCACCGTGCTGATGACCATCATCCCCAAGACCGGCCCCACCGACGCGGCCACGGAGCAGTTCGTGCGCACCATCCGGGAGCGCGTGGCCGGCATCGAGGGCGCCGACATCGCCCTGTCCGGCGTCACCGCCATCGGCATCGACGTGTCGGCGAAACTCGCCGAGGCGATGCCCGTCTACCTGCTGCTCGTCGCGGGGCTGTCGATCCTGCTGCTCATGCTGGTCTTCCGCTCCCTGCTGGTGCCCCTCAAGGCGGCGCTGGGCTTCCTGCTCACCGTGGGCGCCACGTTCGGCATCACCGTGGCCATCTTCCAGCAGGGGCACCTGGCCGACCTGTTCGGCGTCGAGGTTCCTGGACCGCTGGTGAGCTTCCTGCCGATCCTGCTCATCGGCATCCTGTTCGGGCTGGCCATGGACTACGAGGTGTTTCTCGTCTCCCGCATGCGCGAGGACTTCGTCCACGGCGACAGCCCTCAGCAGGCCACCGTCAACGGCCTGGGCCACAACGCCCGCGTCGTCACCGCCGCCGCGCTGATCATGACCGCCGTCTTCGGCGGATTCGTCTTCATGCACGATCCGATCATCAAATCCATGGGCTTCGCGCTGGCCGTCGGAGTGCTCGTCGACGCGTTCGTCGTCCGCCTGACGCTGGTGCCGGCCGTGATGTCCTTCCTCGGCCGCGCGGCCTGGTGGCTGCCCCGCCCCGTCGACCGGATCCTGCCGAACCTCGACATCGAAGGCGAGAGTCTGCACGGGAAACTGGCCACCCAGGAGCGCGACGCCGACCAGGAGGCCGTCACGGTCTGACACCCTGTCCGGGCCGCCCTCGCACCTGGGCGGGGCGGCCACAGGCTCCTCACCAGCCGAGATCTTCTACGAAGGCTCATAGTAGACTGTTGGAGAAGCTCGAATCTCCAGCGAGGTCGTCCCATGGGTGGAAAGCGTCCCCCGCTCCGTGCAGCCGACGCACGGCGACTTCCGGCCGTCACCGAACACGACACGGTCCTGGAACCGAGGAACGGCGGGCGGACCTTCTCCGCGCTCTTCCGGCCGGCGACCGGCTGATGTGGGCCGCGCCGACGAGCACGCGCTCCCGCGTCGCCGTGATCCTCGCCGCTCTCGCGGGTGTCCCAGCGCTCGTCTACGGCGTGGCGGCCCTCACGCTCTCCGGACAGGTGCCGCCGGGCACCAGCGTCGGCGGTGTGCACCTCGGCGGGCTGTCACCGGCAGGCGCTCGGGCGCGCCTGGAGAAGGCGTTCGAACAGCGCGCCTCCCGACCGCTCGCGATCAGGGCAGACGACACCACGATCACCATGACCCCCGCGGAACTCGGTCTCGCCTTCGACGCGCGGGCGACGGTCGCCCTCGCCATGGACGGGGCCACCACTCCCGCGGGGGTGGCCCGCTCGCTCTTCGGGACGCGCGCCCTCGCCCCTCACGTCGCGGTGGACGGCACGCGCATGGCGGGCAGGCTCAGCGGACTGGCCAGAAGGGTCGACACCAAGCCGCGCCAGGGCAGCGTCCTCTACCGCGGGACGGAACCGCAGACGGTGGTGCCGAGACCGGGGCGCGCCCTCGATCGGGCCGGCGCGGCCCGGGCGATCCGCGCGGCCTACCTGTCCGGGAGCGAGCCGATCGTGGTCCCGCTCAGGCCGGTCGCACCGGCGGTGTCCGCCGACCAGGTCCGCAGGACCGCCGCCACCGTGGCGCGTACGGCGGTCGCCGCGCCGCTGACCTTGACGGCCGGGCCGAAGCGGGCCGTCCTGTCCCGATCGCGGCTCGCCGCGCACCTTCGGTGGCTCCCCGACGGCAAGGGCGGCCTGCGGCCCGTCTTCGACTCCGCGGACCTGGCCGCCGACCTGCAGAACCAGCTCATCGCGGCGGGACGGCGGCCGAAGGACGCGTCGTTCGCCATCGTGAAAGGCAGGCCGCAGGTGATCGCCGGGCGGCCGGGCGCGGGCATCGACCCGGGCGCGCTCGGCGAGGCGGTCTCCGCCGCCCTCGCCGGCGGCAGCCGTACGGCGGAGGTCCCCGTCACGCGGACGCAGCCGCGGCTGACCACGCAGGCGGCCGGGACGCTGGGGGTCAGGGAGAGGGTCGGCTCGTTCACCACCCGCCACCCCTGCTGCGCGCCCCGCGTGACCAACATCCACCGCATCGCCGACATCGTCGACGGCCATCTGGTCGAGCCCGGAGAGACGTTCTCGCTGAACGGCGTGGTGGGCAGGCGCGACAGGGCCCGCGGCTTCGTCGAGGCGCCGATGATCCTCAACGGCCGATTCGTCGACGACGTCGGCGGGGGCGTCTCCCAGTTCGCGACCACGATGTTCAACGCCGTCTTCTTCGGCGGGTTCGAGGACGTCCAGCACACGCCGCACCAGTTCTACATCTCCCGTTATCCCGCCGGCAGGGAGTCGACGGTCTCCTACCCCGAGCCCGACTTCCGCTGGCGCAACGACTCTCCGTACGGCGTGCTGATCACGACCTCCTACACCGGCACCTCGATCACCGTCGAGTTCTGGAGCGCCAAGCGGTTCGACATCGACGCGGAAAGCTCCCCCCGCTACAACGTGAAGAGCTTTCCCACGACCACGGACAGCGGGCCCGACTGCATCCCGATGACCGGCGTCGAGGGATTCGCCATCGACGTCTGGCGGACCTTCGAAAAGGACGGCAAGGTCGTCAGGAAGCAGCGCTTCCACACCGTCTACGACCCCGAACCGCGCCTGACGTGCACGTGAGGAGAGGCCGTCGTGGTCGTCACGGCGCCGGGCTCCCCAACAGGACGGGGACAGGTTCACCGCCACCGGCCACGAGGAGGGGCGAGGCCGGGGGTGAAGCGGGAAATCGGGGGGAGACGTGGCGGACGTGCGCGACCTGCCCGCGGGCCTTGACGTCCTGAGGCTCGTGCGCAGGCATGAGCCGGTGCTGCGGTTCACGGCCGGGGAGATGTTCTTCCCCATGCCCGTCGAGGACTACGTGGCGCGGGCGTCGCTGTGGGCCTCTCCCCAGGACGGCGACACCGCCGTGAAGGTGCTCGATCACGGGCGACTCGACGCCCTCCTGCTGGCGGCGGCGCTGGAGCATCCGAACGCCGGCCTCTTCCTGAGGTACGCGCCGAAGGCCCTTCAGCGCCACGAGGTGCGCGCATGGCGAAAGAGGCCGGATCGGCCGACGTTCACCGGGGTGTCGCGCCTGGCGGCCGTCGGCCTGCTGGGCAGGTGATGCGCGGATGGTCCCGTCGGATGGGCGGGCCTGGACAAGGTCCCGCCGAACCGTGCGGCGCGGGCCGCCGCGGACGCGGCCCGTGTCGCCGAGCTCGACACGCTCATCGGCGACCTCGACGCGAAGATCGGTGCCGGTCAGCGGCAGCTTCGGCAGGCGATCAGCGGTATCGACGTGCTGCCGTCCACGGTGACCTCCGACAGGTGGGGCGACGACAGCGCGACCACGCGGGTGGCCGAGCAGGAGCACCTGGTTCCTGCTCGTGGTGGCGATCACCGCCAGCGCCGGCCTGCTGACCTGGCTGGTGGTCACCCAGGTGCGTCTCGCACTGGATGTCCTCGCGCTCGCGGCCGCCGCCGCGAGCGGCATCGCGAACCTGCGCGACCTGCTCACGCGCCGGTAGACCCCGTGGCCGGCCGGGCCGGCAAGGCTCAGAAGTGGAAGCCGCCTGGCCGGCCGTTCCTGTCGGCGATCAGGCCCGCCAGGGTGGCGAGGGCGATCTCCGCGGGCGTACGGGAGCCGATGTTGAGCCCGACAGGGCGGTGCACGCGGGCGATCTCCTCCGGCGGGACCCCGAGCTCGGTCAGCGCCTGCACGTGAGGCCCCGTATGGCGCGGGCTGCCCATGATACCGATCCATCGGGCCGGACTCTTGAGGAGGTCGCGGAGCACTGGTCCGATCTCCTCGCGGTGGTGGTCGGTGAGCACGACGTCGGCGGTGCCGTCCAGGAAGTCGCCGGGTTCGGACACCGCGGGGAAGCCGTCGAGCGCTCGGCCCGGGTCAGGCTCCAGCAGGACCGGCCTGAACCCCAGCTCCGCACCGAACCGCAGCAGGTGTCCGGCCATCGGCGAGGCGAAGACGGCCACCAGCGTCCTGCCCGTCTCCGTCTTGGGCGGATCGCTGTGAGCGACCTCGCACGCCGGGTCCTCATCGTGGCTGTGGGTCATACCAGCAGTCTCCACCCGGAACGAGGCGATGGTGTAGCTCATCCGGGAGATGTCGGCCGGTTCGCGCGACGGACCCGGCAGAGCGGCGCCCGCCTCCCGGACGCACGGTCACCATGGCGGCGCGAGCCCGGGCGGCCGTGGTGACGGAAGACCTCCGGCGGCTACCCGCAGTGAGAGGCCATGGGCGACGTGCGCACCTCAGTCGAGTAGATCTTGCCCATCGCGAGGATGCATCGGCCCCCGGCGGGCAGCGAGCGAGGTCCCGCGTAGTACTTGTACTGGCCTTCGTCGTAGTCCATGGCGCGCTGCCTGCAGGATCGGCCGGGCTGGTCTGCTCGCACACGACCAGGATGACCCTCATGTACTTCGACACGCCCCAGGTGGAACCGGACGAGACCATTCGCGCGCAGTTGCGCTTGGTCCCGGAGTCGTAGTAAACGTCCAGGTGGCCGTAGGTGCTGATCGGGATGTGCTCGATGAGCGAGCCGGAGCACTCTCCGGCCTGCGTGGCGTGCGCGGCTGTCAGGCGCGCCGCGACTCCACCGGCCGTTCTCGCCCTTCCCCCGAAACCGCGCCGTGCCGGACCTCGGCGGGGACACCGATCGCCGTCACGAGGAAAACGTCTGCAACCTTTCTCCCGACGAGTCGCGTTGGGAACAGGCGAGAGGAGATCACATTGAATCGTCACGACGGCTTCCGCGAGTTCGTGCTCGCCCGCCAGCAGGCGCTGATGCGGACCGCGTACCTGCTCACGGGAGACGCCCACCTCGCCGAGGACCTGCTGCAGAGCGTCCTGATCAAGGTCGTGGGGCACTGGCCCAGGCTGTCCAGAGGCGGCAATCCGGAGGCGTACACGCGCAAGGCGCTGGTCAACCAGTACATCTCCTGGTGGCGCAGGCCGCGCCCCGAGTTACCGAGCGCCGACCCTCCGGACCGCGGCGCCTCCTACGACGAGGCCGCACTCGACCGGATCGTGCTGCGCCAGGCGCTGGCCAAGCTGACGCCCAAGCAGCGTGCCGTGATCGTGCTGCGCTTCTGGGAGGACCTCACCGAGGCGCAGACGGCCGAGGCGCTCGGCTGCTCGGTGGGCACCGTCAAGAGCCAGGCCCACCACGCGCTGGCCCGCCTGCGCGCGCTCGCGCCCGAGCTCGCGTACCTGCTGTCCGATTCCGAGCTCAGAGAGGTGGCCCGATGACGCGGCTGCGTGAGGCGCTGAACGACATCGCCGACGAGGCTCCCCTGGTGAGTCTGGCCGACCTGGCGATCGCCGGCCACCGGCGCAGGCGGCGGACCACCCTGGCGCTGGCCGCGATCGCGGCGGTCGCGGTGCTGGGTGTGACGACGGCGGCCGTGGCGCTGCGGGAGCCGCCGGGTCCGCGCGGCGATGACACGGCCACGCCGCAGGACGTGGCCACCGTACCCGACCTGCCCGACGGCAAGGTCGGGCCGCTCAGCCACGCCTACCGCACGCCCTGCGTGATCGACACGAAACGGCGGCGAGCCGACTGCAGTGCCGTCGAGTGGCGGGTGGTCACCCGCACCGGCACGACCTACCGGGTACCCCAGGCGCTCGTCAGGACCACCAGGGAGTCGCACGTACCCGTCGCGATCAGCAGGGACGGGCGCCTGCTCGCCTACTACAGCCGTCAGGCCCAGGCGCACGTGGTCCGCGACCTGATGACCGGCACCGAGCAGACCTCCTCCGTCACGGTGAAGGAGGAGCGGATCGGCCCCGGCTCGATGCTCGTGGTCTCCGACGACGGCCGCCACGTGGTCTTCGACCCGAGGGAGGGCAGCAAGGAGCCCGGGATGCTGATCGACATGCGGACCGGCAGGACGGTGCCGGTGCAGGGCACGTACGAGACGGTCAGCGTCAAGGACGGCGTCGCCGCGCTCGTCCGCTACGTCAAGACCGACCTGTGGCTGATGCCCGTCACCGGCGGGGGCAGGCCGGTCCGCTTCGACGGCGCGTTCATCTTCTTCAGCGAACTCGCCCCGGACGGACGCACGGTGGCCGCCTTCGAGTTCCAGGACATCAAGAAGCCACGGCTCAGCCTTCTCGACGCCACGACCGGGCGGACCCTGCGGAAGGTCGCCGTCCGCGGCCTGCCGAAGGACGGCGGCGTCTCGAACACCAGCCTCTGGCACAGCCAGTCCGAGGTCACGATCGTCTACCTGACCAGGGAATTCGCGGGCACCTACGCGGTCGACGTCAACACCGGGCAGTCCCGGCCGCTGGCCCGCTACCCCGCCAAGGGGATGTACACGACACTCCCTGGAGTCGCGGGCAGCTGACAGCACCAGGGCAGCCTCCGGCACGTTCCCTTCACGGACGCCTGCGGTCTCACCGCGCTCATCCGCGCCGCCGACCCGACCCGGCTCCTGGGCAGCCGGGTGCGTCTGCCCGCCTCCCGGATCGGATCGCTCACCTCCCGCGGATCACGGAACTCGACCGTCGCGTCGGCGCCGAGCGCGGATCGGGACGTCCCGCCTCGGCCAGGTCGTCCCCTGGGCAGGCCAGCTCGGAGACCACGTCCACGACGCCCTCCAGCCGCCTGATCCTCTCCACGAGCGCGATGGCCTGCGACGCGCGTTCGACCCGGCCGCCGATCGTGACGATGCCCCTGTCGACGGTGATCGAGAAGCCGTCGCCGGCCAGTTGCCTGATGTCGGCCTCCAGTTCCTCGGCGGGGCGGGTGAAGACCCGCAAGACGTCCGCCTCGTGGAGCGTGCCGATCATGCGCCCGGTGAGCAGGTCGATCACGGGCAGCTGCTTGATCCGGCTGTCGTGCATCGTCCTGGCGGCGTCCTTGAGCGGCGTGTCAGGGGTGACGGTGATGGCGGGCGAGGTCATCAGCTCGGCGGCCAGCGTCGCAGCGGCCTTCTTGTGCTCGGCACGGGTCCTGCCGCTCTCGAAGATGGTGACGGTGTGCCGTACGGTGTCGATCTCCTTGAGGATCAGGTCGTCCTCCGAGATCACGCCGACCGGCCGGCGGTCGGCGTCGATGACGGTGACCGCTCCCACCGCGTAGCGCCTCATCGCGGTCACGATGTCGGCGAACGACGCGTTCTCCACCACCGCGATGGCCACCGCACCCATGACGTCCTTGACTTGGATGGACATTGCCGCCTCCTCGGGTTCGTTTCCCAGCGTGCTCGCCCGCTGTCCGTGACGGCACCGGCGAACGTCCCGCCTGGTCAGGCCCAAGGTCCCGAACGTCAGGCGGCCGGGACGACGGCGACGGGGCAGTGGGCGTGGTGCAGCGGCCGCCGGGTGGTCAGGGCGGGAGGCAGACCGTGAGCGCGCCGGGGACGGCCCTGGCCTTGAGCCGGGTGGTGGACTCGCGTTCCCCGCCGTCCAGCTCGTACGTCAGCGGGGCGCCGAACCGGGCCGACACCTTCTTCGCGCGGGTGATCCGAACGAACGGAGAGTCGTCGGAGCGGCCCGCGGTCATCCTGCCGATCACCCGTGCCCACTGGACGGGCCCCTGGGCGGTGGAGACGCCGACCTCCAGCCAGCCGTCGTCCGGCCGGGCGTCGTCGAACGCCTCGATGCCGCCGGCGATCGTGCTCACGTTGCCCAGCAGCAGGCAGCTGGCCTGCCCCTCGAACCAGGTCGTCCCGTCTACCTTGACCTTCATCGGCACCAGCGGACCGCCGACGTGCCTGACGGCCGCCCTGACGTAGCTCAGCTTGCCGAGCCTCTTCTTGGCCTTCCCGTCGGTGTCGGCGATCATCTCGGCTTCGAACCCCGCTCCCGCCATCACCGCGAAGTGCTCGCCGTTCAGCGCTCCCAGGTCCAGCTTCTCCCGCCGCCCGTGGAAGCCGATCCGCACCGCCTCCTCGAGGTCGGCGGGGATGCCGAGGTTGGCGGCGAACAGGTTCGCGGTCCCCGCGGGCAGGATGGCCATCGGCACGCCGGAGCCGGCCATCGCGTCGGCGCAGCGCTGCACCATGCCGTCGCCGCCCCAGACGAACACCAGGTCGGCGCCCTGTTCGAGCGCCTGGCGGACCTTCTTGGGCGCCTTCCTGCTCTTGGGCACCTCGAACCAGAGAAGGTCGCCGACGTCCTGTTCGGTGATGAGCACGCGCAGCCTGTCCAGGCCTGCGCCGAGAGTCTTCTTGCGGTGCGCGACAACCGCCACGGTGGGGGACATGCCCTCCGACTACCCCCGGCGCCGGCTTTCAGGCAGGAATCAACGCCCCCTGCCGGGGTAGCCGACGCAGATGCGCATCGAGGAAGGGCCGCAGCTGTGAGGAGCCCATGGCTCAGGGCTCGCGTCGACCGTGACCACGGACTGGGGCTGCGGCTGACGATCGCCAGCCTCGCGGTGGCACTCGTCGCGATCCCGTTCACCCTGCTGCTCCTCGTGGCCAAGATGCCCGTCAACGGGTTGGACGCGCAGGTGGCGCATGAGCTGCACGACTACGCACTCGACCACCCCGCCATGACCAGGCTGCTCATCGTGTGGACGGACCTGTTCGGGCCGTGGTCGTGGCGTATCGCCGTCATCGCGTTCGCCGTGTGGCTGCTGTACAAGGGCGCGCCACGGCTGGCCCTCTGGGCGGTCACCACCGTGACCGTGGGCGGGCTGCTCGCCCTGGTACTCAAGATCGTCATCGCCCGGGCCAGGCCGCATCTGCCGGACCCCGTCGCGCTCGCGCCGGGCGACTCCTTCCCGTCGGGCCACACCGTCAACGTGACGCTCGGCGCGGGTGTGATCGTCCTCCTTCTGCTGCCCATGCTGTCCCGGAAGGGGCGGCGCGTGGCCTGGGCCGTCGCCTGCTTCCTGGTGTTGTCGATCGGCTACACCAGGATCGCGCTCGGCGTGCACTGGGTCAGCGACGTGCTCGCGGGCATCGTGCTGGGAGCGGCCGTCCTGGCCGCCACCACGGCGGGATTCGAGACGTGGCGGCGCGAGCGGGGCCGCAGGCCCGCCTCGCCGCTGACCGAGGGAGTGGAGCCCGAGTCGGTGAAGGTGACCCATGACCGGAAGTGAGCACGTGAAGTACTACGCGTCGACGATCTTATTGCCCATGCTCCTGATGGCCGGAGTGACCTACGGCGTGGGCGAGCTGATCCTTGCCTGGCCTACCGGTGAGGCGGGCATGAGCCGGGCACTGGCCGCCGACCGCACCTCACTGTGGAACATGCTCACCGACTTCGGCAGCAGCCTGTCGGACACCCCCTACATCGTGGCGGCCACCGCGGCGGTCGCGATCATCTGCCGGCTCGTGTACCGGCGCTGGCGCGAATCCGTCTTCCTTGTCGCGGCTGTCTGGAGCCAGTCGCTCATCTTCCTGGCCACCACCGCGCCCGTCGGACGGCACAGGCCGCCGGTACAGCACCTCGACCCGGCCCCGCCCACCTCCAGCTTCCCGTCGGGACATGTCAGCGCGGCCGTCGCGTTCTACTGCGGGGTCGCGCTCATCCTGACCACGCGCGTCCGCAACCGGGCGCTCCAGGTGGCGATCTGGGTGCTCGCGGTCGCCGCCCCGCTCGCCGTCGCCTTCTCCCGCCTGTACCGCGGCATGCACTTTCTCACCGACGTCGTCTGGGGCCTGCTGCTCGGCGCCGGCTGCGTCGTGATGGCCGCCCGCGCCGTCCTGTACCGGCGCGAGCGACAACGGCAGCGGCAGGCCTCAGAACGTGCTCGACCGACGTAGCCGCGGCGGCCGCCCGTCCGGGTCCACGACCATCCGGTACAGCGGCATGGCCATCGTCCTGCGGAGGCGGCCGAGGCCAGGCCGCGGGTGCCTGCGCAGCCTGCCGGGCGGGCGGGGGCCCCGTCGACCGCCCCGATGCCAGGCGTCGAGCCTCGCGGCCGATTCGGCGAACGCCTCGAACGCCTCCTTCGGGTCACACAGATCGGCCAGGTCGCCGGGGTCACGGTCCAGATGCTCGGCGGCGAGCGTCAGCCGCAGGTCCCTGGCGAACCTGCGCGCCCCGGCGGGCGGGCGCGGGTCGGGCTCCTCGTCGATCACGGCGCAGCTCAGTTCGGAGTCGAACGTCCATGAGCGCAGGTTCACGTTGTCGGAGCCGACACTCGCCCACACGTCGTCGACCACGCACACCTTCGCGTGCACGTACACGGGCGTGTCCAGGTGGTTCTCCAGATCATAGATCGCGATCCGGCTCTCGCCGGCACGCTGGAGCCTGGTCAGCGCCTCCGCCCTGCCGATCAGGCTGGCCGGACCCGCCAGCCATCCGTCCTGGTCGGGATGGCGCGGCACCACGATGATCATGCGTAGCCCCGGCTCCCGCTCCAGCGCCTCGGCGAACGGCTCGATCACCTCCGTGGACCAGAGGTACTGGTCCTCCAGGTAGACCAGGGAGCTCGCCCGGCCGAGCACCTTGTGGTAGGCCCTGGCCACGCTGCGCTCCCCCTCCGGCGCGAACGGGTAGGCGCGGCGCAGGTGCGGATAGGTCCGCAGCAGCTGTACGGCATGCGTCCCGACCCGCGGCGGCGCGGGCCCCGGCTCGGGCAGCGGCGGCACATCGGCCATCCCGGTCAGGCGGTCGCGCAGGCGCCTGACCGGCTGGCGGGTCTCGGGCGCCGGGTCTCCCCAGCGCTCGCGGAAGACCTTCTCCACCTCGGCCACGGCCGGGCCGTTGATCGCCACCTGAGCGTCGTGCCACGGCGGGCGCGGGCCGTACGCGCGCGGCATCGGCGCCGCCTGCGGGTCGCCCAGGTGCTCGCGGCCGTCACGGCGGCTGTGGCACAGGTCGATGCCGCCGACGAAGGCCACGTCCTCGCCCGGGTCGCGGTCATGGCGCAGGACGACGAACTTCTGGTGGTGCGAACCGCCGTGCCGTACCCGGGTGTCGAGCAGCGCCTGCCCGCCGGCCGCCTCGATGTCCTGGCCGAGGTGCCGGTTCTCGGCCGAACTGAAGCGGAGGAAGTCCAGGTGCGAGCGCCAGATCAGCCCTCTGACCAGCGCCCCCCTGCGGGCCGCCGCTGCCATGGCCGCCGCCACCGTGGGGCCGTCCCGCGTGAGCCGCTCGTCGGGGTCGCCGCGCCAGTCGGTGAACAGCAGCAGGTCGTCCTTGCCGAGGCCGGCCAGGCCCGCGTGGAGCTCGGCGAAGTAGGTCGCGCCGTGCACGAGCGGGCGCACCAGGTTCCCCTCGGACCAGGCCGCCAGCCTGGTCGCGTCGTTGCCGCGCTCCTCGCGGGTGAGGAACCAGTCGTCGAGCCTCATGTCCGCCGCCAGCGGGCCTCTCCGAAGCAGTATCCGGCGAACAGCAGCAGTCCGAGCGCCACCAGCACCAGCAGCCAGGGCCCCACAGGGGTGTCGGCGAACGACCTGAGCGTCGCGTCGATGCCCCTGGTCTTGTCCGGGTCGAAGGTGACGGCCGCCTGGATCACGAAGATCCCGGCCGCGACGGCGATGACCCCGCGCGCGATGTACCCGGCGAGCCCGAGCCGATCCATCACCGTGCGGGCCCGCGGCGGCATGGGCCTGAGCTCTTCGCGGAACTTCTTCTTGATTCCGCACCACACCCAGTAGACGCCGAGCGCGACGATGCCGAGCCCGATCGCGCCGACGATGATCTGCCCGGCCGGGAGCGCGAGCAGCTTGCCCGTCAGGTCCTGGGACTTCTGGTCGTCGGACGAGCCCTTACCCGCCAGCAGCATGGTCAGCAACGCGGTGCAGATGAACGCGTAGACCACGGCCCTGCCTGCCGCCTCGATCCTGTCCTTGGGCTCGTGCGTGCCGAAGATCGCTTCACACGCCTGCCACACGGTCAGCGCGGCGAACCCCACGACCATGATCCACAAGATCACCGCCCCGAACGGCAGCGCCGCGACCGTGGCCATCGCCCCACCCTTGTCGGCTTCCGCTTCCCCGCCGCCGAAGGCGATCTGCAGCGCCAGCACCCCGATCAACCCGTACAGCACACCACGACAAACCAGCCCCACCCGCGCCAGCTTGTTTATGGCCGGACTATCCGCCGCCCGGCGTGCCACCACCTCAGCCTCGCTCATGGATTCTCCCGAGAGTCGTGAAAACCC
The DNA here is from genome assembly GCF_057708945.1 of Nonomuraea sp. bgisy101. Classification (NCBI taxonomy): domain Bacteria; kingdom Bacillati; phylum Actinomycetota; class Actinomycetes; order Streptosporangiales; family Streptosporangiaceae; genus Nonomuraea; species Nonomuraea sp. bgisy101. The sequence continues at coordinate 133,192 of NZ_JBYITD010000004.1, forward strand.
TCGAACTGCCCTCGATTTCGCGCTCTAGGCCTTCACCCGGCGAGCGCCCTCCCCATCGCCCTTGCGGCAGGCGTTCACCGCGCTCGCGCCGATCCCTGATCCCGATCGTCCATGACGCCGTAGGCGGACGCCCTGAACAGGAAGGAGGCCCAGGAGCGGTAGGGCCGCCACCCCTCGGCCAGCCTCCGGTAGGCCGCCGCCGGCGCGTCTCCCGGCAGGCCGTACATCTCGCGCAGAATCGCGAACAGGCGCGGCTCGTCACCGGGGAACGCGTCCGGCGCGCCTGCGCCGCGGATCAGGATCAGACCCGCCGAGAACGGCCCCACGCCGGGCAGGGCGCGCAGCTCGGCCAGGGCCTCCTCAGGACCGAGCGAGCGCAGGTGCTCGGCGGTGAGCACCCCGTCGAGCGCCGCGCGGGCCAGCCCGCGCACCCACTCCTCCTTCTGCGCGGGCAGGCCGAGACCGCCGGCCTCCAGCAGCGTCATGGGCGGAGGGAAGGCCGCGTACGGGCGACCGTCCACGGTGACCTTCGCGCCGTACCGCTCGGCGATGCGCTGCTTGATCCTGGAGGCGACGAGCATGGACGAGCGCTGCACGATCACCGCCCAGCACGCCGCCTCCCACGGGCTCCAGAAGCACACCGGGCGCAGGCCGGGGCGGCTGCGCTGCAGGTCACCGAGCACCGGGTCGGCCTCGCCGAGCTTGGCGAACCCGGCGCCGTCCACGTCGAGGGACAGGATGCGCGCCACCTCGCCCCTGATCCCCGGTCCCGCGGCCCTCGTCGTGGCGACGGCGACCCCGTCAGGCGCGGCCGTCACGGTCACGCCGATCGGCAGCCAGTCGGACTCCGCGCAGTAGGCGAAGCGCAGCGCCCGCCCGTCGGAGGGCAGCCCGCTGGTGGCCGGCCAGTCCTCGACGAAGCGCAACGAGGCGCCGAAGTCGAACGGGCCCTCGGCCGTGAGCGTGAATCCGTGCGAGGTCATGCGCGTATGGTAAGTGGCCTGCGGACAACCCCGTACAGCCGGCCAATACGGCGGGCCGCCGGCGACGCGACTCCCTCGCCGGCCACCTTTCGCTCACCACGTCAGGCTCTCAGCCGGTGCCGGTTCAGATGGGCCTGTCAGGACTCATGACCAAAGGTCCAGGTCAGTCGGGGTAACGTCCCATATGTAAGACCCTGGAATGAGGTGGTGGCTTTGGGGCGGCAGTTCCCACCTGATGATGCGGTCGATGCCGCGGGCGGGGGAGACGACAGAGACGCGCTGGCCAAGGGCCTGACGGAGATGCTGGAGGAGATCGGCGCCCATACGGGCGGGGTCTACCGCCTGTCACCCGACGGCCAGGTGCTGGAACTGGTGGTGATGGAGGGGCTGCCGCGGGAGTTCGTCCAGCCGTGGGAGCGGGTGAGCGTGACCGCGCCGATTCCTGTGGCCGACGCGCTGCGGGACAAGCGACTGGTGTGGGTGAGCGACGAAGAGGACATGGTGCGTCGCTACCCGGCGCTCGCCGTCGCCCTGCCGTACGACTACTCCCTGGCCGCGCTCCCGCTGTATACCGCGGCGGGCGACCACGGAGCGATGTTCATCGTCTGGTCGGGCGCCTATCCCCCGCCGCCCGCCCACACTCGCGACCACCTCACCGCCGCCGCGGCCGTACTGGCACACAAGCTGCAGGACTTCGCCCAGAGCACCCCATCAGGGCGGAAGGACACCGGCTCGCGCGCCCCGGCGCCGCTCACCGATCCCGCGGACGTGCTCGGGGCGATGGTGGCGCGCCTGCCCGAAGGCCTGTGCACGATGGACGTCAACGGCCGCCTCACCTACATCAGCCCCAAGGGGGCCGCCCTGCTCGGCGAGTCACCCCTGCGACTGGTCGGCGCCCAGCCCTGGACCGTGCTGCCATGGCTGGACGATCCCGTGTACGAGGACCACTACCGAAGAGCGATGATCAGCCAGCGGCCGACCTCGTTCGTCGCGCTGTGCCCACCCGACCAGTGGCTGGCCTTCGACCTGTACCCCTCGATCTCCGGCATCACCGTCCGCATCAACCCGGCCCCCATGGAGTCACAGGCCCTGACGGCCGCCACCGTTCCGATCGACGTGGCGCTCCCCACCCGCACAGGGGCCATCTACCACATCCTCCATCTGGCGAGCACGCTGACGCAGGCCGCCGGCGTCCAGGATGTGGTGGATCTCGTCGCCGACCAGATCATGCCCGCGTTCGGCGCCCAGGCCGTGGCCCTGCTGGCGGCCGAGGAGGGAAGGCTGCGCGTCGCCGGCCATCGGGGCTTCCCGCCCCACATCATCCAGCAGTACGGCCGGCTCTCCCTCACCTCACCCACGCCCAGCATCCGCGCGATGGTCACCGGAGTGCCCAACTTCTTCGAATCGCAGGAAGAGCTGTACAAGATCTACCCGTCGGCCGTCGCGCCGGACGACGGCATGGCCGCCTGGGCCCTTCTGCCCCTGATCGCCTCCGGCCGCCCCGTCGGCACGTGTGTGCTCGCCTTCCGCGAGCCTCACCGCTTCACGGTCGAGGAACGAGCCGTGCTCACCTCGCTGGGCGGTCTGATCGCCCAGGCGATGGAACGCGCCCGGCTGTACGACGCCAAGGTCGAACTCGCTCGCGGCCTGCAGGAGGGTCTGCTCCCCCACGCCCTTCCCCGCATACCGGGACTCGCCGCGGCTGCCCGCTACCTGCCCGGCACCGAGGGCATGGACATCGGGGGCGACTTCTACGACCTGATCCGCCTGCCCGACGGCACGGCCGCGGCCATCATCGGCGACGTCCAGGGGCACAACGTCACCGCCGCCGCCCTCATGGGTCAGCTTCGCACCGCGGTGCGCGCCTTCGCCGCGTCCGGCGCCGGTCCCGGCGAGGTCCTCTTCCGGACGAACCAGATGCTCACCGACCTCGATCCCGGCCTGTTCGCCAGTTGCGTCTACGTCCACCTCGACCTCCGGCGCCGCGTGGCGCGCCTAGCCAGGGCCGGCCACCCCTCACCTCTCGTCTGGCATCCCGACGGGCGCGTCGAGGTGATACACGTGGCCGGGGGCCTCCTGCTCGGGATCGAACGCGAGACGGACTACCCGTGCACGGAGGTCGCGCTGGAGGTCGGCAGCCTCCTGGTGCTGTATACCGACGGCCTGATCGAGGTGCCGGGGACCGACATCGATGACGGCCTGACGGCTCTCGGCGCCAGGCTCGTACGCGACGGTGACCAGCACCTGGACGAGCTGGCGGAGAACCTGATCAGAAGCGCGCAGGGCGCCCGCCGCCGCAACGACGACGTCGCCCTGCTCCTGCTGCGGCTGACGGCCGAGCCTGTCCCGTAAGCCGCGCCCTGTCGCCGGCCGACGCCTTTACAAAGTAGATCACTTTCGGTCCGCGACCGCCCTCGTGTGCCGGTTCCAGGAGACGGCACCGTCCCGGCCGCGCCTGCTCCCACGCACGCGCGACCCCGGAAAGGCGTGCCGGGGAAAGGTTCTGTGGCCGCCTGTGACGGTGACGGCGTCCCCCGGTGGGGGATGTCAGGCGGTCTGACGCGAAGCGCCGCCCCTGATCTCAGGAGGTACCGCTGTAGCGGGCGCCCCTGGCGGCGGAGGCCAGCGCGGCGGCTCTGGCGGCCTCGGCCGGGGTGAAGGGCAGGCCGGGCCGCCTGAGCAGCAGGGCCCGCTCGGGGTGCACGGAGATCACCATCGTGCTGTTGAACGCGGCGTTCTCGTCGACGGTCTCGCCCGGCCTGCGCCATTCGACCTGCGAGACCCGGAGCAGTTCCGCCATCGCCTGCGGGAGCTGCTCGGGATCGCCGTGCACCCGCTGCGCCAGCAGCAGTCCCTGGATGCCGGGGTCGATCAGGTCCTTGACCTGCGCGGGCACGACCAGCACGTCGAGGCCGCCCGCCTCGGACAGCGCGTCGTGCAGGACGCGGGGAGTGAGGTGGGTAGGCGCCTCCACGACGAACTCGTCCAGCGCGTCGCAGCCTGCCGGCGTGATGGCGCTGCTGCCGGTGGGGGCGATGTGCAGTGCCAGTATGTTGCAGCCCAGCCGACCGAACGCGCCCGCCACCTCGGCCAGGCGGCCCGGGCGTTCGACCACGCGCATCCGGATCCGCCACAGCGTCATGGCGCCGCTCCTTTCTCCGCCGGTAGGCGGCGAGGGTGCGCGCCCGGGCCGCCGTCGCGCGGTCGCCGGCCGTACGGTCTTCAGGCGCTTGTGGACGGCCGAGCCGACGATCAGGGCGGCGCCGAGCCCCACCAGCACCACCGGTCCGGGATCGGTGTGCCCGAGGAGGGTGGCGAGCAGGTGGGCCACGCCCACCGCCACGAAAAGGACGGCCACCTCCAGGATCTCTCGCCACCAGGAGCGCGCGTGGTGCCGGCGGTCGTGCCCGGAACGCGGATGAATCGCCTTCGGTGCATCGCTCATGCCGGCCAGTCTCACCGCGGAGTGTTACGCCCCTGTGAACCCTGGAATCGCACGGGCATTAAACCGTCATCACAGGTGACGCGCGAGCATCCGTGTCACCGCCTCGCCGCGCGGCGAGAGCCGGTAGCCGGTCTCGAGGCTTTCGGTCAGACCCGGTCCTTGAGCTTGCGGACATCGCGTTCGAGCGCCGGCGTCTCCATGACGTCGCGTGGACGCCCGCGCGCAGGATCGATGATCAGGAGGCGGCATTCGGCTCGCCGGTGAAGGCGAACACGGCAAGGGCGACGGCGCAGACCGCGGCCGAGGTCAGCAGAGCCCATCCGGTGCCCGCGCTGAGGACGGCTCCCATCACCGCGACCCCGAGGGTGGCCCCGACCTGGCGCACGGCGTTGAGCAGACCGCCGACGGATCCTGCCGTTCCCGCAGGGGCGGCGTTGACGATGGCGGTGACCAGCGCGGGAAGCGCACACGAGACGCCGAAGCCGCTGATGAGCAGGCCCAGAGCGAGCACCGGGTATCCGCCGGAGGTGAAGATCGTGGCGGCCAGCACCGCTCCGCCGGTCGACAGAAGCGTCAGGCCCGCCAGGATCGGCAGGCGAGGTCCGACGCGGGCCACGATCCTGCCGGTGACAGGCGGATTGACCGCGAACGGCACCGTCAGCGGCAGGAACGCCAGCCCGGTCGCCAGGGCGCTCAGGTGCCACTGCTGTTGAAGCAGGAGCGGCAGCACGAACAGGGCTCCGGTGAGCGCGAAGGTCACCGCCGCGCCGGCCAGCAGCCCGGCCCTGACTCGCCCGTCGCGCAACAGGTTCCGGTTCAGGACCGGTGCCGGGCTCCGTCGTTCGAGCGTCAGGAAACCCGCCGTCGCCACCGCACAGGCGGTCGACGACCAGAGGGCGTGGGACCACGCGCCGGAGCCTGCGGCGATCACGCCGTCGGTGAGCAGGGCCAGCACCAGGGCGGCGGCGAGCTGGGCGAGCCAGTCGATGCGACGCTCACCGCGCGGGCAGCGTACGGCAGGGCCCATCGTCAGCAGCAGCACGATCAGGCCGATGGGTACGTTGATCAGGAAGACCGAACGCCATCCTGCCCAGCCGACCAGAGCTCCACCCGCGATCGGGCCCGCCGCGACGGCCGCACCGCTGACGGCCGCCCACGTAGCGATGGCGCGGGCACGCGCGGCCGGTTCGGGATAGAGCCGGCCGATCATCGCCATGGACGCCGGAACGCAGGCGGCCGCGGCCACGCCGAGCAGCGCCCTCAACACGATGAGGATCCACAGGCTCGGGGCGAACGCGCTGAGCAGGGAGGCGAGGCCGAAGGCCGCGATCCCGGCTCTGAAGACACGCTCGGCTCCCCGGCGATCGGCCAGCGCCCCAGCGGAGAGCAGGAGCGCGGCGAACGCCACGGTGTAGCTGGTGGTGGCCCACTGGAGGCCCCCGATCGAGGTGCGCAGGGAGGACGCCAGGTCCGGTTCGGCGACCGACAGGACGGTCATGTCCAGCAGCACCATGAAATAGCCCAGTGAGATGCCCGCGAGGGCGGGCGCCCGGCCGCGCGGGGTACTCGTCGCGGGCACGGTGGGCGACTGGGGAAGAGTCATGATCGAGACAGCTCCCAGGAGGAGAGGGATTCGGCGCGATCACTGTGCATGGCGACGAACCCGCGGCTCCACCGGCCCGGCCGCATACCGCATTCGGAATGTCCGAACGCCCGGCACGGTTGCCTGAGCGTGGAACTGCGCCAACTGAGGACCTTCGAGGCGGTCGTCCGTCACCGCACGGTGACCGACGCCGCCATCGCGCTCGAACTCGCACCCTCGTCGGTCTCCCAACAGATCCGGACGTTGGAGTCCTCGCTCGAGGTGACGCTCTTCCACCGCGGCCCCAGGGGGATGGAGCTCACCCCTGCCGGCGAACGCCTCATGGGATGGGCACGGCGGCTGCTCCATCAGGCCGAGCAGGCCCGTCGCGACGTGCGCGGCGAGCGGCAGGTGCTGCGCCTGGGTGCGCTGGAGACGCTCGCCGGCTCGTACGTGCCACAGGTCCTCGCGCGCTTCGCCGAACGCCGGCCCGACCTGGAGGTCGAGATCAGTTCCGAACGCGCTCGCGACGGGCTGCTCGCCGACGTGATCGACGGTCGCCTCGACGCCGCTCTCCTGCTGGACTCCGACGACGATCTGGGAGGCCTCGGGTTCCCCGCTCCCGCGGAACCGCTGGCATTCGTCGACCTCGATCCCGTGCCACTTGTCCTGGTGGCCGCCCCCACCCACCCCCTCGCCGCCCGGCCCGGCCTGACGCCGCCGGACCTCGAACACGAGCGCCTGCTGGTCAACGTGCCGGAGTGCTCGTTCTGGATGGCGGGGTACAAGACGCTGGGCCCCGCGCCCAAACGGATCAAGGCGGGCGGGGTTCCGGTCATGCGCGCGTGGGCCGAGCACGGACTCGGCATCTCCCTGCTGCCCCGGTTCGCCGTGGCCGACAGCCTGGACGCCGGAAGCCTGGTCCGGCTGGACCTTCCGGTTCCCGACCTCAGCCTCAGACTGGTGTGGCGAGAGGGCCGGGAAGCCCTGCCAGGCCTACGCGACATCCTCTACGCCGCGGCCTGCCCGTGACCGACCGGCACCCTCACGGTGGTCGCCGCGCGGAACCGGGAACGGCTCGCGTCGGGGTGTCACCGGTGTGCCGCCGGCGGTCAGGGCGAGGTCAGCCGACCGGGTGCCAGCCGCCGGGCACGAGGCGGTCCTCGCCCTCAGGCCAGGTGCCTCTGGCGTAGGGCTCGGGCGTGCTGTCGAACGTCAGGACGTCCTGGACGATCCGCCAGGACTCCTCCACCAGGTCGAACCGCACGAAGTGACGGGGGTCCCCCGCGAGCGCGTCCTTCAGGACCTGCTCGTAGGCCTGTTCCATGGGCCCGAGCACCTTGGTGAAGTCGACCGAGACCGGCACGGGGCGCGTCCTGTCCTGCACGTCGGGTTCCTTGGCCAGCAGGTCGAAGGTCACGCCGGGGTCGGGGTGCAGCGTGAACCTGATGAGGTTCGGCGCGGGAGCCGACCTGAAGAAGGAGACGGGCGGTTCGCGCAGTTCGGCGACGATCTCCAGGGTGTGGACGGGCAGGCACTTGCCGGTGCGGATGAAGAACGGCACGCCTGCCCACCGCCAGTTGTCGATCGTGGCGCGCAGCGCGACGAACGTCTCGGTGCGCGAGCCGGGGGCCACGCCGTCGGTGTCCCTGTACCCCTCGTACTGCCCGCGCAGCACGTCGGATTCCTGGACGGCGCGGACCGAGCGCAGCACCCGCCACTTCTCGTCGAGGACGGCGCGGACGTCGTCGGACGGCGGGGCGTCCATGGCGGTGTAAGCCAGCAGCTGGAGCAGGTGGTTCTGCAGGACGTCGCGCAGCGCGCCGACCTCGTCGTAGAACGATCCCCGGTCGGCGACGCCGAAGTCCTCGGCCAGGGTGATCTGGACGTTGCGCACGTAGGTGCGGTTCCAGATGGGCTCCAGCGTCGTGTTGGCGAAGCGGAAGACGATCAGGTCCTCGACGGGTTCCATGCCGAGGAAGTGGTCGACGCGGAAGAGGTGGTCCTCGTCGAAGCAGGTCAGGAGCTCGGCGTTCAGCCGCCTGGCCGATTCCAGGTCGTGGCCGAAGGGTTTCTCCACGACCAGCCGCGCGTCGGCGTTGAGGCCGACGGCGGCCAGGCCCCTGGCGACGGTGGCGAACAGCGAGGGCGGCACGGCGAGGTAGTGGGTGAGGAACCCGAGCCCCTCGACCGCCTCACGCAGCCGTTCGAAGGTGCCATGGTCGGCGAAGTCGCCGGCGACCAGGCGCAGGTCAAGACGGGGTGACAGGTCCTTGCCCACCGCCTCGCGCGCGAAGGCGCGCAGGCCGTCGAGGTCGAAGTCGGTCCTGGCCACCCCGACGACCGGCACGTCCAGCCGGCCCGTGTCCGCGAGCTTGTCGAGCGCCGGCAGCAGCATCTTCTTCGCCAGGTCGCCCGTTACACCGAACAGGACCAGCGCCATGGTTCAGGCCCTTCTTCCCCGCATCTCCCTGTACTTGCGCACCAGTGCGGCGGTGGAGGCGTCGGGTGCCTGCGCGGGGGGCTCCTCCGAGGTGAGCGCGGGAGCCAGGTCCATCGCCATCTTCTTGCCCAGCTCGACGCCCCACTGGTCGAAGGAGTCGATGCCCCAGATCGTGCCTTCGACGAACACGATGTGCTCGTAGAGGGCGACGAGCTGGCCGAGAGTGGAGGGCGTCAGCCGGGGGGCGAGGATGGTGGAGGTGGGCCGGTTGCCCGGCATCACCTTGTGCGGCACGATCGTGGCGGACGTGCCCTCGGCGGCGATCTCCTCGGCGGTCTTGCCGAACGCCAGCGCCGAGGTCTGCGCGAACAGGTTGGCCGTCAGCAGGTCGTGCATGCCTTCGGCGTCCACGTTGGGCCGGCCGAAGCCGATGAAGTCGGCGGGCACCAGCCGCGTGCCCTGGTGCAGGAGCTGGTAGAAGGCGTGCTGGCCGTTGGTGCCCGGCTCGCCCCAGAAGATCTCTCCGGTCGGTACGGTCACCGGCGTGCCGTCGGCCTGGACCGACTTGCCGTTCGACTCCATGGTCAGCTGCTGCAGGTAGGCCGGGAAGCGGTGCAGCCGCTGGCTGTACGGCAGGACCGCGTGCGTCTCGGCGTCGAAGAAGTCGGTGTACCAGACGTTGAGCAGGCCCATGAGGACCGGCATGTTGGCCTCGAACGGCGCGTTACGGAAGTGCTCGTCGATGGAGTGGAAGCCGTCGAGCATCTCGCGGAAGCGCTCGGGCCCGATGGCGATCATCAGTGACAGGCCGATGGCGCCGTCGAAGGAGTAGCGCCCGCCGACCCAGTCCCAGAAGCCGAACATGTTGGCGGTGTCGATGCCGAACTCGGCGACCTTCTCGGCGTTGGTGGAGACGGCGACGAAGTGCTTGGCGACGGCGTCCTCGCCGAGGGCGCCGACCAGCCAGGCGCGGGCCACCTTGGCGTTGGTCAGCGTCTCGAGCGTGGTGAAGGTCTTGGAGCTGACGATGACCAGCGTGGTGGCGGGGTCGAGGTCCTTGAGCGCGCCGTGGATGTCGGCGGGGTCGATGTTGGAGACGAACCTGCCGGTGATGCCCGCGTCGGCGTAGTCGCGCAGCGCCTCGTAGGCCATGGCGGGCCCGAGGTCGGAGCCGCCGATGCCGATGTTCACCACGGTCTTGATGGCCTGGCCCGTCTGGCCCTTCCACTCCCCTGAGCGGACCCTGGCGCTGAAGTCGCTCATCTTGTCGAGGACGGCGTGCACGTCGCCGACCACGTCCTGCCCGTCGACGACGAGCTTGGCGTCGACGGGCATGCGCAGCGCCGTGTGCAGGACGGCCCTGTCCTCGCTCACGTTGATGTGCTCGCCGGCGAACATGGCGTCGATCCGTTCGCGCAGACCCGCCTTCTCGGCCAGCGCCAGCAGCAGCTCCATCGTCTCGGCGGTGGCGCGGTGCTTGGAGTAGTCGAGGTAGAGCTCACCCGCCGTCAGGCTCATCCGCTCGGCCCTGCCGGGGTCCTCGGCGAACAGCTCCCGCAGGTGCTTACCCGCCACGGCCTCGTGGTTGGCCTTCAGCGCCGCCCATTCGGCGCTTCGACTGATGTCCACGTCTCCTCCTCGCACTCTCAACCTGACGACGTACCCGCGATGGCCGATCCATCGCACCGCGGGGAGGTTATCAAGCGGTCATGAACCGATATTGCGACTGCGTCAACGCCTCTTCCTGCGCTGCTTCTTCCGGGTGGTCGAAGTGTCCGGTTTCCAGGACGAACAGCTCCTTGGGGCCGGCGAGAGCGTTGTAGATGGCGTACTGCCCCGGAGGGGGGACCGCGGGGTCGAACAGGGCCGCGCCCACGTGCACGGGCGTGCGCACGAAGGTGGCGGCGGTGGCGGAGTCGAAGTAGGCGAGCACGTCGAGGACCTCGGGATGTTCGGCGTGGTAGGCGCGTACGGCCGCGCCGCTTCCCGTGCAGGGCAGCGTCACCCGCAGCGGGTGGTTGCCGAAACTCGGGATGACCAGCGCGCCGCCGGCGAACCTGTCGTCGAAGGCGAGGACGAAGGGGCCGATGCCGCCGCCGAAGCTGGAGCCGATGTAGTCGAGCCGTACGGCGGCCGTCTCGGGCAGCAGCTCGGCCAGCGCGGTGGCGGCGCACCACATGTCGGCGACGCAGCCGCCGTGGATGTAGGTCTCACGGGAGCCGATGCCGTGCAGCACGTGCTCCTGCGCGTCGGAGGGCAGGTCGGGGTGGAGGCTGCGGGTGGGCAGGCCGCGGGCGCACGGCCAGATGGTCGCCGTGCCCGGGATGTTGACCCTGACCTCGGGCTGGTCCCTGCCGCCGTAGCCGTGGGCGACGACGCGCGCCCTGGTGACGCGGCCGTCGGCGGGGACGCTGAGCCAGCCGCCGACCCTGAACCCGCCGGTGGAGGTGTAGGTCACGCCGTGGAAGCGCAGGCCGTCGGCCTCCCACTCCACGGGGCCGAGCTTGGGCGCGACGCTGACCGCCATCGCCTGCTCGTGCCGGCCGCGCCAGAACTCCTCGAAGTCGACGGGCGCGGCAGGCGCCGGTACGGCCAGCAGCGCGTCGAGGTCGTAGCCGTAGGTGGGGTCGAAGGTGAACTCGTGCCGCGGTATCAAAGCCAGCCCTCCATGCAAGATCGTCAGGCCAGCTTAACCGCCCTCTCTCTCGCGTCGGAAACGACGCTCCACGGCGGATCGGGAAGGCGTTCGGTCTCGGCTCCCTCGCGCAGGAGCAGCGAGCCGGCGGGGAGTCTGGGCGAGTTGGCCGCCACGACCCTGCCCTCGGCGTTGACCAGCGTCACCTGGGTCGGGCAGGCGGCCAGCACGCCGAGCAGGAGCGCCTCGAACCTGGCGGCCCGCACGTCGGCGCCGACCACGCCGAGGAAGCGGCCGTCGACCCGGGCGGGCGTGGTGAAGGTGAGCATGTAGGTGTCGGTGCCGCCGTAGTCGACGTAGGGGCCGACGACGTGGCGGCAGCCCGTGCGCCGCGGGACGGCGAACCATTCGGCGGCGGTGTAGTCGTAGAAGTCGAGACTCTCGGGGTTGAGGTCGACGTCGAGGAAGATGGGGTCGTCGTCGGGCGGGGCCTGCCACCAGTCGAGCCAGCGCGGCCGGTCGGCCAGCACGCCGGGGGCGACGATCACGCCGCTGCCCGCGGCGATGCCGTGCAGGCGGCGCAGGCACCCGAAGATCTGGGGGCGCACGCCGGCCAGATCGGCGGAGGTGAAGGTGGGATGGGATCGGTAGCAGGCCTCCATGCCCGCCCTGATGTCCTCCAGCGCGCGGAAGACGTCCTCGACGATCGCGTGGACCCGCTCGGCCACGAGAGCCACGTGTGGATCGCTCATCGCCACTCCCGTTGGTCCTGGGTGACAAGTCGCCAATGGAACTCCATCAGACGCTCGGTCCCCCTGTCGAGGTGCTCCTCGGTCAACGTTCGGGCGCGGTCGGCCTGCCGTGCGGTGATGGCGTCGATGACCTGGCGGTGGCTGCGCACGACCTCCTGCGGGTCGACGGCTTCGCCGTACGGGAGCCAGAGGAGCTCACCGACCTCGGACTGGATGTCGATCTCCGCTCGGGTGAGCCTGACGGACTGGGCCGCGGCGGCGACCTCGATGTGGAAGCGTCCGTCGGCGCGGCGGCGCTCGCCGACGGTGGTGGCCGCTTCGAGGCGGTCGACGACGTGGTGGAGTCTGGCGACCTGGTCGGCCGAGGCGCGCGTGGCCGCGAGGCGGGCGGCGGCGCCCGCGATGGCGGCGCGGTAGTCGCCGATCTCGCGCAGCTCGGAGCTGCTGAGCTCGCGCAGCCTGTTCCTGAGCCTGGTGGTGGAGGGATCGGCGGGTCCGCGCACGAACGTGCCGCCGCCCCTGCCGCGCCTGGTCTCGACGAGGCCGCGTTCGCGCAGGGCCGCGAGGGCGGCGCGCAGGGTGACGGTGGAGACGTTGAGCGAGGCTGCCAGCTCCAGCTCGGCCGGGAGCTGGTCGCCGTCGGCGATGAGGCCGAGCGCGATCGCCTCGGCCAGGCGCCTGACCACGACCTCGACCCTGCCCGAGCCGTCGTCGACGGGGGCGAAGACAGCGGCGCCGGGGAGCTGATGCACAGCAGACAGCATATTGCCTTTTGAAATATGAACTCATAGTTTTAATCGCAACCCGATCTGAGGGAGGCGTCCGTTGCCTGATCCCGAGAAGAGGTTCGCCGAGGAGTGGCGGAACGCCGCCTACAACTGTTTCTCCTCAGGCCACAAGTTCTGCCGCGAGGTCTGCCCCGTCATGCAGGTCACGCGCAACGAGTCGTGGAGCCCCACCGCCTTCCACGCCAACGTGGTGGCGATGGAGCAGGGCTCGCTCGAGGTCGCCGACGTCGCGGCCGACTACGTCAACTGCACCGGGTGCGGCGCGTGCGAGCTGCGCTGCCCCAACTCGCTGTTCACCGGCGACTTCTACCGCTTCCGCACCAGAACCGTCGACCTGGTCAAGGCCGTGCGCGCGCTCGCCGTACGGGAGGGGGTGCACCAGCCGGGCTGGCAGCGATGGAACCTGCTCACCGACGAGAAGACGCACGAGCCTGTGACCTCAGGGGTGTCACAGGCTCGGGTACGCGACTGGGCACAGGGGCTCGACCTGCCGGTGGGCGGGGAGACGATCCTGTTCGTGGACTGCGAGGCCGCCTTCCACCGGACCACGGCTCCGAGGGCGGTGGCCCGGCTGCTCAACCTGGCGGGCTACAAGTTCGGCCTGATGAACGAGCAGTGGTGCTGTGGCGGGCCCGCGGCCGAGATGGGCTACGAGGAGCAGGCCCTCCGCTTCGCCCGGCACAACCTGGAGGACTGGAGGGCCGGGGGCGTGCGCCGCGTCCTGGTCCTCGACCCGCACGACTACATCACCTTCACCGAGGACTATCCGAAGTACTTCGGGGAGGCGTTCGACATCGAGGTGGTGCTGGTCATCGAGCTGCTCGCCGCACTGCTGAGGGAGGGGCGGCTGGTCCCGCACGTGCCCGTGGAACGGACGGTGACCTACCACGACCCGTGCAGGCTCAACAAGCGCAAGGGGATCTGGCAGGAGCCGCGCGAGATCCTGCGGGCGATCCCTGGTCTGACCTTCCACGACGTGGACAGGGTCACCCAGTGGTCCTACTGCTCGGGCGCGGGCGGCGGCCTGGCCGTCGAGAAACCCGAACTGACGGCCAGGATCAGCGAGACACGCATGGGCAAGGCGGCCGAGCTGGGCGTCGACACCCTCGTCACCGCCTGCCCGTGGGCCGAGAGGCCCCTGACGGAGGCGGGCGCCGCGCGCGCCATCGGCGTGGTGGACCTGCACGAGCTGCTCGCCGAGTCGCTGGGGGTGGCCTGATGACCATCACCATGGACGACCCGGTCCTGGAGGAACTGCGGCGGGTCCTCGGCCGCGAGCACGTGCTGACGGGCAGGGCCGACCGGCTCAACAGGACGCGCGTGCCCGCGCCCTTCCCCGTGCACAGGTGGGCGGAGCGGATGCCCGACCTGGTGGTCATGCCGGGCTCCACCGAAGAGGTGGCCGAGGTGCTGAGGCTCGCGCACACCCATCGGATCCCCGTGGTGCCGCGCGACGGCGGCACCGGGCTGACCGACGGCGCGGTGCCGCTGCGGGGCGGCATCGTGGTCGATGTGAAGCGGATCAACCAGATCAAGGAGATCGACCTCGAGAACAGGACGTGCACGGTCGGCACAGGTATCAACGCGCTGAAGCTCAACGAGGTGCTTTCACGACACGACCTGATCTACCCGGACGACCCCGCCTCCTATCCCTGCTCGCTGGTCGGTGGCAGGATCGGCACCAGCGGCTGGTCGCTCATCGGCTCGCGGTACGGCCACAGCCGCGACCTAGTGCTCAGCTTCGACCACGTGCTGCCGACGGGGCAGGTCATCCACGTCGGCGACGGCATCGGCAGGAAGATCACCAAATCGTCGAGCGGCTACCAGCTGAAACACCTGTTCATGGGCCACCAGGGCACGCTGGGCATCGCCACCGAGGCCACGCTGAAGCTGTTTCCCAAGCCGGAGGCCGAGTTCTCACCGTTCTGGGCGTTCGAGGACTACGACACCGCCTACGCGGTGGTCGGCCGGTTGGCGAGGGCGGGCGTGGCCACGTTCGCGGGCGCGGTGCTGTTCGACGAGTGGAAGGTCGCCTACCTGCGACGCGACGACGAGGCCTACATCCCGCAGCCGTCCTCGGTGAAGGCGCTGGTCTGCGCCGCCCTGTACGGCTACGAGGACGAGGTACGCGCCGGCGGCAGTCGGTTGCTGCGGATCGCCCGCTCGATGGGCGCGCGCTACCTGGGCGACGAGATCTCCGAAGGGGACTGGGCCGCCCGCCACGACCGCTACGCCACCCCCCTGCACGGGCGGACCCGCTCTGGGCAGGTGGTGCCGATGAGCTGGCACTGCGAGGACGCCTCGATCAACTACACCAGGCTGCCCGCCGTACGGCTGGCGTGGCACGAGATCGCCGACCGGCTGCGGCGGGAGTCGGACGTGTTCGACGACTGGGGCATGTTCGCCTACACCAACGGCTCCACGGGCGCCGACTACCTGACCGAGATCGACATCGGCATCTGGGAGCAGCGCCTCGACGACGCGGCGTGGGCCGCGTGGGTGGCCGCCAAGCGCGACCTGGCGGCGGTGGCGTTGAGCAACGGCGGCTCGATCAGCGCCTGCCACGGCTCGTGCCGCGAGGGCGAGGTGGACCTCGTGCCCGAGGAGCTCGGCGGCGGCTTCGACGTGATGCTCGCCATCAAACGTGCCATCGACCCGCACAACATCATGAATCCGGGCAAGTACCTGCTCGACCGCGCCTACGCCGGAACGCCGGGTGAGGAGGAGCCGTGAGCTACCGCTACCACGACGAGATGACCCCGCCCCCGCCCGAACGCGCCTCGGAGGTGGCGGTCACCAGGTTCGAGCACGTCTACGAGGTGGATCCGGCCCTCATGACCGAGCACGTGACCCAGCAGACCTTCCCCAACTGGGACACGCTCCGCCTGGCCCGCTCCCGCGCCGACCACCTGGCCTGGATGCACAGGCACTTCGCGCACAAGGTGATCTCGGGCGAGGAGCTGCTCGATGACCTCGACCGATGACGGCAGGCTGGCCGACCTCGGCTACACCTCCGAGTTCCGCAGGGAGATGAGCCTCTGGGCCAACTTCTCGCTCGGCTTCACCTACCTGTCTCCCGTCGTCGGGATCTACACGCTGTTCGCGGTCTCGCTGGCCACCGGCGGGCCGCCGATGATCTGGAGCCTGGTGATCGTCGGCGTGGGGCAGTTCCTGGTGGCCCTGGTGTTCGGCGAGATCGTCTCGCAGTACCCGCTGACGGGCGGCATCTATCCGTGGGCGCGGCGCCTGTGGGGGCGCACGTGGGCGTGGATGACCGGCTGGGTCTACCTGATCGCGCTGCTGGTCACCATCGCCAGCGTCGCCTACGGCGCGGGCCCCTACCTGTCGGCGTTCCTCGGCATCGGCGTGAGCACGACGAACACGATCATGTGCGCGCTGCTCATCCTGGCGGTCGCGGTGACGATCAACCTGGCGGGGACCAGGGCCCTGGCCCTCGCGGCGATCATCGGCTTCTCGGCCGAGCTGGTGGGGGCGCTGGCGGTGGGCGGCTGGCTGCTGCTGACGCAGCGGCATCACGGGCTCGGCGTGCTGTTCGACTCGTTCGGCGCGGGATCGGAGACCGGCTATCTCGCCGCCTTCCTGGCCGCAGGGCTGATCGGCATCTTCCAGTACTACGGGTTCGAGGCGTGCGGCGACGTGGCCGAGGAGGTCCCCGACCCGACGCGGCGCATCCCTAAGGCCATGCGCATGACGATCTACGTGGGAGGGGCGGCGGCGATCTTCGTCTGCCTGGCGTTGCTGCTGGCCGTACCGGACTTCGCGGCGGTGATCTCGGGCGCGAGCCCCGACCCCGTCTCGGACGTGCTGACCACGGCGTTCGGCCCCGTGGGGCTGCGGGTGGTGCTCGGGATCGTGCTGGTGTCGTTCCTGTCGTGCGCGCTGAGCCTGCAGGCGGCGGCGAGCAGGCTGCTGTACTCCTACGCGCGCGACGGCATGATCGTCGGGAGCGGGCTGTTCCGCAGGTTCTCGGCCGCGCGGCACGTCCCGCCGTACGCGCTGCTGGTCGCCGCGGTCGTGCCCGCGCTCGTGGTGGCCGGTTCGATCATCTCGGAGGACGCCCTCGTCAAGATCATCTCATTCGCGACGCTCGGCATCTACCTGGGCTTCCAGATGGTGGTGCTGGCGGCGCTGAGGGCGCGGCTGCTCGGGTGGCGCCCTTCGGGTCCGTTCACGCTGGGCGCGGCAGGCCTGGCGGTCAACGTCGGCGCGCTGGTGTACGGCGTGCTGGCGATCGTGAACATGATCTGGCCGAGAACGCCTGACGCCGCCTGGTACGACAACTGGCTCGTGGCGCTCTCCGGCCTGGTCGTCGTGGGTCTGGGCGCGCTGTACCTGGTCGTGGCCAGACCGCAGGAACTCGGCGTGGCCCCGGCGGGCGACGCCATTCCCCAGGAGGAGCGATGAAGTTCAGTTATGTGATGCTGCCCGACTACCCGCTCCAGGAGTCGCTGGCGGCCATCAGACTGGCCGACGAGCTGGGCTTCCACGCCTGCTACGCGGCGGACGAGACCTGGCACAAGGACCTGTGGCTGCTGTTCGCCGCGGCCTCGCAGCAGACCGAGAGGATCAGGTTCGGCCCGAGCGTCTCCTCCGTGGTGCTGCGCGAGCCCTCGCTCATCGCCCAGGCCGCCGCCACGCTCGACGAGCTCAGCGGCGGCCGCGCCGAGGTGGTGCTGTCCAGCGGCAACTTCGGGCTGCTGGCGCAGTACGGCATCGACTGGACCGTCTCCAGGCCGCTGTCGCGCGTGAAGGAGGCCGCGCACGTCGTCCGCACGCTCCTGGACGACGGCGCGATCACGTTCGAGGGCGAGTTCTTCCGCTACAACGGACTGTTCACCTTCGCCAGGCCCGTGCAGGAGCACGTGCCGGTGAAGCTCGGCGCGATGCGCGGGCCGCGATCCTTCCGCGCGGCCGGCGAGCTGTCGGACGGCGTGCACCACGCGCTCAGCTACACCCGCGAGGCCTACGACTTCCTGGTCTCGGAGTTCAGGACGGGCGCCGAGAAGGCGGGCAAGGACTGGTCGTCGATGGACATCGGCGCATGGGTCGTCTTCGCCACCGGCCACGACTCCGCCGTGGCCAAGGAGGCCGCACGCAGCATGGTCGGCCTGTACGCCTCGTCGATGCCCGCCGAGCAGCTGGAGCGCAACGGGGTGGACCCGAACGCCATGAAGCCCATCGTCGACGCGCTGGGAGCGGGCGACCTGGCCAGGGCCATCGAGCTGACCAGCCCCGAGCTGGGCGACAGGCTGTCGATCGCGGGCACCCCCGAGGAGTGCGTGGAGAAGATCAGGCGCGAGATCGAGCCTTCGGGGGTCAACCACATGATCCTCGCGGTGACGGACGCGACGCTGGTCAAGCAGTTCATGGGCCGCGATCTCCCTGATGTCGCCTCGGTGGAGGAGCAGCTCAGACTGATTCATGACCGTGTCATGCCCGCGTTCTCCTGAACTTCGGGAACGTGGCGGCTCGGCGGGTGTGTAGGGCGAAGCAGATGGGGCAAGGACCCCGGATCCCTGCAACCGAGAAACGAGGAGGAGCCGTAGTGCTCACTCTCACACCCAACGCAGCCCAGGTCATCAAGGATCTGACCGCCCAGCAGGACGCGGAGGCCAGCGGTATCCGCATCTCGTCACAGGGGGACGGCCAGGGTTCCCTGGTGCTCAGCATGGCCACCGCGCCCGAACCCACCGATGAGGTGGTGGAGGCCGAAGGAGCCAGGGTCTATCTCGACCCCGTGGCGGCCAGCGTCCTCGACGACAAGTCGCTGGACGCCGACACCGACGGGGAGGGCGGGGTCGCCTTCCACGTCACCGGTTGACCGGAGGCCTCTCGGGGGGCTCCCGGTCACATCCGATCATCCCGCGAGGAGCGCGGCGGCCTCGGCGGCCGAGGGGAGGCCCTCGACGTCGCCGTGCACCTCCACGATGCGGCCGGCGAGTGCGCTGCCCACACGGGCCGCGCGCTCGCGCGTGGCGCCGGCGAGCCGGGCGGCCAGGTAGCCGCCGAGCAGCGCGTCACCCGCGCCGACGGGGTCGCGCACCGCGCGCGCGGCGCTCGGCAGGTGGCGGGGCTCGTCGTCCTCGCCGTGGAAGAACACGCCGTCCGCACCCGCCTTCAGCACCACCTCGATCCCGTCGGAGCGGCCGGAGCCTGCCGCGGAGAAGACGTCGGCGGGCTCCGTGACGCCGAACAGCGGCCCTGCCTCGTCCTGGCCGAGCACCAGCAGGTCGGTGCGCGGCAGGAGGTCGAGGACGGTGGCGAGCACCCGGTCCTGCCTGCCGAGCGTGGGGCGGAGGTTCGGGTCGACGACCAGTTGCGCCCCTGCCGAACGCGCGCCCTCGGCCAGGGCCCTGACGAGCCGCTCCGGGCCCTCTCCCAGCGCGATCGTGATCCCGCTGACGACGATCGTCCTCGGCTTGGCGTCGAGGATCGCGGCGGCGTCGCCCTCGTCCATGCCCGCGGCCGCGGAGCCCGCCCGGTAGTAGTGGACGCGCCTGGCGCCGTCCGGCAGCACGTCCTTGAAGAAGACCCCTGTCGGCCTGGTGTCGTCGCGGCCGACCAGGGTGGTGCCGACGCCGAGGGAGCGGGCGGCGGCCTTGACGCGCTCGCCGAACGGATCCGCGCCGACCCGCGAGGCGAACCACGCCGAGCCGCCGAGCCTCGCGACGGCCGCGCACACGTTCAACTCGGCCCCGCCGACGTGCACGTCCATCCGCTCGGCGGTCGCCAGGTTCTCCCCCTCAGCGGGCTGGAGCAGCACCATCGCCTCTCCGACCCCGACCACGTCAGGACGAGTCACCACATCTCCCTCGCTCGCGGCTTGCTTCTACAATGCGGAGAATCATCCCATCACTCCGGTAGGAGCGCCCGTGCGGGACTTCAGGTGGCGGCTGACCGAGCGCGTGGTGGCCGACCGGGTGATCGGCATCATCCGGGCACCGTCCGAGGAGACCGCCATCGCGTACGGCAGGCGCCTCGCCTTCGCCGGCCTGGCCGCCATCGAGGTCTCGCTGTCCACTCCAGGCGCCCTGAACGCCGTCCGCACGCTGGCGACCGGCGCGTTCGTCGGCGCGGGCACCGTGCTCGACGCCGCCCAGGCGGTGATGGCGATCGAGGCGGGCGCCCGCTTCCTGGTCTGCCCCGCGCTCAGTGACGGGGTGATCCGCGCCGGCCACCGCCACGGCGTGCCGGTGGTCGCGGGCGCGTCGACGCCGACGGAGATCGTCGCCGCGCTGGAGGCGGGCGCCGATCTCGTCAAGCTCTTCCCCGCCTCGCAGACCTCGCCGAAGGCGCTGCGCGACCTCCTGCAGGCGCTCCCGCAGGCCCCGATCGTGCCCACGGGCGGGGTGAGCGCCGCCACCGCGCCCGAGTGGGTCGCCGCAGGGGCAGTGGCCGTCGGCATGGGCGGCGAGCTCACCCGGGGCGAGCCGGAGGAGGTCACCCCCCGCGTCCGTGCGCTGCTCGAGTCGTTGCGTTGACGCTCAGGCCAGCAGCTTGGCCACATACCTGAGCTGTTCCTCGCGCTGGAAGCCGCCGCCGCCCTCGTGGTTGTTCCACGGCCAGACGGTGATCTCCTTGTCACCCTGCCAATGGTTGTAGGCGGCGAACACCGTCGAGGGCGGGCACACGTCGTCCATCATCGCCACCGAGTAGAGCGCGGGAACCCGGCCGCGCGCGGCGAAGTTCAGGCCGTCGAAGTAGGACAGGGTGCGGAACACGGTGTCGGCGCTGGCCCGCTGGGTGGCCAGGAAGCGGACGATCTCCTGGTAGGGGTCGCGACCGGTGATCTCCACCGCCCTGCGGAAGTGGGTGAGGAACGGGACGTCGACCAAGGCCCCCTTCACCGAGGGCCGCAAAGCGGCGACCGCCTGGGCGATGCCGCCGCCCTGGCTGCCGCCCGACACCACGATCCTGTCGGCGTCGACGGCGGGGTGGCTCTCGGCCACCTCCACGGCCCTGACGGCGTCGGTGAACACGCGGCGGTAGTAGTAGTCGGCCGGGTCGAGGATGCCCCTGGTCATCATGCCGGGAGCCTGCGGCGACAGCCCGCCGTGCGGGTCGGCGGTGGCGCCGGGGCTGGTCAGGTTGTGCGCGCCCTGGCCGCGGGTGTCGACGACCAGCACCGCGAGGCCCGCGGCCGGCCAGGTGAGGTGATCGTGGGCGAACCCCCTTCCGCCCGAGTAGCCGATGTACTGCATCACGCACGGCACGGGCCCCTCGGCGCCGCGCGGCACGATCAGCCAGGCGTTGATCCGGTGGCCTGCCCAGCCGGCGAAGGAGGTGTCGTAGACGTCCACGGCGGTCAACGGCAGATCGTAGGGTGTGAACGAGGGAGCCAGGTCGTGCTCGGCGGCCTCGGCGAGGGTTTCGCTCCAGAACGCGTCGAAGTCGGCGGGCTCGTCACGGTCGGGGCGGTATTCACGCAGCCGGTCGAGGGGAAGGTCGAACAGGGGCACAGGGGTCTCCCAACGTCAGCGATCGGGTCCTCACATTTCATCTCATCGAGCGGTGAAAGCGCTATCCACCCACTCCTTGACATCCGCCTCCAGACGCCCCGCCCTCCTTGACCCGCCCCCATGACACGCCCCGCACCTTGACCCCGCGTACACAGCCCCGGATCTTGACCCCGCACCTCAGGTGACGCAACCGGACAAGGCCCGCAGGCTCACGCCCCAAGAGGGGCGGAAACCGCAACAGATGGGCGCGGCCGGCGGTAACGCCGTGCCTGCCGGTCATCGCCGGTCTCGTTCAGGCTCCAGAAAGCGGGACCGCCACGTGCCACCGCTCCGGGGTAAGGCTGTGCCACCACTTCGGGGCCAGGCCGTGCCACGACTTTGGGCCAGGCCGTGACGCCGCTCCGGGGTCAGGCTGTGACGCCGAGGAGGGCCGGGTCCACGGGGTGCCGCAGCGGGCCGCCGTCGAGGGCCCTGAACACCTCGGCCAGCGCGTGCGCGCCAAGCCGTTCGAGCTCGGTGCCGAGGGATCCGGCGACGTGTGGAGTCAGTACCACGTTCGGCAGCTCCCACAGCGGCGAGTCGCGGGGCGGGATCTCGGGTTCGGTGACGTCCAGGACGGCCGAGAGGCGGCCCGTGCTCAGCTCGGCCACCAGGGCGTCGTGGTCGACCAGCGATCCCCGCGCGGTGTTGATCAGGGTGGCGCCCTCCGGCATCGCCGCCAGCCGGGCGGCGGTCACCAGATGCCTGGTCTCGGCCGTCGCGGGGGCGTGCAGCGAGACGACGTCGCTGGAGGGGAACAGCTCGTCCAGGGCGACCTTCCTCGCGCCCAGCGCGCCGGCTCCCGCCTCGTCGAGATACGGGTCGCTGATCAGCACCTCCACGTCGAACGGCCGCAGCAGCTCGGCCACCCTGCGGCCGGTCCGCGACGCGCCGACCAGACCCACGGTCCTGCCGTAGTTGCCGACGTCCCGGTAGTCGCCGAGCACGTCCACATAGGCCCTGCGTCGGCGGTACTCCGCGGCCATGGCCGGCACACCCTTGTTGGCCAGCAGGATCGCCGCGAGCGTGTACTCGGCCACCGGGACCGCGTTGGCGTCGGCCGCCGAACTGACCGCGACCCCCCTGTCGAAGACGGCCCGCGCCACGTGGCCCTTCACCGACCCCGCCGCGTGGACGACGGCCACCAGCCGCGGAGCGAGCGCGAGCGCCGCCTCGTCGATCACGGGGGCGCCCCAGCCGGTCAGGAGCACGCGCGCGGACGCCAGCCGTTCACCGGCGATCTCGCCGGTGAGGTGGGTGAGCGGCGTGCGCCAGGCGTCCCCCGCCAGCGCCCGCAGCCGGTCGGCGCGCTCCCCTCGGAAGAGCCGCTCGGGCAGTCCCGGCGCCATCGCCGTGACGACCTCCTGACCTGCGGCGCTCACCGGGCGGCCCAGACGAGTCCGCGCGAGGTGAGCGTGCGCACCGTGGGAGCGCGCAGGTCGGCCGTCCGGTGGCCGATCGCGGAGAAGAAGATCTTGCCCTCGCCCCACCGCCTGGTCCACACCACGGGCATGTCGAGGGGCCCGCCGCCCTGCCCGCCGCCCTGCCCGCCGCCCTGCCCGCCGTCCGCCGGGTCGACGGTGGTGCTCGCCAGCACGGTGTTCAGGCCGTCGGACAGCATCCAGTACTGCTCGCTGTGCACGTCGAAGTCGGCCAGGCCCGCCATGATCGGGTGCTCGGCGTGCTCGGGCCTGATGACGACCCGGTAGTCGAGGAAGTCCGCGGGGTGGAAGAGGAACAGGCCGCCGACCATGCGCAGGTAGTCCGGGCTGTCGGTGAACGTGGCCACCACGCCCCCGTGCCGGCCGGCGAACCCGGTGCCAGCGTGGACGGCGGACACCAGCCCCGAGCACTGCTCGGCGGTGAGCCGCCCCATCGACCAGCACTGCACGATCAGGTCGGTGCCCGCCAGCAGCTCCTCGTCGGCGTAGACGTCGAGGTCGGCGGCGACGGTGACGTCGAATCCTGCTTCCTTCAGGTCGGGCAGGAACAGGTCGGTCGCCTCCACGGGCGCGTGGCCCTCCCATCCTCCGCGCACGACCAACGCCCGACGCGCGGTGCCGCTCATCGTCCGACGCGCGGAGCCGCCCGTCGTCCGCCGCTCGGAGCCCCTCATCCCCCACCGCTCGGAGCCGCTCATCCCCCGGCGCTCGGGGCCCCTCATCCCCCGGCGTTCGGGGCCGCTCATCCCCCGGCGTTCGGGGCCGCTCACCGGGCGTCCGAGGGGGCGGCGGCCCATGCCGGAAGCGTCAGCGGCGTGCGCTGGAGGCCGATCCACTGGCGTTTGGTGAAGCCCGCCATCTGGTCCTCCGCGCCGTGCCTGGCGTGCGCGTCGTTGACGTGCACTTCGCCGGCCTGCAGCCGTTCGGCGACCCGCATGCCGCGCATGAGGTCCTGGGTGAAGACGGAGTTCATGAGCATCGGGTACCCGTTGGTCAGGGCGATCGCCTCCTCCTCGCTCTCCACGACGGTCACCGGCAGGACAGGGCCGAAGATCTCCTCGGTGAAGGCCGGCATGTCCGGCGTGACCTCGGTGAGCACGGTCGGCCGGTAGAACAGCCCGTCGAAGGTGCCGCCTGTGGCGATCCTCGCGCCCATCGCGACGGACGGCTCGACGATCGTCCTGTGCACCCTGTCGCGCTGCGCCTCGCTGATCAGCGGCCCGAGATCGGCCTCGCCGCTCAGCGGATCGCCCACGCGGAGCGCCTCGGCCCTGCGCGTGATCGCCGCGATGTACGGCCTGGCCACCGCGCGGGTGACGATGTGCCTGCTGGAGCTGATGCACGTCTGGCCCTGGAACTCCAGGGAGGCGATCATCGCGCACGAGGCGGCCAGCTCGACGTCGGCGTCGTCCAGGACGAGGAAGGCGTTGTCGCCGCCGAGTTCGAGCCTGACGGGCCGAAGGCCTGCGGCGGCCGCGGCGGCGATCTCCAGGCCCACCTGGCGCGATCCGGTGAAGTCGACCAGGTCGACGCCGGGGTGGGCGGCCAGCGGCCGGCCGGCGTCGACCCCTTCGCCGGTGACCACGTTGAGAACCCCCGGCGGCAGCCCCACGTGCTCGGCCGCCTCCGCCAGGACCTGGCCGCCGATGACGGGCGTCAGCTCGGCGGGCTTGAGCACGATCGTGTTGCCGAAGGCGAGCCCTGGCGCCACGACGCGCATGGCCAGGTTCAGGGGGTAGTTCCAGGGGGTGATGACGCCCAGCACGCCCAGCGGCACGGCCCGCGACAGCGACAGCTTGCCCGCCTTGTAGGGCGGCAGGATGTCCCCCGCGTTCTCCGTCGCCTGCACGGCCGAGATGTGCAGCTGGCGGATGCCGGTGCCGACCTCGTCCTCTCCTTTGGCGCGCACGCCGCCCGTCTCGCGCATGCTCAGCGTGACGAGTTCCTCGAAGCGGCCTTGAAGGTGGTCGGCCATCCGCCGTAGGTAGGCGGCCCGCTCGGGCGCGGCGAGCGCCGCCCAGCCGGGCTGTGCGGCGCGGGCGGCGTGTACCGCGGCGTCGACGTCGCCGGCGTCGCCCATGGCGTAGCGGCCGAGCGGCGCGCCCGTCGCCTTCTCCCGCACCATGCCGGTCCTGCCGGAGGCCGGCGCGCGCCACGTCCCGTCGATGTAGAGCAAGCTCATTCCCACTCCGATCGGATCGGCGACTTAGTACACGACTTAAGTTAAGTCCAAGCGGCCTGGCGGTCAATCATGAGCCCGGCCGGAACCCCCGTTCGCGAGCACCTGGACGACCGGGAGCGTCGCCGCGCCCATGGCGACCGCCTCGGGGCCGAGCCTGCCGAGCTCGATGCGCGCGTGCCCGTAGAGGTAGGCCAGCGCGTGGCGCCTGACGGTGTCACGGACCCTCGGCAGGACGGCGGGCCCCAGGATCGCGCCCGCCCAGCCCGACAGCACCACCAGGTCGGGGGCGAGCATGTTGACCAGGTTGGTGATGCCGATGCCGAGGTACTCGGCGCTTCTGCCGAGCACCTCGGCGGCGGTGGGCTGGTCCGCGCGGGCCACCAGCTCGGCCAGGCGCGACTCGGTGTCGCCCGCCTCGAACGGCGTGGACTCGGGCAGGGCCAGGTACTCCTCCAGGATCGCCTCGGCGCCGACGTAGGCCTCCAGGCAGCCCCTCGACCCGCACCTGCACGGCCTGCCGCCCACCTCGATGACGGTGTGGCCCCACTCGCTGGTCGTGCTGGTCGCGTCCGCGAAGGACCCGGCCGCCGTGGTGACCGCCGCGCCCACTCCGACGCCGAGCAGCGCGACGACCGCCCGCTTCGCGCCGCGCCCCCCTCCCCGCCACATCTCGGCCTTGCCGAGCGTGCGTGCGCAGTTGTCGATGAACAGCGGGGCCTCGATCCCCCTGCGCAGCATGTCCGCCAGCGGCACCGCCGTCCAGCCGAGCGTGGGGGCGTAGACCAGCTCGCGCCCGTCCGCGACGACGGCGCCCGGCACGCCCACGCCGACTCCCAGCAGGTCGCGCGGGTCCAGGCCCACCTTGGCGCTCACCTCGTCCACTCCCGCGATGACGAGTTCGGCCACCGCCTCGGGGTCCACGCTCGTGCCCGCCACCGGGCAGGTCGCGGTCGCGATCGTGCGCAGCGTGAAGTCGAACAGCCCGATCTGGACGTGTGTCTCGCCGATGTCGACACCGACGACGTGCCCGAACGCACCGCGTACCTCGATGAGGACGCTCGGCCGCCCGCCGTCGGACTCGACCAGCCCGCCCTCGGCGACCACGCCGTCTGCGAGCAGGTCGCCGACCACGTTGCTGACCGTCGCCGAACTCAGCCCAGACGCCCTGGTGAGGTCCTGCCTGCTGGCGGCCCCCTGCAGGTAGAGCCGCGACAGGAGGGTGGAGCGATTGTGGCGACGCAGGTCACGGGTCGTCTGCTGGACCGCACGTTTCACAGACTGGATTGTGCCAGAGCGTCAGGCCCCGCCGCCGCCCAGGTGATCTTCGAGGTCGCCGGGGACCAGCGACTTCAGGAAGGAGACCACGGCGGGGCGGCGGTCGGCGGCCCGCCAGGCGATGGCCAGGCAGGCGGGTGACAGGCCCGTGACGGGACGACTGACCAGCCCTGGACGTTTGTACAGCTCGGCGTTGCCCTCCGCCAGCAACACGAGCCCGAGACCGGCCAGCACCGCCTCGAACACCTCGTCGGCCGAGCTCGCCTCGGCGCCGACGATCGCGTCGGGCCTGCCGAGCCAGAACTCCCTCAACGGTCCCGCCGCCACGGGCAGCGCCACGAAGGGCTGGTCCCCGAGCTCGTCGAAGCCGATCTCCTGCCGCCCCGCCAGCGGATGGCTCTCGGGCATGCAGACGAAACGCCGCTCGGTCGACAGCACGAACGTCGCGAGCCCCTCGGGCGCGGGAAGCCACAGGAACGCCACGTCCGAGGTGCCGTCGGCCAGGCCCACGCTCGGGTCGTCCCATCCGACCACCCGCAAGGACACCGCCCAGCCGGGCATCCGCTGTCTGAAGAGGCGTAGCGCCTCGGCCTGGATCCCCCGCCCCACGGCGGTCTGCAGTCCGACGACCAGCGTGCCGGCGGGGGCCGCCTGCCGTACCAGGTCGAGGCCTTCGTCCCAGCGGGCGAGCAGGTCACGGGCGACCGGCAGGAGCGCCTCGCCCTGCCGGGTGAGCGCCAAGCCGCTCGGCACGCGGTCGAACAGCCGGCAGCCGACCTGCCGTTCGAGCGCCCTGAGCTGCTTGGACAGCGCGGGCTGGGACACGAAGAGCCGCTCGGCCGCCCGCGTCACGTGCAGTTCCTCGGCGGCGGCGACGAAATACTGCAGCTCGCGCAGATGGACGTCCATAACCATGGGTTATACCGGCATGTCTTGGACCTCGGCGGCCCCGGGGGACGATGCTCGGGGCATGAGAACTCTTGGCAAGCTCGCCGTCCCCCCGATCGGCTTCGGGGCGATGGTCCTCTCACCCGGCATCTACGGTTCCGTCGACGACGACCGGGCGCTGGACGCGCTGCGCCACGTGCTCGACCACGGGGGCACCCACATCGACACCAGCGACGCCTACGGGCCCGACGGGCACAACGAGCGCCTCGTCGGCAGGGCGATCAAGGGGCGGGAGGAGGTCGTGGTGGCGACCAAGTTCGGTCTGGCCGTGCCCTCGGGGGTGGGCTCCCGCGCCATCCCCGTCGGCTACGCGTTCGGCGAGCTGCGCGGCAACGCCGACCCCTCCCTGGTGCGCGGCTACGCCGAGCGCAGCCTGCGCAACCTGGACACCGACGTGATCGACCTGTACTACCTGCACTACCCGGACCCAGGGGTGCCCGTCGAGGACACCATGGGCGCGGTCGCCGACCTGGTGGAGGCCGGTCTGGTACGGCACGCGGGCCTGTCCAACGTGACGGCCGAGCAGTTGCGCGGGGCACACGGCGTGCTGCCGATCGCGGCGGTGCAGGTGGAGTGGTCGATGTGGCGCCCGATCGAGCCCGATCTGCTGGCGACGGCACGGGAGCTCGGCGTCGGCGTGGTGGCGTGGAGCCCGCTGGGCTCCGGCTTCCTCACCGGTGACGTCTCGAAGCTGGAGGAGGGCGACTTCCGGCACAACGCGCCACGGTTCGACGCCGAGAACCTCGCGAAGAACAACGACAGGTACGCGCCGATCAGGCTGCTGGCCACCGAGCTCG
Organism: Nonomuraea sp. bgisy101; assembly: GCF_057708945.1. Classification (NCBI taxonomy): domain Bacteria; kingdom Bacillati; phylum Actinomycetota; class Actinomycetes; order Streptosporangiales; family Streptosporangiaceae; genus Nonomuraea; species Nonomuraea sp. bgisy101. Next base: position 160,983 of record NZ_JBYITD010000004.1, read on the forward strand.
GCATCACCCCCGCCCAGCTCGCGCTGGCGTGGCTGCTGCACCAGGACGCGCATGTCGTCCCCATCCCCGGCAGCAGGACGCCCGCGCACATCACCGAGAACCTGGAGGCCGCCGACATCACGCTCCACCCGGACACGCTGGCGCGGCTGGAGCGCGCGCTGGCCTCGTTCGACGTCGTCGGCGGCACCCTTCTCTGACACCGCCGCCCGCACGGGGGTGAGGCGAGAGGCCTGGCCACCTTCGACGATCTTCCAGTAGCTTCGGGCCTGTGCCGTTGCCCGGGTGGCGTCGTCCCGTCAGGCGCGGCCTGCGCGTGCTGGGCCGCGCGCTGGCCGGTGCCGGCGTCATCGTGCTCGCCCCCGTGCTCGCCCTGGCCACGCTGGCGGGCCTGTCCACCGTGGCCGCCTCTCCCACCGTCCTGCTCGGCGCCGCGCTGGCCGCCTTCGCCGCGATCCTGTTCCTCGGCCTGCTCCTGCTGCTCCCCCGTCCAGCCGCCAGACTCCCCCGGTGGTCGCGCGCGCTGGCGATCCTCGGCGTCGAGAGCGTGGTCGTCTGGCAGGTCGCCACCGCCACCCTGCATCCACTCGACCCCGCCGCCGCGCCCGCGCCGGTCGCGGGTCAGCGGACCTGGACCCTTCCGACCGGCTCCACGCTCGCCTACGTGGCCGCGGTCCCGAAGCGGCCGCGCGCCGTACCTCCGGTGGTGTTCCTCCACGGCGGCCCGGGCCTGTCCGACCTGGGCGGCGACGCCCGGTTCTTCGGCGCGCTGGCCGCCGAAGGGCATGCCGTCTACGTCTACGACCAGCTCGGCGCGGGCCGCTCCGCACGGCTGCCCGATCCCCGCGGATACGGCCTGAACAGGGATGTCGAGGATCTGGAGGCGATCCGCGCACACCTGAAGGCCGAGCGGCTCGTCCTGGTAGGCCACTCCTCCGGGGCGCGCCTGGCCGCCGGCTACCTGGCCCGCCACCCCGAGCGCGTCGCCAAGCTCGTGCTGTCCTCGCCCGCCGACCTCGCGCCCGCCCCCGCCGGTGTGACGCTCGCCCGCCTGGACCTCGCGCGCGACCGCGACCTGGCCCTGACCCTGCTGCACCCTCGTGTCCTGGCCGCGTACACGCTCGCCCGGGTGAACCCGGCCACCGCCCACGCCGTCGTCGGCGACCGCGAGCTCGACACCCGCTTCGCCGGCTACCCCCGCCTCTTGGCCCCGCCCCGGCGCTGCGCCTCCGCCGGGCGAACGGCCGCCAGGGATGCCTCCGTCGGCGCCTACGCCACCCTCGCCGACCGGCCCACCCCCGCGTGGGTACGGCAGGGCATCACCGGCAAGGCCGTCCCCGTCCTGGTCATCAAGGGCGCGTGCGACCACCAGAGCTGGTCGTCGGCGACCGGCTACCTGCACGCCCTGGCCCGCGCCAGGCTCGTCTACCTCCCAGGGGCGGGACACGACGCCTACCGTGACCAGCCGGCGGCCTACCTGGCGGCCGTCCGCGCCTTCCTCGCCGACCGCCCGCTGCGGGACTACACCGGTGACCAGCCACCGCCCGGCTACCAGGGCCCGCCGTGAGCCGACCTCACCCGTCCCACCGCGCCGCAACCACGCCATTGCGTCGTTCAGCGGCTCACACGGTCGCGATCAGGGCGTAGCGCTCGTCGTCGATCTCCTTGCCCCACAGCAGCGGATCGGTCAATGGCTCCACGCGCAGCTCGGTGACCAGGTCGCGCACCGCCTGCGACAGCGTGAGCGCCCTGACGCCGCCCGCCCACGGGATCCCCTCGGCGGTGCCCGTCCCCCAGCGGCCCTCGACCAGCACGAGCCTGCCGCCTGGCCGTACCAGGTCGCGCCAGCGGCGCAGCGCGGCGTGCGGATCGGCCAGGTTCCACACCACGTGGCGGCAGAGCAGCACGTCGAACCGGCTCTCGCCCACGGGCGGGTCGGCCGCGTCGCCGACGATCACCTCGGCGGACCGGCCCGCCAGCTTCCTTCTGGCCAGCTCGGCCATGCGGGGTGACAGGTCGACGCCGGTGACCGTGTGGCCCTCCTCGGCCAGCAGCAGCGCCAGGGATCCCGTGCCGCAGCCGACGTCGAGCACGCGGGCGGGCGGGTCGGGCAGCCAGGACATCAGCCGGGCCCGCCACGCCTCGCGCACGGACGGCTCGCGCAGGCCGTGATCGGGCTCCTCGTCGAAGGAGGCGGCGGCACGATCCCAGAAGGCGGCCGGGTCGGAGACGAGCGGCGAGGTGGTCACGAAGGGATGATGCCACCCGCCACCGACAGAAGCGCCTGGCGACCGGTGTGCCGGGGCGGATCGCGGGGATGGTCCGGCCTGCGGGACGGGCCGGGATCGCCGGTGTCCCGCAGGCCGGCGCTCAGTCGGCCGGATGGTCCTCCCACACCTCGGGAGGGGCGAACGTCGAGGTGACGTCGACGAAGCGCGCCTCGTCGGCCGACTGGAGTATCGCCGTCATCACCTCCACCACGTGCAGCGCCAGCTCGCCCGACGCGCGGTGCGGCCGCCCCGCCGCGATGGCGCGGGCCATCTCCAGCACGCCGATGCCGCGCCCCGCGGTGGTGCCCGTCACCGGCAGGTCCGTCCAGTCGGGAGCCCCCGTACGGCGCAGCCGCACGGGTCCTGTGAAGTTGTTCGGGTTGGGCGCGGCCAGGGTGGCCTCGGTGCCGGTGAGCTCGAGGAAGTCGCCGCGCGCCAGTGGCGAGTCGAAGGAGAACACGCTCGTCGCCCGCTGTCCTCCCGCGAACTCCAGCAGCGCGCTGACGTGAGTGAGCACCTCGACGTCGAAGACGGTGCCGGCCAGCGGGCCCGCGCCGATCGTCCGCCTGGCGTGCGCCCTGCTGCCGTTGGCCGCCACCCTCGTGACGGGCCCGAACAGGACGGCGAGCGCCGTCAGGTAGTAGGGGCCCATGTCGAACAGCGGCCCAGCGCCCGGCTTGAAGAAGAACTCGGGGCTGGGGTGCCATCGCTCGGGTCCAGGGCCCTGCAGGAGCGTGATCGCCGACAGCGGCCGGCCGATCTCGCCCGCGGCGAGCGCGCGGGCGACGGTCTGCAGGCCCGCGCCGAGGAAGGTGTCGGGCGCGCAGCCCACCCTGACACCGGCTCGCCCTGCGGCGGCCAGCAGCTCCCGGCCCGAGGCGGGGTCCAGCGTCAGCGGCTTCTCGTTGTAGACGTGCCGCCCGGCGCCGATCGCCTCCATCGCGACGGAGGCGTGCGCGACGGGCACCGTCAGGTTGACGACGATCTCGACGTCGGGGTGGTTGACGACGTGGGAGACGTCGCCCGCGACGGGCACGCCGTACTCCTTGGCGACGGCTCTGGCCCTGTCCACGTCGAGGTCCGCGCAGGCGACCACGCGCAGGTCGGGCATGGCGGTGAGGTTGGTGAGGTACTGCTGGCTGATGTTGCCGCAACCGACGATCGCGACTCCGGTCACCGGTCCACCTCGCGCAGGTAGGCGAGGGAGTCGGCGAGCGCGTCGAAGATGTCGGTGGCGCACCTGTCGAGCTCGACCACGCGCATGGCCTGCGGCGCGGCGGCGAGGATGTCGGGGATGGGCAGCGTGCCCGAGCCCACGGCGGTCATCGGGTCGGTCAGGTTGGCGGGGCCGTCCTTGACGTGCAGGAACCTCACCCGCTCCCCCAGTCTGCCGAGCAACGCGGGCACGTCGGCTCCGCCGACCGCGGCCCAGTAGACGTCCACTTCGAGCAGCACGCCGGGGTCGAGCAGGTCGGCCAGGGCCTCGAGCGCGGGCCGCCCGCCGACGTGCGAGGCCAGTTCCCAGTGGTGGTTGTGGTAGCCCACGCGCACGCCGTGCTCCTTGCCCCACGCGGCCGCGGCGTTCAGCGCGTCCGCGGTGCGCCGGACGCCTTCCGTCGTGGTGAACTCCGCGGGGTCGACCATGGGCACGATGAGCGTGCCGGCGATCTTCAGGTACTCCTCCCTGTCGGGGCCGAGCAGCGGGGCGTGCGCGGAGTGGATCTCGAACCCTTCGACGGGGATGAGGTTGAACGGCTCGACCGCCTCGTAGCCGAGGGAGGCGAGTCTGGTGAGGGTGGCGGAGGGGTCGGCGGCCAGCTGGTCTCGGAGGGTGTAGAGCTGCACGGCATAAGACCTCATGGTGTTGAACGCTAACTACGCCAGGTGTGTGGTGCAATGTCCCCATGACGGTCGAGGATCCGCATATCGACCTGCTGGCAGAGGCCTTCCTCCGCCAGCCCAGGCGGTACACCAGCCATCAGGTCGCCGCGATGGCCGGGGTGCCGGTCTACCGCGCGCGGCGCTACTGGCGCGCGCTGGGGTTCGCGAACGTCGCCGACGACGCGGTGGTGTTCACGGAGGCCGACGTCGACGCGCTGAAGACGCTGGTCAGCTTGGTCGGCGACGGCTCCTACGACGAGGAGCACATGCTCCTGGTGACCAGGGCGCTGGGCAGGGCCACGGCGAGCCTGGCCGAGTCTCAGGCCGAACTGGGAGCGGAGACGCTCGACCTGGCGGGCGTGCCGCTGGCGCAGCGGCCGGCGGCGTGGCGGGCCAGGGCCGACCGGGTGGTCCCCTCGCTGGAGCAGTTGCTGGTCTACACCTGGCGGCGGCAGCTCGCCTCCGCCGCCGGCCGCATCGTGGACCAGGAGGTCGGCACGGTACGGCTGGCCGTCGGCTTCGCCGACATGGTCGGCTTCACCAGGCTCAGCCGCCAGATCGCGGAGAGGGAGCTGGCGGGGCTGGTAGAGCGGTTCGAGGGCCGCTCGGCCGACGTCGTCACCTCCTCGGGCGGCCGGGTGGTCAAGACGCTCGGCGACTCGGTGCTGTTCGTCGCCGACCTGGCCAGGGTCGGGGCCGAGATCGCGCTGCGCCTGGTCGAGGTGCACGCCCCCGACAAGGCGATGCCCGACCTGCGGGTGGGCCTGGCCATGGGGCCGGTGATCAGCCGGATGGGCGACGTGTTCGGCACGACCGTCAACCTGGCCAGCAGGCTCACCTCGCTGGCCCCCGCGGGCGGCGTGCTGGCCGACCCCGCGCTCGCGGAGGACCTGTCGGCCGCCAGCGGGTTCGCGCTGCTGCCCGCCGAGCCGATGACCGCCAAGGGTCTGGGAGAGCTGCTGCCGTCCCTGGTCCGCAGGGCGCCTCGGGGCTGAGGCGCCCTGCGTGGGTCTCGGCCGGCGGCCCGGGCAGGGCCTTTGAGCGGGGGTCCCGGGCGGGTCTCGGCGGGGTTTCTCAGGGCTGGGCGGCGCCGCCCGCCTCGTCGTGGTCGGCGGGCGGGGCGAGCACGGGCTCCAGGAAGGTCAGGGTGCCGCGCTCGGTGTCCAGGCGGGCCCGCACGCCGATCGGGTAGGTCTGCATGGCGATGCCGTGTCCGATGTCGGCGCCGGCCATGACCGGGACGCCGAGGTCGCCGAGGCGCTCGACCAGCATGCGTTCCACGTCGCGCGGGTCACCGCAGTCGGTGAAGGTGCCCAGCAGGATGCCCGCCACGCCGTCGCTGTAGGTGGCGCGGCGCAGCTGCGTGATGTAGCGGTCGAGGCGGAACAGCTCCTCGTCGACGTCTTCGAGGAAGAGGATGGCGTCGCGGGCGGGAAGGCTGGTGTCGGTGCCGAGGGAGGCGGCCAGCAGGGTCGCGGTGCCGCCGAGCGTGTGCCCCTCGGCGACGCCCGGCACGACGGTCCTGAAGTCCGGAAAAGTCAGTTCACGCACGTCTTCGGGGGTGAACAGCAGCTTCATGAGCTGGTCGAAGTCGTACTGTCCCGGACCCTGGTAGAAGCCGTCGCAGGCGACCATGGGGCCGAACAGCGACACCCAGCCCAGCTTGACGGCGAGCGCCTCCAGCAGCGCGGTGACGTCGGAGTAGCCCACCACGACCTTCGGCCGGTCGGCGGGGACGCGCGACCAGTCGACGAGTTCGAGCGTGCGCTGCATGCCGTACCCGCCGCACGCGCAGAAGACGGCGGCGAAGGACGGGTCGGCCAGGGCGCCGGTCAGCTCGGTGGCGCGGGTGACGTCGTCGCCGGCCAGGTAGTCGTACTCGGTGCCGCCCATGCGCGCGGCGCTGAAGACCTCGGGCTTGAGGCCGACCGCTTCCATGGCGCGCAGCCCTCGGTCGAGGTTGTCCTGGTTGGGCGGGCCGCTCGCGGCGATCACCGCCACGCGGTCGCCGGGTCGCAGAGCAGGCGGACGGATCACGAAATCTCCTCCAAGGGTGTGAGATGCAGGGACGCGAGATGACAGGCGACTCCCGCCCGCACGGGCGGGTCGATCGAACCGCACTCGTCGGTACGGCTGGCACAGCGGGGGTGGAACCTGCAGCCGGGCGGGATGCGGGCGGGGTCGGGAGGCTCGCCCTGCAGGGGCGTCGCCGTGCCCGACGCGGCGGCGAGCATGGCCCTGGTGTAGGGGTGGCGCGGCCTGATGAGCACCTCCTCCACGGTTCCCGTCTCGACGATCCTGCCGAGGTACATCACCGCGACCCTGTCGGCGATGTTCCAGGCCAGACCCAGATCATGGCTGACGACCAGGGCCGACATCCCGAGCTCGTCCCTCAGCCCGAGGATGAGCTTGAGTATCTCGCCTCTGACCGAGGCGTCGAGCGAGGCGACGGGCTCGTCGGCGACGATCACCGACGGTTCGAGGGCGAGCGCCCCCGCGATGACGACGCGCTGTTGCTGCCCGCCCGACAGTTCGTGCGGGTAGCGCCTGAGGTAGTCCTCGGGTGGCCGCAGCCCCGCTCTGGCCAGCGCGGAGGTCACCCTGTCACCCTTCAGCCCGTGCAGGCGCGGCCCCTCGGCGACGGCGGCGTGCACGGTCTGGCGGGGATTCAGCGCCCCGCCGGGGTCCTGCAGGATGAGCTGGACGTGGCGGCGGTACTCCTTCAGCCGCCGGTAGTCCAGCGGTGTGCCCAGGTGGCGGATCTCGCCTCGGGTGGGCCTGACCAGGCCGACGAGCGCTCTGGCCAGGCTGGACTTGCCGCAGCCCGACTCGCCGACGAGCGCGACGATCTCGCCCTGCCGTACCTCGAGATCGACTCCGTCGACCGCGCGCGCGTTTCCGTAGGCGATCTCCAGCCCGCGCGCCTCCAGCACCGGCGTCATGACGCCTCTCCTTCCAGCACGCGCAGGCAGGCGGCCGCGCGGTCCCGGCCGCTCGGCCACAGCTCCACCGATCGGGTACGGCACGCGGCGTCGGCCGACGCGCACCTGGGCGCGAAGGCGCAGCCGCCGCCCAGGTCGGCGATCCTCGGGGGGTCACCGGGCAGCCCTTCGGGAGCCAGCCTGGACGCGGGGTCGCCGATGGTGGGAAAGGCCCTGGCCAGCGCCCTGGTGTAGGGATGACGGGGGTCGGCGATCAGCTCCCGCGCCGGGCCCGTCTCGACGATCCGCCCTGCGTACATGACCGCGAGCCGCTCGCACATCTGGGCCAGCACCGCGAGATCGTGGCTGATCATGATGACGCCGATGCCCGACTCGCGGACCAGGTCGCCGAGTAGCCGCAGGATCTGGGCCTGCACCATCACGTCGAGCGCGGTCGTCGGCTCGTCGGCGACGATCAGGTCGGGCCGGCAGGCGAGCGCCATCGCGATCATTATGCGCTGCCGCTGGCCGCCTGAGAACTCGTGCGGGTAGTCGCGCGCCCTTCGCGCGGGCACGCCGACCGCGTCGAGCAGCTCGGCGGCCCGCCTGCGCGCGGCCTTCACGCTCACCCTTTCGTGCAGCAGGATCGGCTCGCAGATCTGGTCGCCGACCGTGCGGACCGGGTTGAGCGCGCTCATCGCGCCCTGGAACACCACCGAGGCGGCGTTCCACCGGACGGCGCGCAGCCTCGCCCACCGCGCGGTGAGCAGGTCCTCCCCCTCGAACAGCACCCGCCCCGTGACGTGGGCGGTGTCGGGCAGCAGCCGCAGCAGGCTGAGCGCCATCGTCGACTTGCCGCACCCCGACTCGCCCGCGACGCCGAGTGTCTGTCCGCGGTCCAGCTCGAAGCTCACCCCTCTGACGGCCTGGGCGGGTCCGTAGCTGACGTTCAGATCGCGCACCTCAAGCATGGGCGGCCCTTCTGGGGTCGAGCAGGTGCTCGACGGCCCGCCCGGTGAGCGTGAAGCCGAGCACGACTATGAGGATCGCGACCCCGGGTGGCAGCAGGTACCACCACGCGCCCGCGGTGACCGCCCCGCCCGAGAAGGCGGCCTGGAGCATCGAGCCCCAGGTCACACTGGTCGGGTCGCCGAGGCCGAGGAAGGTCAGCGTCGCCTCCGACAGGATCGCCGAGGCCACGGTCAGCGTGCTGGAGACGAGGATCAGCGGCAGGACGTTGGGCAGCACGTGGCGCAGCATCACCTGGGCGTTGCCCGCGCCGAGGACCCTGGCCCGTTCGATGAACGGCCTGGCCTCCACGGCGAGGGTCTGGGCGCGGACCAGGCGGGCGGTGGCCGTCCACGAGGTGACGGCGATCGCGATCGTGATGGAGGCCGCCCCCTGGCCGAGCACCGCCGACAGCGAGATGGCCAGCGGCAGGCTGGGCAGCGCGATGAACCAGTCGGTGACGTGCATGAGCGCCTTGCCGAGCGCGCCCTGGTAGTGCCCGGCAAGCAGGCCGACGGCGCTGCCGAGCACCACGGTGAGAGCGGTGGCGATCAGGCCGATGGCCAGCGACTCCCGCGCGCCCCAGATGACCAGCAGCAGCACCGAGCGGCCCGCCTGGTCGGTGCCGAGAGGGTAGCCGGCGACGGGCGGCGACAGCTGGGGGCCCGTGACCTTGACGACGTTGAGGTCGGCGTCGCCGATGTAGAGGGGGGCGGTGAGAGCGAGCACCGCGAAGGCGGCGAGCACCCCGACGCCCCAGAGCAGCGACCTCACTGGGCACGCACCCTGGGGTCGAGGAAGCGGTAGGCGAGGTCCGCCAGCAGGTTCATGATGATCACGCTCGCGCTGAAGATGATGAACGTGCCCTGGAGCAGGGGCAGGTCGGGGATCTTGAGTGCCTGGTAGGTGAGGTAGCCGAGCCCGGGCCATGAGTAGACGGCCTCGACGGTGATCGCGCCGCTGACCAGCGTGCCGAGGTGCATGAAGATCATGGTGACCGAGGGCAGCAGGGCGTTGGGCGCGGCGTGCCTGCGCCGTACGTCGGCGTCGGTGAGGCCCTTGGCACGGGCGGTGAGCAGGTAGGCCGCGCCCCGCTCGTCGATGATCGAGGACCGCATGACCGTCACGTACTGCGCGAAGATCACCAGGACCATGGTGAGGCAGGGCAGGACCAGGTGGCGGGCCACGTCGAGCACGTCGGTGGTGGGCAGCGAGGGGTCGCTCATGCCGCCCGCGGGCAGGAGCCCTGGGATGCTGAAGGCGACGAGCAGGATCATGCCGAGCCAGAACGTCGGCACCGACCACAGGGTCAGCGACGCGCCCGAGGTGATCCGGTCGAAAACGCTGCCCTGCCGCCAGCCGCTGCGCATGCCCAGCCACAGCCCCAGCGCGACCGAGACGGCCGCGGAGGTGCCCATGAGCAGCAGCGTCGGGCCGAGCCGTTCGGCGACCAGGGTGGAGACCTGCTGCTGGAACTGCCAGGAGTAGCCGAGCTCGCCACGCAGGGTGTCGCCGACGAAGGTGAGGAAGCGCTGCCAGAGCGGGTCGTCGAGGCCGAGCTGGAGCCTGAGCTGGGCGAGCTGGGCCTCGCTGGTGGGCCGGCCCCTGGTGAGGGTCCTGACCGGATCGGCTGGCATGAGGCTGAAGATGACGAAGCCGATGACGAGTGTGACGAAGAAGCTGACCACGGCGGCGGCCAGCTTCTCGGCGAGGTGGCGGCCGAAGCCGCGCACCGCCGTACCGGTCGAGGCACTACTCACGGTCGCCCGCCGTCTTCCTGCGGCGCAGCACCAGTGTCCCGCCGACGGCGACGATCACCAGCGCGCCCAGCCCGAGCCACACCGCCGTGCCGCCGCCGCTGCCACCCGGGGCGCCCGCCTTCGTCGCGGTGGGCGGGGCGGCCTTCAGGTAGCTCCAGAAGGCGGTCTGCGCAGGGTGCAGGCCGTCGGCGTTCGGTGTGCCGGTGACGATGCCCTTCACGGTGTCGGTGCGGGCCACGTCGAGGGTGTTGGCGTAGTAGAGGATCTGGTCGACGTTCGCCTTGTACAGCGTGCGCTGCATCTCGGCGACGATCGTCGCGCGCTCGGCGGGGTCGGCCGTCGTGAGCTGCCGCTCGAACAGCGCGTCGTAGTCCTTGTCGCAGTAGTACGCCTCGGTGTTTCCGCCGGTGCCGTCGTCCTTCGGCAGGGTGGCGCAGGTCTGGATGCCGAGCAGGTAGGTGGGGTCGGGCCCGGTGGTCCAGCCGTCCATGAGGATGTCCCAGTCGCCCTTGGCCAGGTCGCTGTTGAGCGCGCTCATGCTGAGCGGCTGGATCGTCAGCTTGACGCCGATCGCCTCCAGCCAGCCGACGAGGTAGGTGGAGATGGCCGCGTCGGCCGAGTCGTCGGAGTGCGTGCCGAGTCTGAAGGCCAGCGGCTTGCCGCTCTTCGGGTCGACCCTGACCCCGTCGGCGCCCTTGGTGTAGCCCGCCGCGTCGAGGAGCTGGTTGGCCTTGGCGGGGTCGAAGACGTGCTCCTCCTCCGGCGCGGGCTTCCAGCTCCACTGCGGCCACGCGGGCGGCAAGTAGCCGTGCCCGAGCTGCCCGAGCCCGTTGATGACCTTGGTGACCAGCGTGGGCTTGTCGATGGCCAGCGCGATCGCGTCACGCACCACCTGCTCGCGCAGCGCCGGGTGCCCGGTGCCGATGGGCTTGCCGCTGCGGGTCCTGGCGCCGGGGTTCAGCTCGATACCCGTCCACCCGTTGCCCACTTCCTGGACGGCCAGCAGCGAGGAGTCGGCCTTGAGCGCGGTGAACTGGGTCGGGTTGACGCCGTTGATGTAGTCGAGCTGGCCGCTGCGCAGCGCCGCCACCGCCGCGTCCGACTCCTTGAAGCTCTGCTGGACGAGGTGGTCGAAGCCGGGGGCGCCGAGCACGAAACCCTTGTTGGCGTCGAACCTGGCGTACTGCTCGGGCCGGTGGTCGGTCAGCGTCCACGGGCCGTAGCCGACGACGGGGAAGGCGTCGTTCTTGTAGTCCTTCAGCTCCTTCACGTGCGGCTCCCAGACGTGCTTGGGCACGATGGGGATGCCGCTGATCGGGATGCTGACGTACATCACGTTCGCCTGCGGCTTCTTCGTCTTGATCACGAGTGTCGTGGGATCGGGGGCGGTGACCCGCTCGAAGTTGCTGACCAGCGACCCGTTGGCGGTGCCCGCCACGGAGTCGGTCCTGATGAGCTCGAGCGTCCAGGCGGCGTCCTCGGCGGTGATCGGCCGCCCGTCGCTCCACTTCAGCCCTTCGCGCAGCTTGAAGGTCCAGGTGAGCTGGTCGGGACCCTGCGTCCACTCGGTCGCCAGGTAGGGGCCCGGCTTGCCGTTCTCGTCGAGGGAGTTGAGCGAGGGGTAGATCGTTCCGAAGATGTCGAGCGCGCCGTTGAAGAAGGCGAGGAAGGGGTTGAGGGTGTCGACGCCCGACCCCGACATCTTCACGCGCAGCGTGGTGTCCTGGGCGGGTGTGACAGGGGCGGCCGCGGTCGTCAGCAGCGCGCCGACGAGCAGCGCTTTACCAATCCACATGGGGGTGTGCTCCTCGGGGGGTGGGGATGTAGGAATGCTGACGATCCGAGCGCGCCACCCCAACGAACGTGAACGCTTATGAGCCTCACCCCCCAACTTTTCGAGGCTCCGGCAAGGTCCGGCCCCGCGGCCCGGATGTGTACGGCCCCGCGGCCCGGATGTCACACATGCGGCTCCGTAGCCCTCTTTGGTCCTGCACGTACGGATCCGCCCCAGGGAATCGGAGCTCTCGCCATGACCGCCCACGTCATCGTCACCGTCTTGGCCATCGCCGCCACCACCTTCTCGGGTGTCGCCGCCCTCCTCCACTTCCAGCCGATCATCCCGGGTATGGCCAAGGCGGGCGTCCCGCGGTCCTGGCTGACCTTCCCGATCGGCACCCTGAAGACGCTGGGCGCGCTCGGGCTGCTGCTCGGCCTCGCCGGCGTGCCGCTGATCGGGACCGCCGCCGCCGTCGGCCTCGTCCTGTTCTTCACCTGCGCCGTCCACACGCACCTGCTCGCGCGCGACTACTCGCCGCAGTTCGGCCTGGCGATCGGCTTCCTCGTGCTGGTCGTGTCGACCCTGGTGCTGGACCTGGCCGGCTGATCATTCCTCGCCGGCCCGCACACATGCGGCTCGCCGGCCTTCGGCGCGTCCCGCGCACGCGGCACTGCGGCACGAACGGCGGCGCGCGCGACCTGGTCGAACGCGCGTCGCCGGCGAGCCGCCGCCGCGCGGCGGGGCCGTCCATCGTCTAGGGTCCCGGCTACCGGGGATCCATCGAAAGGGTGCGCATCGTGCGACAGGCACCGCTCATCGCCGTCCTGGCAGGAAGCCCGGCCGGCCGCGGGCCGCTGCCGCCCCTCGCCATGCCCACCGCTCCGTCTCGGCCTCCCGCCTCCCCCGCGACGGTCTCCCCCGCCGTCCCGTCCCCCTCGCGGGTCAGGACCCGGCTCGCCATCGCCGGCGCCAAGCGGGCCGCCGCGGGCCTGGTTGCCAGGAACAACAGGACGATCAGGAACCGTGGGTGGTGCCCTGAGGCCATCGCGACGGGCCTCACCGTGGGCGTGTCCGCGCGTGGAAGCGGCAGGACGATCCACGAGACCGCCGGAGACCGGCACTCCTGATGGCCGTGCCACTGCTGCCCTCCGGCACGGACGAGGTCGTCTGCCTCCGGCCCGGCGGACCGCTCGCCGGCCGTCTCGTCGACTGCGCAGGTTACCGGGAGCGCCTGGCCACGACGGTGCTCCGCCGGGAGATCCCGTCCAGCGTGGTGGTCGTCGTCCTGGCGTTCGGCGACCCGGTGGAGGTCCTCCGCTCCCCCATGGAAGGCTCGGGTACGACTCTCACCTCCCTCGTCGCCGGCCTGCACGACCGCCCGGCGGTGACCGGGATCGGCGGGTCGCAGCACGGCGTTCAGATATGGCTGAGCCCGCTGGAGGCTTATTCGATCTTCGGCGTGCCGATGCACGAGATCAGCAACGCGTTCCTGGACCTGGAGGCGCTGCTCGGCCGGACAGGCTCCCTCCTGGTCGAGCGGCTGGCGGAGGCGCCGAGCTGGCCTCTTCGTTTCGAGGCCCTCGGCACAGCCCTCGCCGGGCTCATCTCCTCGGGCCCGCAGGCCGACCCCGCCGTGGAATGGGCGTGGCGGCGGCTTCGCGCCACGTCCGGCGTGATCAGGATCGGCGCTCTCGCCGAGCAGCTCGGATGGAGCAGGCGCCACCTGGTCAGGAGATTCCACGAGCAGATCGGGTTGCCACCCAAGACCGTGGGACGGATCCTCCGCTTCGAACGCGCGCTGGCTCTGCTGGAGGACCGCGGCAGGGCGTTCAGCGACGTCGCCTCCGACGCGGGATACTCCGACCAGGCGCATCTCAGCCGCGAGTTCAGGGCTCTCGTGCAGTGTTCGCCCGGCGAGTTCGCGGCATCGCTGCGGCCCGCCTCCCCCGGCCGCCGCGCGATGTCCCATTTCTTCAAGCTCTAGCGCGGCTCCGCCGGTTACGTTTCCGCTCATTCGTGTGCACTGCATGTTGAGGAGAAACGATGCCGACTCTCACCACGAAACCGGCGCTGCCCCCATCCACCCGGCGGACAGTCGTGATCATGTACGTCGGACTGGCGCTCACCCTGATCGCCATGCTCGTCCCCCTCGCGGACCTGGCGATCGGCGACACCCTGTCGAGCCACGTCCGTGACGTCTATTCCGCCTACCTTCAGCCGGACCAGGTGGACTCGACCGCCACCGTCCTGCTGACCTACCTGCTGGTCACCGGAGCGCTGGGAGTCCTCTCGTGGTGGTGGCTGATCGTCGCCGTCAGGCGGAGGAGGCGGTGGGCACGGGTCGCCGCGACGATCGTTCTCGCCCTCGCCGGATGCGCCGCTCTCGTGAACCTCTTCGCGGAGGAGTACGGCCGCACGATCGTGCCCGCCTTCATCGGCCTGACGGGGCTGCTGCCCTGCCTTGCCGGGCTTGCGGCTGTCGTCCTGCTGTGGAGACGGGATCCGGCGTCCACGTCGGCGTGATCCGGCTGCCGCCATCTCCAGGGGGCGGCATGGTCGACGGGCCCATGCGCGGCTCCCGGCCGCCGCCCGCCCTCGCTAGCGGGCATAGACGTTGGCGATGCTCCACGGGCCGCACTCGGAGCCCTGCGCGCCCGCGTCGCAGCCCTGGACGGCGAAGCGCCACGTCTCGGCCGGCCTGCCACGGCTCGAGGCGCCGCCGAGGTCCTCGGCGGGACCCGTGGTGACCGAGAACCGGCCGCTCCGCCCTGTCACACGCTTGACCCGCACGTCCGTGCTCTTGTTGCCGAGCTCGGCGTCAAGGCTCCAGCGGACGTTGAAGAAGTCCCATTCCCGGCCCATGTCGTCCCACTCGAAGAACATCTTCCCGTCCTTCTCGAACACGCGCAGCAGGGCGGTGTCCCCCACGTTCGGCGACCAGACGATCTTGCCGTTCTCGAAGCGCTGCCACGATCCCAGCGTCTCGGGGAAGCCGAACTCCTGGGTGGCGGGGCAGCCGTAGACGCTGTTCGCGGCGCCGCTGGAGCGCCACAGACCGCCGATGAGGCTGCCGTGCGGTGCCACGAGATGGACGTCGCACGCCCTGGCGGTCGCGGCCTGCGCGGCACCGGGTGCGGCGAGGACGGCGCCCGCGGCCATGGCGGCCGCGGCGAGGGCCAGAAATGAGCGAGCCATCGGAGTGGTCCTTTCGGGCGGGTTCGCGCAACCGCCTCCTGTCTACGCCCACCCGCTTTCACCTGGGCATACACCGCTTGACAGCCACTTGACGCCGCGGGGACGCCGCGGCGCAGGGCGCCCCCGCAGGCCGAGTACGGCTGGTCGTGTCTCTTGGTCAGCTTCCCGGCTGCATGGCCAACGGCCTTGCCCAGCTGCCCGGACAGGGCGGCCCTGAAATCATTTCGCCCGTGCCGGCCTCGTTTGGTACGGTCGCGGGATTGTTTTCGCTGCTGGGAGCCATGAGGTTCGCGTGTGGCCTCCCCTGCAGTTCACCGGCGGAGAGTAGGTTTCGTTTATGGCATGTCGTATCAGTGAGCTCGTGCTCGGTTGCCGCGACCCTGAGGTGCTGGCGCGGTTCTGGTGCGAGGTTCTGGACTTCGTCGTGCTCGATCGCATGGACGACGGCTCGATGGAGATCGGGCCGCGCGAAGGGTTCGGCGGTCCGCAGCCGACGATCATCCTCAGTCGCAGGGATGAGCCGGAGAAGGGGAAGTCCCGGCTGCACATCGATGTCAACGCCACCGACCGCGATCAGGACGCCGAGCTCGAACGCCTTCTGAAGCTCGGTGCTCGCCCGGCCGACATCGGTCAGACAGGCCAGGAGCAGTGGCATGTCCTGGCCGACCCAGAAGGCAATGAGTTCTGCCTGCTCAAGGCCCGCCTCAACCCACTCTGATGCTCATCGGTCACGCCTCGGCATCAGGTACCTGGGGTCTGCCGCGAAGCCCAGTGTGACGGGCGTGTCGTGATCGTGAAGCAAGTGAGGTCTCCGGCAGAGGGTTCATGGATCAAGGAGAGCCGAACACCGGAGACCTCGCGGCCACCCTAGCGGTGACGAGGCGGCTTGACCTGACCACTGTTGTCTGTGCCCACGCGATCGGGTCGGTCGTCGGCGTGGACGAAACGGCAGCTCATCGACGGGATCGGGTGGCGGGTGCGGGTCGGTGCGCCCTGGCGGGACGTCCCGGGACCGCTACGGCTCCTGGCGGGCGGTGTCTGCGCTGTTCCGGCGGTGGCAGCGGGCCGAGCATGGCGCAGATCGTCACCGCCCTGCAGACCCGGGCGGAGGCGGCCGGACTGATCACTGGTCGCAGCGCCCTGCCTCGACCGAGGAGACCTTCCACTCCGCCCCGGGGAAGGGCGACATGAAGTGCGTCAGCAGGTCGATCGCGTAACCGGGCGCCTGCCCTCCGGGATCGAGCAGCGAGACCATCTGCGGGCCGTCCGCGCCGCGCAGCGTCAGCGCGTTGCCCCGCCTGGCGGGCACGACACCCGGTTTGGTGCCGACGGTCACGCAGGCCAGCGGCACGCTGCCCGCCTTGACGGCCTGCTTGGAGCTGATGGGCCGCATCCGCTGGTCGTAGCGGCGCAACCGGAGCGACGTGGTCCTGCCCATCCGCACCCGCTGGTCGAACACGTCCGCGCCGACGCTCCTGGTGACCTTCACGTCCAGCCGTACGTCGGGACGCAGATCCACCCCGCTCGCCCGCAGGTCAAGCCGGTCGTAGCCGCCCTCGAACCCCGGCGAGACGAACCCGACGGCCGGCGGCGCCGACGCGCCGAACGGCACCTTGCCAGGGCGGATCCGCAGCCACGACATCTTGTGCACGGCGATCGTCACGTCGTCGATCCTGCTGGGGCCGAGCCCGAACTGCCCGTCGAGCCGGTAGGCGAGGAACCCGCCCGCGTACGGCACGTCCTTGCGTGAGGAGACCCTCTGCGCCGCCACCGGCTGCAGGTCGAGCCCCGTGCGGGCGCGCAGCAGCCGGGTGGGGGCGGGCTTGGACACCAGGTCGACGGACAGGTCGGGGTTGAGCCTGGCCGTGGTGTCCGCGCCCAGGTCGCCCACCTCGAGGAAGGTGTCGAGCACGCGTCCCTGGGGCGGCTGGTAGACCTTCTCGATCAGCCCGGCCTGTACGGCCAGCAGCCCGTCGAGGGTGCCGGCGTTCGCCTTGTAGGTGAGGTTCGGCAGCCGCAGCGCGGAGGCGGTGGAGTCGGCGTCGACGCCGAACACGGACGGGACGTCGGTGAAGCGCAGCAGGCCGGTCGCCTCGCCCGAGGTCACGGCCGCCTCCAGGCGCTCGACCCTGGCCGAGTTGTGGACGCGGATCCTGGTGCGGCCCCCGTACACGCCGGTGACCGAGACGGCGGCGGGCACGGGGTCGACGACCACGCGGCCGCGCAGCCTGCCCTCGCCGGTCTCGGCGCGGACGTCCAGGGTGCCGAGCGTCGCCGCGGGTTCGATCTTGTAGGCGGCGGTGACGGACTGCCCCTGCACCCCGAAGGGGCCGACGGTCATGCTGGTGATCGCGGAGGGCAGTCCCGTGAGGGTGGCGCTGGCGCGGATCGGCACGGGGGCGAGCACGCGGCTGTCGAGGTAGAGGGCGAGCCTGCGGCCGGCGGGGCGGAAGCCGGAGAAGGTGAAGGTCTTGCCCGCCAGGTCGACGTCCACCTTGCCGGGCAGACCCTTGAGGTCGACGAACGCCCTGACGCCCGGCCGGGCGGGGGTGCCGCCGTCGACGAGCGAGACCCCTCCCTTCACGCGGGGCGCGTCGGGGACGGCCGTCGCATTGCCGAGCCAGACCTGGCCGGTGAGGTTGACGTCGGAGGCGTCGTAGGTCAGCCGGCCGTTGGCGCTGGAGACCGCGACGCGACCGGGTGCCGGGCCGAGGACGGCCCTGGCGCCGAAGCCGTCGCCCGTGGCGGTGCGCAGGTCGGCGTCCACGGCGATGGGACGGCGGGCGGCCTGCACGTCGGCCGTGAAGCCCGTGCCGGTCTCGTTCTGGGTGAGGTCGGCCTTGCGCAGGCCGTCCAGGCGGACGCCGGCGTCGAACCTTCCGGTGGCGGCGTCGTAATGCGCGGCCAGGTGCGGGCCCGCAGGGGCGGTCGCGCCCTCGTGGTTGGCGACCGCGATCGTCGCCGACCCGATGGGCCCCGACAGCCCCCTGAACCTCACCCCCCCGACTGCAGCCCCCGCCTGGCCCGCGGTGCCCGGCGGGGTGCTCGGGGCGGTCGCGGTGCCCGGCGAGGCGCTCGGGGCCGTCGCGGTGCCCGGCGCGGACCAGGTGGCCTCCCAGCGGGCGGGCACGCCGGTCGCGGTGAAGGCGGCTCGCAGCTCCCCCGCCCTCGCCCACGCCACGACGGAGGAGACAGGCGCGTCGGCGGTCCAGCCGAGCCGCCTGCCCTCGGTGTCGGCGACCGCCGTGAGGTGCCCGCGCACCCCCTTCACGCTGGCCCTCACCACTCCCTGCGCCGCGGCGGCGTGCAGGTCGATCCTGCCGAGCCTGCCGGGGGTCGTCACGTCCACGGTCGTCCGGGGGCCGAGCGCCCACGACGCCTTCACGCTCCCCCGCACTCCGCGCACGCTGCCGTCCACGCTCAGGCCCGTCTTCGGGTTGGCGTAGGAGGCGCGCAGCCGTTCGATGGTCCCGTTGGCGGTGTAGGCGGCCGTGCGGGCCTCGGGGTCCAGATCGGCCGACACCTTGGCGGGCGTGTTGGAGATCTCCAGCCTGGCCAGGTGCGTCCCGTCGATGTCGGCCGCGCCCGTGAACGGGCCGCCTCCCGCGTCGAGGGCGAGCTTGACGCGGGGCGTGGCGCCGTACCTCACCTCGAAGCCCGCCACGCCGGTCAGCCGTCCCGACACCCCCAGCCGGGCGCCGTCCTTGATCATGGTGACGTGGTTGCCCGGCGGGCTGGCGATCGCTCCCTGCCCGCGCTGGAGCAGCAGCGTCAATCCGCCGAGCGCCGAGCTGGCGGTGTGGACGATCGTGTTGGCGGCGGCGTCGTGCTCGACCGCGATCTTCGCGGGGAGTCCGGTGAGCCGCGCGCTGACGACCGTCTGGTCCCTGGTCGCGTCGTAGAAGCTCAGGTCGGCCGCCTTGGCCCGGGGCGAGCCCGAGCTGACCGACAGCCCCTGGGCCCGGGCGGTGGCGCGGAACTCGCGGGGCAGCCTGGTGATCGACAGCCCCGCCGCCCTGGACAGCTTGCCGTCCCTGAACACGTAGTCGTGGAAACCGGCCCTGGCGATCGGACTCGAGCTGGTGAAGTGGACGTCGCCTGGCCTGGTCAGCTCGGCGGTCAGCTCGGCGCCCATCTTGTCCACCGTCACCTGGGTGAACCTGCGCCGGTGCGCTACTACGAGCGCGTCGAGCTCGGCGTTCGCTGAGGCGGTCGCGGTCAGCGCGCTCGTGTCGCCGTCGATCCTGGCGTGCGCGCTGAACCGCTCGGTGGCGGGTGTCTGGCGCAGGCTGAGCAGCGCCTTGCCCTCCAGCCCCGCGATGGTGGCGGCGGAGGATCCAGGAGCGCTACGCCGTACGGTCGCCCGCACGTCGATCCGTCCCTTGGCGAGCGCGCTCAGGTCGACGGTGAAGGAGCCCCAGTCGCGCCCCGCAAGGGTGCTCCCCCTGCGGTAGCCGTCGAAGCCGACCTTCACCACCTTGTCGGAGGCCACGGCGTACTCGGCCCACACCTGCGCCTTGACCGGCCCGCCGAGCTGGACGACGCCGAAGCCGATGCCGACGCTGTCGCCCTCCGCCTTCTGCGGGACGAGCGTGGCCAGCAGGTCGGGCATGCCGTCGCCGGTGACGTCCGCCTGGACGGGCGTGCCCACGGGACGTGCCGACGAGCACGCGGCAGGCAGGTCCGCGCCGGCCGCGCACAGCTTGAACGTCATCAGCGGCACCCCGTCCCGCACCACGGGGAGGTCCGGCGTGACAGGGAACGGAAGCTTGAGGCCCTTCTTGGCCGGCAGCAGGCTCAGCCCGCCCTCCTCGGCGTCGGGCAGGACGAGCTCGGACGACGGGCTCGGCCCCGCCATCCGCTTCTCGGCCTCCGCGACCACCTTGTCGACCAGCGCCGGCCCCGCGGGCACCGTGACCGCCGGCTTGCCGGGGCCGTCCGGCCGCCCGGCTCCGGCCTCGGTCGCCGGCGAGGGCCGCCGTGCCATCGCGGCCTGCGCCGCCGCGGGAACCCGCACCCGCGCCACCGGCTCGATCGTCGGCTTCCCGCCCTCCGGGCCGCTGACCGCCAGGCCGGAACCGCCGCTCCCCCTGCCCTGGCCACCGCCGGCGACTCCGGAACCCGGGCCGGCCTGTACGGCCGTCCCGGGTGTTCGCCCGGCCATCGGTACGGCGTGCGCAGCCGTGGGCACGCCGGCGACCAGCGCGCAGACGAGCAGGACACAGGACAGCCGCGGCATGACTGGCTTTTCCCCCGGGAAGTGTGGCCGACTGATCACGAAAGGTAAGAGACGACCATATCCGCCCACAATTAGTCAAGCCCGGATTTACTCGGAAAGGTTCACCACAATCGCCTCCTGAGTGCTCCGCGCGATCACGACCACGGCCTCGACCTCAGGGTCGGGGTTCTCCTCCCGATGCGGGGCGAACGGCGGAACGTACACGTAGTCGCCGGGCTCGGTGTCGATCCGCACCTCTTGCCCCTCGTGCACGAACACGAACGACGGCCTGCCGCTGACCACGTAGATGGCCGTCTCGGAGGCGCCGTGATGGTGGGTCGCCGACACGGCTCCCGGCGCGACGTGGGTCTGCCCCATCCAGATCGCGGACGACCCGACGCTGTCGCCGCTGATGGCCGCCCACCTGCGCATGCCGCCGGTCTGCGCGGTCTCGGAGGTCAGATCGCCGGGCCGGACGTGATGCAGGCTCATTCGCGTTTCCTCTCGTTGAACGTCGCTTTCACCGGCATTCCCCGTCCTGCCGCCCCTGCCCGTCGAGGCGCGGCTCCTCCCGAGGCGGAGCCCTGGCGCCTGCCGCATCCTCGACGTCTAGGGACCCTCCGTCCGCGGGCGGATGCCGTTGAAGGCGGTCAGCGCCTTCAACTCGTGTCTCTCCACGTCCTCGAACAGCTCTCCCATGGAGCCCCTGATCATCGCCAGCTTGTCCTCCGGCAGCTTGAGCGTTCCCGCGATCCGGCCGGGCAGGCTCCCGCCATGCCAGGCGATCACGACCTTCCCGCCCGGCTTGAGCACCCTGTGGAGTTCGCGCACGCCCGCGCCGAGGTCCGGCCACAGAGCGACGTTGTTGACGGAGACCGCCCCGTCGAAGACCCCGTCGCCGAAGCCGGTCGCGTCGGCCGTACCCAGCCGCAGGTCGATCCGATCGTCGCCCCGGTGCGGCCGGGCTGCCTGCTCGCGCATCTCGGCGGAGGGGTCGACGCCACAGATGCGCGCGGCGGGCCCTGACGCGAGCATCCTGACGAGCTTGCCGGGGCCGTAGCCGACCTCGAGGACGTGGTCGCCCGGCCGGACGCCGAGCAGTGCCACGAGTTCGCGCTGCTCGTTGGTCAGGAGCATGAAGCGCCCGGCCAGACGCCCCGCCAGGCCGCGTGGCCGGGCGAACGGAGAGGTGATCGGACGGTCGAACGCCCACGACGTGTTCTCCATGAGCCGGCTCTACGCCCGCCCTTGACAAAAAAATTTGTCGGTGAGAGGCTCCTCGCATGAAGACAGAGACCTTGCAGGTTCCAGGCGCACAGCTCTACTACGAGGTCCAGGGCTCCGGTCCGGTCCTCGTCATGATTCCCGGAGGCCCCACCGACGCGGGGATCTTCGCGGCCGTCACCCACCTGCTCGCCGACCGCTACACGGTCGTCGCCTACGACCCGCGCGGCAACTCGCGCAGCGTGCCCGACGACCCCACGCTCGACCAGGACATGGACGTCCACGGCGACGACGCGGCCGCGCTGATCGCCGCGCTGGGCGGCGAGCCCGTGTACGTGCTGGGCAGCAGCGGCGGCGCGCAGATCGGCCTCAACCTGACGGCCAGGCACCCCTCCCTCGTGCGCACCCTGGTCGCGCATGAGCCACCGTGCATCACCCTGCTCCCCGACGCCGACGAGGTCGCCGCCGGGATGCGCGAGGTGGAGGCGGCCTACCGCCGCGAAGGCGTGCCCGCGGGCATGAAGCGGTTCGAGGAGCTCATCGGCGTCGGCGGTGGCGAGGACGCCCCGCCGCAGCAGCCGTCGACGCCCGAGCAGATGGAGATGTTCGGCAGGATCGGCGGCAACCTCGACTTCTTCCTCGGCCACGGGATCACGCCGCTCAGCGGCTACCGGCCCGACGTCGAGGCGCTGCGCTCCGGCTCGCCCAGGATCGTCGTCGGCATCGGCGAGACCACCGAGGGACAGCTCGCCCGACGTACGGCGATCGCGCTCGCCGAGCGGCTGGGCAGCGAGCCAGTCGTCTTCGCCGGCGACCACGGCGGGTTCACCACAGTGGCCGGACCGTTCGCCGCCAAGCTGGACGAGGTCCTGCGCGGCTGAGACCAGCCCGTGCGTCCACGCCGGGGGGATCCCCCGGCGCCGACCTGTCCGTCCCGCGTCGCGGCACGAGACGGCGGGATGGTGAGAATGCCGGGACCGACAGGGCACACCTTGCTACGGGAACATCGCCTGTCCACCCCCGTCGCGAACCAGCCGCCATCACCTGATCCCGGCCGCGGGCACGGGACGCGCCTCGCACCGGGACGGGGAACGAACCAGCGCGCGACTGCGGCAATCGGAGCAGGAGGAGACCGGTCTGCGGGACACGTCGGCCTCCGAGGAGCCGCCCGGTCGAGGGCCTGACGTTCCTGGGACCGGCCGCCTCCTGATCCACACAGGCCGAACCGCTGTGTTACGCTTCGAGCCGACTTCTCACCGTTGGGCTTCGCGCCTCGCCAACCAGCTTCACCCGGGTCCCGATGACACGGGGAAGGTGGAAGTCGCTCACCACATCCTGAAAAAGGGTGTCCTGCGATGGTGGCGACGCGCGTTGACCGTGCTGGTCCTTTCCGAGCCCTCGGGGAACTGCCGGGGACCGTGTGCCGGCGTCAACGCCGTTCTGGCATCAGGCCCGGTCCGTGTCACCACCCAGCAGACGGTTCTCCTCAGGGAGGTCTCCGGCGTGCCGGAAGTCAAATCCGCCGAACAACCAGCCACGCAGCGTCCGTGGCAGGTCCTCGCGATCATGTGCATCGGCTTCTTCATGTCGTTGCTCGACGGATCCATCGTCAACGTCGCCGTTCCCACGCTGATCCACAGCATCGACGCCTCCTACGACCAGGTGCTGTGGGTCATCGACGGCTACCTGCTCGTCTTCTCGGTGCTGCTGATCACCACCGGCCGGCTGGGGGACATCTTCGGATACCGCCGGCTGTACGTGATCGGCATCATCACCTTCACCGTCGCCTCGGCGCTGTGCGGGCTGGCCGGCTCACCGCCTGAACTGCTGACCGCCCGGCTGTTGCAGGGATTGGGCGGAGCGTTGCTGTTCCCGCAGGTCATCTCATCGATCCTGACGATCTTCCCGCCGCATCTGCGTGGCCGCGCATTCGGGCTGTTCGGGGCGATCGTCGGCTTTGCCCCGATCATCGGCCCGGTTCTCGGAGGCTTCCTGCTCGCCCATCTCAGCTGGCGCTGGATCTTCTTCATCAACGTCCCGATCGGGATCATCACCGCTGTGCTGGCGCTGACCTTCGCGCCGCCCATGCGCTCGGGCCGCCGCCATCGGCTCGACCTGGTCGGCGTCGCGCTGGCCACCGCAGGGCTGAGCGGCATCGTGTTCGGCCTGATCGAGGGCGAACGCTACGACTGGGGCACCGTCGCCGGCCCGATCAGCATCACCTCGGTCATCGTGGCGGGCGTCGCCCTGCTGGCGGTCTTCGTTCTCCGGCAGTACCGGCAGCGGGACGAGCCCCTGATGCCTCCGGCCCTGTTCGGCGTGCGCAACTTCGCGGTCGGCAACTGGGTCGGATTCGTCTTCCAGCTCGGCATGATCGGCATCATGTTCGTGCTGGTGCTGTACCTGCAGATGGCGCGCGGGTACTCGGCGCTGGAGACCGGCCTGGTGGTGCTGCCGAACGCCGCGCTCACCGCGGTCGGCTCGGCGTACGCCGGGCGGCTGTCGGACACGTTCGGCGGCAAGTACATCCTGATGGCCGGGATGACGCTGCTGGCCGTCGGCTTGCTGGTGCTGGTCGCCATGGCCGGCCCCACCAGTAGCGCGTGGAGCCTGCTGCCCGGTTTGACCATCATCGGGATCGCCGGCGGCGCCACGTTCGCGCCACTGCAGCAGGCCACCATGGACGGCGTCGATCCCCGGCTGGCCGGGGCGGCCTCTGGCGTCTCCAGCACCACCCGGCAGATCGGCGGCGTCCTGGGCACCGCCGTGCTGGGTGCCCTGCTGTCGGCCCGCCTCTCCTCGACCCTGCGGACGGAGGCCGAGAAGAGCGCCGGACGGCTACCGGAGAATCTGCGCGCCCAGTTCATCGACAACAGCACCGCTGCCGCGCGAACCTACGGTCCACCCGCTCCGCCCGCCGGCCTGAGCCCCGCCACGGCCGGCCTGTACGAACGCGTCACCGCCGACACGTTCGCCACCGGCTTCGTCACCGCCATGCAGACCACCCTCGTGGCGTGCGCCGTGGCCCTGGTCGCCGCCGCCCTGTTCTGTCTGCTGTTCAGCCCGCACAAGAAGCCGACGACCGAGCCCGCTCAGAGGAGGCAAACCGAAACCTCACCACAGGACTGACCCGGAAACGCCCAAGGGGGTCGCTGTCGACGATGACGTCGCTCGTGCCGGCCGGACCGGGCGGGGTTTCGTCGTGGCGGCCGCCGAAGGCCTTCCGACGGCGGAACGCGGGGACGGTCATCAGCTCTCCCCCTGCCGGGTGAGGGCGGCCATCATCTGGACCAGCCAGGCGCGGTCGGCATCCGGGTCTCCAGAGCCGTCCCTGCCGCGTCCGGCGATCGGCCTGCCGGAGGACAGGTCGGGCCTTCACGGCCTGGACCTCCTATGGCTACGGCGAGCCGCCACCCCGACGATTCCTGCGGATCGCTCGTGCGATATGCGAGGTAGGCGGCTCAGTCGTCGATCGCCTGGTAGAGGGTGGTCCAGAAGTCGTGGATGGCCCGCGTCGAATCCGGGGTGGACATCCCGGTCTGGGTGAGCAGGATGCCCACGAGCCGGTTGTCGGGGTCGGCGTATGTAGTGGTGCCGGCTCCGCCGTCCCAGCCGAACTGGCCGATGGGCGCGTAGTCACCACGGTAGGCGCGCACCGCCATCCCGAAGCCCCAGCCGCCGTGCTGCCCCGTGCCGTGCGACAAATGGACGACGCTACGGGCCCAGGCCTGCAGGGCGGTGGTCTGCTCGGGTGTGAGGCGGTTGGTGGTCATCAGCTCAACGGCGGGCCGGGACAGGATCCGCTGGGTCCCGTGCATCCCGTTGTTCAACAGCATTCGGAAGTAGGCGTGATAGTCGTCGACGGTTGAGTCCAGTCCGCCGCCGCCTGACTGGAACGCCGGAGGCCGGCTGTGGTGTCCCCCTTCGGCCTCGTCCTCCACGAGGAACTCTCCGGTCTGCCAATCGGGGGCGTACAGGGGCGGCAGCCGGTCGATCTTGTCGGCGGGCACGTGGAAACCGGTGTCCTTCATGCCCAGCGGATCGAAGATGCGTTCGCGCAGGAACGTCTCGAACGACTGGCCGGTGACCCTGGCCACCAGCACGCCGAGCACGTCGTCGCTGACGTTATACAGCCACCGCTCTCCGGGCTGGTACATCAGCGGGAGCGTGCCCAGGCGGCGCATCCACTCATCCGGTCCCGGTCCGGGCAACAGCCATCCGTCCTCCTGGCCGTAAACCCCCTGCTCGAAGAACGCGCTCATCATCGGAGCGGTCCGCGCCGTCATATCCAGTCCGAGCCCGCACGTGGAGGTGAGCAGGTCCCGCACGGTGATCGGCCGCCGCGCCGGCACGGTGTCCTCCAGCGGGCCGTCGGCCCGCTTCAGCACCTTCCGGTCGGCGAGTTCGGGCAGCCACGGATCCACCGGGTCGTCCAGCCGCAGCCGAACTGCACCGCGGTGTTGCCGCCCAGCCCATCCAGCACCCGGGCGCAGGCGCCCTCCAGCGCGCCAGAGAGCTCGGCCAGACGCCCGGCCGGTTCAGCCGCCGGCTCCAGCGCGGTGAGGATCTGCGCGCGACGAACTCCACCGCCCTGACCGGGACCTCGGTTGGCGCCTCGGTCAGAAACACGCCAGGCATGCGGACCGTGCCCCACTGCACCGCCCGCCCCAGACGGGTAGCCGATCGGCGCCTGCCGGCCGGCGTGTCCAGGGCCACGCGATCCAGCCCGCAGAACCGAAGATCAACTCTCGCTCATCCTCCTCGGAGGTCAGTCAGAGCGAGGCCGTTTCCTGCGACAGGGGCGGCGGGGCCGTGGCCTCGCGGATGGTGCGCGAGTCCAGGCCGGTGCGCGCGGAGAGAACGGCGAGCGTGACGCCCTTGCGGCGGCAGTCCAGCAGGGCCTCGTCCCGCCCCAGTCGCAGCCGCGCGGCCACTGTGCTCCTGCTCCGTCTGAGCTCCTCGGCACGGACCAGCGCTTCGTTGCTGCGGTCGAGCAGTTCCTTGGCCTCGCGCCAGCGCCCGGACACCTCACGCAGACGGTCGATCTCGCGCTGACCCGCATCGGGAGAATCCGGCCGGCCGCCGCGCGTGGGGCCGGCCAGGCGCGAGAGGGTGCCGGCCAACTCCAGGCCCACCTCCTGCGCGATTCGCACGCCGGGCACGCCGGCGCGCCGACAGGCCTGGATCGTCTCGTCGCGTTCCTTACGCAGGCCGACCTCCTGCCGGCGGGCCCGTCGCCGAGCCTCGGCGCGGCGATCGCGTTCCGCGCGCAGCTCCCGCAGCCGCTCGTGCTCGGCGCGCCAGCGCCCGACGGCCCGGTCGAGGCGGGACAGATGGCCCGCGCCCTCGTCGGCCGGGCGCGGCGCCGTGTCCACGACGAGGTGGACCAGCCTCGTGGACACGCCCGCCACCTCGGCGATCTCCTCGATCGTCGGCTGGGACAGGTCGTGGCAGAGCAGGATCATGGCATCGCGTTGCTCGCGGGCCGCCTGGGCGTCCAGGCGGGCAGCCCGGTAGTCGTCGGCCGCCTGGTCGCGCCGCCGCCTGGCCCGCCGGGTGCGCTCGGCCGCCGCGCGCCACGCGCCCGCCGCCCGGGCGACTTCCTTCAGCACGGCGGGCGAGCGTGCGGCCAGGGCGGTAGCGGATTCCACCGGTGTCCGCTTGCAGATGTTGTGCACGTCGTTGCGCTTGAGCTCGGCGGCCGCGGCCACCAGGTCGGTGCCGGTGCCGGCGGCGCGGGCACGCGCCACCTGCTCGCACAGAACCTGGCGGGCGGCGTTCTCCCGTTCGCGGTCGGCGGCGCAGGCGGCTGTGGCGGCCTTGTGCTCGTCCTTGCGCCGGCTCAGCCAGGACCTGGCCTGCTCCAGCGCGATCGTCGCGTACCTGAGCTGGTGGCGGGGATTGTCGGGCAGCGGTATCGCGCGCAGCGGCGCCGCCACCTGCTGGAAGGCACGCCCTGACGCGGTGGACAGCGGATCGGTGACGAGCTGGAGCGGGCGCGCGAAGTGGGTCCGCAGGAGCTCCGCGCCCCGCGTATGGCTGTCGGAGTCCCTGGCGACGATCGCGAACCACGTAGGGCCAGAGCGTGCGGGCGAGAAGGCCGATATCAGCATCCGCTGCCACGGCAGGGGTACGGCCTGCGCGACGAGCAGCATCGCGCCGTCCGCTGCCGCGCGCTCGCCCAGGTCGCTGAGCCCGCCCGCCCACCAGTCGGGCGCGTGCCGCAGCATCCTCCTGCGCCGGGCCAGCCCGTTTCCCGGCCACAGCTGTAATTCGGCGAACGCTTGGCGGATGCGCTGCTCGGAGAGGTTGACACCGAACTCGCGGGCCGCGTACGCGGCGACCAGCTCCCATGTCCACAGGTGGCCGGGCAATCCAGCGGCCTGGGGACCGGCGAGTATCGCCGCGGGCAACGCCCGCAGGTGCTGCGGCGTCAGCTCGGAGCGCGCGGGCAGAGGCTCGGGACGCGCGGGCAGAGGCTCGGGACGCGCGGGCAGAGGCTCGGGGCGCAGAGCTCCATCAGGCGGACGGCAGAACCCGGCAGGCTGCCCGGGCCTGCCGTTCGATCCGCGGGTGTCGGTCATCGCCGCCGGCGGTGCCGTGGGCATCTCCCCCGACGGGACGCCGGCTTCCCCGTCGTGGTGGAGCGTGCCGCGGGTGAACCCGTACTCCTCGGCGAGCAGCGTGGGGCGCTCACCTGCCTGCATCCGTGCGACGGACGCCCGGCGGATCACCACCGGGCTCTCGTGGTCGAGCGAGCGGCCGTCCCCGCCCGCCTCGCGCAGTCGTCGCAGCGCCTGCGCTGTGGCGCCGTCCGGAGTGTCGTTCACTTCCGTGTCCCTATCCACCGCAGATCGTTTAGCACAGAGCGAAAGTTTCTGGCAAACACGAGATTTCACAAAGAGTAGAGGGCATGGTCAAATCTGCCGACCTGGCCAGGATCGAGCGAGATATAGCAGCACGTCTGACCCCGTGTCGGGTGTTTTGCTGCCGATACTCCGTGACCGGCTGGTCAAGGTGCGTCAACCCCTTTCCGCCCGGTTCCTCGATTGCCGCTCAACGCCCACTTTCGCCGGATCACGAGAAAATCGGCGTTAATGACAGAAGGAACTCTTTTCACCCCGACCCGCACGACCCGCCGATCAGGATCGAGTCGCGTCAGCCTGGACTGGCTCCTGTTGTGCGAGGGCCAGGCCGTCGAAGCCGGAACAGCCTGCGCGTCCTGGCCGGCCTGCGGTGACTGGTTGAAAGGGCTCACCGTGTTGATGGACTGGTGGGTGAGTGACTGTCGAGGGTGAGAACGTGTTGATGAGCAGACCCGATGAAACCTACGATTCTCATCAGGACTGTCCTGTTCGTTCCTTGTGAGGCGAGTCTGTCGATATCGTGTACGGCGCTGAAGGACCCTTTGGTCCTGGCTGAAACATCCAGGTCAGATAGTTGTGACCATGTCGCAGGCACCACCGGACTGCCGTGGGGCGGCATGGAGACGGGTGACATATGCTGCGCATTCACTTCACCGCCGAGGATCTCGCCCGCACCAGGGTCGCGACATCGCCATGGCCGTTCGCCGAGGCGCTGTTCGCGACGCGGCTGCTGAGCAGGCGAGACGGCAGAGGCATCTTCGACGGTTGGCGGCGGCTGGTCCGGCGACGGCTCAGCCCGCATACGCGGTTACTCGGGCAGCTCTACCCCGGACAAGGCCCCGTCCTGGACCTGTTCACCGTGGTGGGTCCCAACTCCTCGCTGGAGGCGAGCGTGGAACGACTGCTGTCGGCTCCCCGCACGCAGCTACGCCACGAACTCGCGGGCCTGAACAGAGGCGATCTGCCGACCCGAGCGACCGACCTGGCCGCAGGTGACCCGGCGGCGCTCACCGAACTCGCGGCCGCGATCCGGGAGGTCGACGCCGTCGCGGTCGGGCCAAGCCAGCACGCCATCGCGGCGCATCTCGACGCCGTCAACGCGGTCCGCGGCCGCGACCTGTGCACCGGCGGCGTGGAGCAGTTGCTGACCGGCCTGCACCACAGCGTGGTCTGGCGCTCCCCGGTGCTTCACATCTCCGACGAGCCGAACAAAGCGCATGACTATCACCTCAAGGGTCAGGGACTGATAGCGATCCCCTCGCTGTTCTGCTGGCCCAGCCCGAGATACATGTGCAACAGCCTTGATGAGGCGGCTCCCGGCCTGCTGTTCTACCCGGCGGTCGACACCTTGTCCGACTTCGCCGACGCGTGGGCTCCACCCGGCCGCGGCCCCCGCGTGCTACAGGCCCTGCTCGGCCGCACCCGCGCGGCCGTACTCGAAACCGCCGCCGACGCCGCCACGACCAGCGAGATCGCCCGCAGGCTCGACATATCCCTGCCGTCGGCCAGCCAGCACGCCACCGCCCTCCGTGACGCGGGCCTGCTCACGAGCCGCCGAACCGGCCCCGCCGTCCACCACACCCTCACTCGCCTGGGCCGCGAACTCCTTGAAGGGCGACCGGCTGAACAAGCCTGAACGAGCTGAAGCCTGGCGGCCCTGGGGGCTGACACTCTCATCCGCGAGCCCGGAAGCCGACGTAGAAGTATCGACGGAGACTCACATGGTCCTCGGGAGTCCCGGCCGGCGACGCGGGGGACGCCGCTGTGGTCCACGCCGTCGATTCTCGTGATGGTGGAACCGTCGACCCATCGGCGGCGGCGCCTGTCTCGCCGTCGAGTGCCTCGTTTCCAGGCAGTCGCTCAGCAGCAGTGGTTGCCCACGGCTCCCACAACTGTCGGAGCCGTGCCGGGCTCGGTGTCGGCGGCCGCCGACGTGGCGGTCAACAGCACCGCGACCGCGGCGAGAGCGCTGAGGGCAAGGACGCGATGTCGGCGGGAACGCACAGCGAACCTCCTGCTTTCCTTCATGTCGACACGCGGTCGCGCAACTTGCTGACCCGCCCGATTGTGACAGCCCAATGGCTGCTCCACAATGTGATCACCTTTCGGCTTCCTGCGTCGGCGGGCGGGCCGACCCGGACCGAGCCCCTGGGCGTTGTGCCACCAAAGGTGGTGGTCTGCCCGAGTTGTGTCTACGATCGGTTGGCATTGATCGACATGGGCGAGGCGGTCACGACCAAGGCGGTGGAATGCTGACCGACATGCATGCGGGCGCGCTCCTTCGAGGACTTCGACACCAGCGACGGTTGACGCTGGAAGAGCTGAGCGGGCCCCAGCTCTCGGCCCGAAGGCTCATGCTGATCGAAGACGGCGTCGACCCCACCGCAAGGGAACTGGCGGAACTGGCCGCCAAGCTGGGATGCCCGCCGCTGGTGCTCCGCCATGGCCTCGGCTCCGACCGCAGCGCGGAAATCAGGCAGGAGCTCGCCGGCGCGGACGAGGCACTCGCCCAAGGCATGTCCGCCAAGGCCCGCGTCCGATACGCCACGCTTGCCGGCGATCCAGCGTTGGGCAGCCGCCCAGACCTGTGGCGACAGACCGAACTCGGGCTGGCCCTGGCGGAGGAGGCCGACGGGGACCTGCCCGAGGCCATCGAGCGCCTGACGCATCTGATGAACGTCCTCGCTCCTCTGGATGAGCAGCTGCCGCCGATGGCCTACGAAGATCGCGAAGAGACCGAGCATCGGATCGGGGTCGCCTTGGCGCTGTGCCGATGCCTTCGCGAGGTGGGCGACCTCACGGCGAGCGTCCACATCGGCGAGATCACCTTCTCCAGGGAGCTGCCAGGAGGCTGGACCGACCGGGGTATCGAACTCGGCGCCACCCTGCTGGCCGCCTACATCGAGCGCGGAGAGCAGGCCACGTGCAGGGCACTGGCCGCCCAGTTGCTCGACGCCGCCGAACAGCTGGGCACACCGCGTGCCCTGCGAGCCGCTTGCTGGAACGGCGCGACGGTCGCGGCCATGGACGGCGACGCGCAGCGGGCCGGCGAGCTGGGTGATCGAGCGCTGGCCGCTCATGCCCAGCTCAGCGATCCTCGCTCGACCGGCCGGTTGCGGGCGCGGCTTGCGGAGAACCTGCTCACCAGCTGCCCGGCCGAGCACGCCAGAGCTCGTCAGATGCTGCTCACGGCGCAGAGCGAGCTGGCGGGCAGCGCGGCCAGCGCGGTCGATCTGGCCTACTGCCAGCTGTCCTTGGCCCGCACCGACCTCCTGGCCGGCGACCCCACAGCGGCGGCCCGGCAGGCTGAGGAGATCGCCGCCCGCCACCCTGCCGCGCTCAACCTCGTCGCCGACGCGCAGCTGCTGACCGCGGACACGCTGCGGGCGCGCGAGCAAACGCAGGCAGCCGCGGAGGTACGGGCCGGCGTCGGCGAACAGCTCGAACAGATGCAGGCACCGGCTCGCGCCTCGAAGGCCTTCGCCGACAGCGCCGCCGAACTGGAACAGTGCGGTGATCTCGAGGCCAGCACCCGCGCGTATCAGCGGGCGCTGAGCGTCGGCGAGCTGTCCAGCCTGTGACGGCCTGACGGGAAGCCCGGCCGTGAGCCGAGGCCGGCAGCCGGTCGGCCGGCTCGCAGGCACCGACTGCGTCTGGGCGTCACAGGGGCAGCGAGCCGCCCGGCTTGATGGCCTTCATGGCGATCTGCGAGGTGAGCTTGTCGAGGCCGGGCAGGCGGCCGAGCTTCTCCAGACAGAGGCGGCTGTAGGCGTCCATGTCGGCCACCGCCACCCGCAGCACGTAGTCGGGCCGCCCGAACATGCGCAGGCACTCGATGACGTCCTCCACCTCCATCACCGCCGACTCGAAGGCGGTGACGGTCTCCGCGTCCTGACCCTCCAGCTCGACATAGGCCAGGACCTGGAAGGCGCGCCCGACCGACGGCGCGTCGACGACCGCGCGATATCCGGAGATCACACCGGACTCCTCCAGGTTGCGCACCCTGCGCAGGCACGGCGACGGCGTCAGCCGGACCCGGTCGGCCAGCTCGATGTTGCTGAGCCTGCCGTCCTCCTGTAGAAGGCGAAGAATTGCGCGATCCGTAGCATCCATGACCTTAGATGCTAACCAGGGCGTAAACCACCGCAAGTATTGACATCGAATACCTCGACCCTTGAAATAATCTCACGTCATGACGAGCGACGCCTTCATGAGTGGTACGCAGGCGCTGGTGCGGCTGATCGCGGACCAGCTGGCCGCGGACCGCAGGGCGGGCCTGGACACAGGCGCGATGGTCTCCGGCTATCCGGGGTCGCCATTGGGCGGTTTCGACCAGGAACTGGCCAGGAACACGCCCGAGGGCGTGGTCCACCGTCCCGGCCAGAACGAGGAGTTGGGCGCGACCGCGGTCTGGGGCAGCCAGCTCGTCCCCTCGCTGCCCGACCCGCGCAAGGCGGGCGTCCTGGGCGTCTGGTACGGCAAGGCCCCGGGCGTCGACCGGGCCGCCGACGCGTTCAGGCACGGCAACTTCGTCGGCGCCCATCCGGAGGGCGGGCTGATCGCCCTCTGCGGCGACGACCCCACCTGCAAGTCCTCCACCCTCCCCAGCGCCACGGAGAGCACGCTCGCCGCGCTCGGCATGCCGGTGATCTACCCCGGTACCGTCCAGGAACTGCTCGACCTCGGCAGGCACGCGATCGCGGCGTCCAGGGCGAGCGGCCTGTGGGTGGCGATCAAGGCGGTGGCCAACGTGGTCGACGCCACGGCCACCGTCAGCCTCGACCCCGACAGGGTCAAGCCGGTGATGCCCGAGATCATGTGGCAGGGCAAGCCGTACCGGCACACACCCGACGCGATGCTGCTCACGCCGTACTCACTGGACATGGAGCGCACGCTGGTCGGCCCGCGCCTGGAGCTGGCCCGCGCCTACGCCCGCGACAACAACCTCAACCAGATCACCGTCCCCGCACCCGACGCCACGATCGGCGTGATCGCGGCGGGCACCGCCTACTACGACGTGCGCGAGGCGTTCGGCAAGCTCGGGCTCACCGACGAGGTCCGGCTGTTGAAGATCGGCATGCTCTGGCCGCTCGAGCCGACGGCGGTGCAGGAGTTCGCCCGCGGGCTGTCGGAGATCATCGTCGTCGAGGAGAAGGCGCCGCTGCTGGAGGGCCTGGTCAAGGACGTCCTGTACGGCACGCCGAACCCGCCCGCCGTCACCGGCAAGGCGGTGATCCCGCAGCACGGCGGCGTTGACTCCGACCTGGTCGCCAGGGTTCTGGCCGATCGGCTGTCCATCGACCTGCCGCGCCGGCGCGAGCCCCTCAAGCTGCTCGGCCCCGCCCGCACGCCGTTCTTCTGCTCCGGCTGCCCGCACAACCGCTCCACCGCGGTCCCCGAAGGCTCGGTCGTGGCCGCGGGCATCGGCTGCCACACCATGATCGTGCTCAACCCCGAGGGCAAGGGCGATCTTGCCGGGCTCACCCAGATGGGCGGCGAGGGCGCGCAGTGGATCGGGCAGGCGCCGTTCACCGGCACGCGCCACATCTTCCAGAACCTCGGCGACGGCACCTTCCACCACTCGGGATCGCTTGCCGTCCGAGCGGCCGTCGGCGCGGGCGTCAACATCACCTACAAGCTGCTCTACAACAGCGCGGTGGCCATGACGGGCGGCCAGACGATCACTCCCGCGCTGTCGGTGGCGTCGCTGACGCGCTGGCTCGAACTCGAGGGCGTGCGCAAGGTGATCGTCACGGCCGACGACCTCTCCCGCTACCAGGGGGTACGGCTGTCGCCGATCGCCTCGCTGCGCGACCGTGCCGACCTCGAACAGGCGCAGCGGGAGCTGGCCGCCGTCGAGGGCGTCACCGTGCTGATCCATGATCAGCAGTGCGCCGCCGAGAAGCGGCGCCTGCGCAAGAAGGGCGAGCTTCCCGACCCGGTGAAGCGCGTGGCGATCAACCAGCGCGTGTGCGAGGGCTGCGGCGACTGCGGGCAGAAGTCGGAATGCCTGTCGGTGCTGCCGGTCGAGACGGAGTTCGGCCGCAAGACGGAGATCCACCAGTCGTCGTGCAACAAGGACTACTCGTGTGTCGACGGCGACTGCCCCTCGTTCCTGACGATCGTCCCCGGCTCGAAGAAGCGCTTGGCCGCCCCCGCGCCGCCCGAGATGCCGGTCCCTGACCTCCACTCGAGGGACACCACGATCAGGCTGGTCGGCATCGGCGGCACCGGCGTGGTGTCGGTCGCGCGGCTGCTCGGCAAGGCCGCGCTGATGGACGGACGCCAGTCGCGCGGCCTCGACCAGACGGGGCTCGCGCAGAAGGGCGGCACGGTCGTCTCCGACATCCGCCTGTTCGACGGCGAGGAGGACAGGACCGGCCAGGCCAGCGCCGCCTCGGTCGACGCCTACCTGGCCCTCGACGTGATCGGCGCGACCGATCCCAAGCACCTGCGCACCTGCTCGCCCTCGCGCACGGTGGCGGTCGTCTCCACCCACCTGTCGCCTACCGGCGGCATGGTGCTCGACCCCGCCACACACATCACCGACCTCGGGCCGCAGCTGACCGCGCTGGAGGCGCGCGCCCGCTCGGTCGTGGCGCTCAACGCCGAACGGCTCGCGCAGGCGCTGTTCGGCGACCACATGCAGGCCAACACGATCGTGCTGGGCGCGGCGTGGCAGCTCGGGCTCATCCCGCTGTCGCTGGAGTCGATGGAGAAGGCGCTCGGCAGGTCCGCGGCGGCCTTCCACTGGGGTCGCGCCGTGATCGCCGCCCCGTCCGCGGTGGACGCGCTCTTCCCTGCGCCCACCGTGGCCGAACCCGCGGCCGAGGTGCTGCGGCAGATCGCCTTCGCGGGCGAGGGCAGCGAGCTGCACCGGCTGCTGGCGGTACGGGTGCCCGACCTGGTCGCCTACCAGAACCCCCGCTACGCGCTGCGCTACCTGGCGGCCGTCCGCGAGGTCCACGCGCTCTCGCCCGGCGCGGTCGCCGAGGCCTACGCGGTCCACCTGCATCGGCTGATGGCCTACAAGGACGAGTACGAGGTCGCCCGCCTCCATCTCGACCCCGCCGAGCGCGCCAGGATCGCCGCCGAGTTCGGCCCGGGAACGCGCGTGGCCTACAACCTGCACCCGCCCGTCCTGCGCGCGCTCGGACTCAAGCGCAAGCTCAGCCTCGGCCCGTGGTTCGACCCCGCGTTCAAGGCCCTGTACGGCATGCGCAAACTCCGCGGCACCAAGCTCGACGTGTTCGGCCTCGGCGAGGTGCGCAGGACCGAGCGGTCCCTCGCCGAGGAGTACACCCACGACGTGCTGAGCGCGCTGTCGTCGGGAGCGCCGGAGGAGAAGGTGCTCCAGCTGGCGGAGCTGCCCGACGTGATCCGCGGCTACGAGCACGTCAAGCTGCGGGGCGTGGCCGACTACCGCGAACGGGCGGCCGCGTTGCTGGAATCCACCGGCTGACCCTGTAGTCGCCCGGCTACTCTTTGTGGCCATGGTGGGCTTTCAGCATGCCGTACGGCACGCCGCCGAGGCAGCCGGGCTCCTCGACGAGCCCGCGCGCGCCATCGCGGCGCAGGCATGGGTCGGCGGCGGCGCTCCCGCGTTCGCCGCCGAACTCGCCCGGCAGCGCGCCGCGCTCACCGCCGCACTGGAGTCCGCCCTGGGCAGGCTCGCGAAGGAGGGCGACGCCGTCCCCTCGCTGGCCCGGCCCTCCACCGGCATGACCGCCGTCCACGGCGCGTTCTCCGGCGTCGAACCCGCCCAGCTGCGGCGCCTGATCACCGGCCTCACCACGGCGGCAGGCGAGCTGCCGCGCGCGGCCCTCAGTCTCGGCGCGCCCGAGGTGGCCGCGATCGGCTCGTGGTCGGCGGCCCAGGCCGACGACCTGCGCCGCCGCCTCGCGCTCATCCTGCGCGACGGCGGCGACCTGGCCCCCGCTCCCCTGGTCGCCTTCGGCCTGTACGGCGGGCACGCCCCCTCGGCCGCCACCGCCCTCCTGACAGCGGTCGCGGGCGGTGACACGGCCGCGCTGGCCCGACTGCTGGACCTGCAGCGGCAGGCGACCGACCCGACGCTCGCGGCCCGGGTGAACGCGTGGTGGCGCATGCTCGACACGGCGGCCCGCGACCAGGCGGCCAAGGCCCTGCCCGGCCTCGGACTGCTCGACGGGCTGCCCGTGACGCTTCGCGACAGGGCGAACAGGGAACTGCTGGCGGGCGAGAAGGCCAGGCTCGCGGCGCTCCTCACCACCGTGCCGTCCGACCCGCATCTCCGACTGGCCTGGCCCGCCCTCCTCGACAGGGTGATGCGGGAGCTGGACCACGTGAAGGCCATCGAAGAGGGGCTCGCGCAGGGCGGCAGGAACGGCCGGCCTCCGGCGTACCTGCTGTCGTTCGACACCCGGGCCCTCGGACAGGCGGTGATCTCCTTCGGCGACCCCGACGAGGCGGACCGGGTGGTGGCGTACGTCCCAGGGCTGAACACGACGCTCGCCTCCTACGGGAGCGACCTGAACAGGGCGGCGGTGCTCTGGGACCAGGCGCACTTCTTCGCCCCGTCCCAGAGGATCGCGTCCATCGCGTGGCTCGGCTACCGGGCGCCGCAGATCGACTGGCAGCTGAACGTCCCCGGCCGGAGCGTGGCGACGGACGGGGCGGCGGAGAAGGGGGCGCGGGCGTTGGCCTCGCTGACCGACGGCCTGCGCGCGAGCCACGGGCCTTCCGGCACGGCGAACCTGACCATCCTGGGACACAGCTACGGCTCACTGGTGACGGGCAAGGCGGCGGTACTGCGCCCCGGACGATTCGCCGACGACCTGGTGTTCGTGGGAAGCCCGGGGGTGGGGGTCCGGCGGGCGGAGGAACTGGGAGTGGGGCCAGGACGCGTGTGGGCGGGAGAGGCGGCGGGAGATCCGGTGGCGGACCTGGCGCGCTTCGGCAACGACCCAGGCGACGACAGCTTCGGGGCACGCCGGTTCTACGTCGAGGACGGCCCGTTCTACCTGACCTTCAAGGCCCACTCCGACTACTGGAACGTACACTCCGAGTCGCTGAGAAATCTGGCGCACATCGTCAACGGCGAGCATCAGAAGGTCACCACAGCACCGGGAGTTCAGCCGTGATCCGCCTCAGCGCTCTGCTTCTGTTCGTCCTCGTCGCCTGTGCGGAGACATCAGTTTTGAACGAAAGACAGACGACCGAGCGGGTCGAGCAACTCATCCGTGAGTCAGTAGCGGTGATCCAGCCAAGCCCCAGCCTTGAGTTGTATCGCCCCAGCCTCAACAAAAACCTTTGCGTGGGTGCGACCGACGGCGGCTCCGAAGAACGCATCATCATCACCCGCACGTACTACCTTCGCGGTATCCCGAAAGATCGCTTCGTTGATGTCGCCCAAAGGGTCAAGGCCCACTGGCAGGACCAAGGGCACGTCATCACAGAGATGAGCGGCCTCGACACGGGCGAGCCCCAGATTGCCGGACGGAGCCGTCCCGATGACTTCATTCTTTCGCTCTCCTGGACCCAAGGCGACGTCCTCGGCATCGGTGTCACGTCCACCTGTGTCTGGCCTGACGTGAGATGATCTCTGTTCATGACCCGAGGCACTGTCAAGTTCTGGAAGTCCGACAAGGGCTGGGGTGCGATCTCCTCCCCCGATCTTCCCCCTGGCAAGGACGCGTTCGCCCACTTCAGCGACATCGTCGCCGAAGGATTCCGGGAGCTGCACCCCGGCGACACCGTCGAGTTCGACCTCGTCGAACGGAGTCAGGACAGCTTCGACTTCGTCGCCACGAACGTCCGCAAGCTCTGACCTACCGCCCGAGCTCCTTCCCGTAGCTACGGCTGGTCGGCTCGCCGACGTACTTCCCGTAGGCGGCGATCGGCGTGTACCCCGAGCTCTCGTACAACGCGATCGCCTCTGGCTGCCTGATCCCCGTGGTGAGGCGGACGCGTTCGTACCCCGTGGCGGCGGCCAGCGCCTCCAACGCCTTCAGCAGTGCCCGCGCCGCTCCTCGTCCCCGGTGCGAGGGGCGGACGTACATGCGCTTCACCTCGCCCGTCGCCGCGTCCACGGGCTGCAGGGCGCCGCACGCCACGGCTGCCCCGTCGGCCACCGCGACGAGGAAGCGGGCAGCGGGGTCCACGCCCGACCTTCCTTCGGGCCCGTAGCGGGCGACCAGTTCGGCGAATGCCGCGTCGAGCAAAGCCTGGAGTTCGCCATCGCCTGGCGGGCGTTCCTCGATCAGCATCCGGGCAGCCTAACCCGCGAGCAGTGGGCAGTGGGCACCGAGCCGCGAGCCGGGTTGTGGCCCGCGGGCAGGAGGAGTGGGCAGTAAGCCGGGGGCAGCAAGCCGGGAGCAGTAAGCCGGGGTAGGACATCGAGGAGCGAGCCGCGGGCAGCGGCCAAGGCAGGACAGCGAGGAGCGGGCTGCGGGCTGCGGGCTGCGGGGACAGGCAACGCGTGACAGGCAGCAGGTATCGGGTGACAGACGACGGGTTACGGGCGATGAGTGACGGGCGATGAGTGACGGGCGAACGGGCGAGGGATGGGTGACGGCTCGGGGCACCTAGTGCACTGGTCGGACCAGTGGATAAAGTGACGGGCATGGACTACGAGCGGTTGTTCCGGCTTGACGGGCGTCGGGCGGTTGTCATCGGTTCGGGGAGCGGCATCGGCAGGGAGTCCGCTCTGGCCCTGGCCGCGCACGGCGCCGAGGTGGTGTGCGCCGACCGTGACCTGCCCTCCGCCGAGGAGACCGCGGCCCTGTGCGGCGGGACGGCCCTGCGGCTCGACGTGCTCGACGGCGAAGCGGTCCGCGAGGCCGCGGCGAAGCTGGGCGCGGTCGACGTGCTGGTGTTCACCGCCGCCACGAACGTGCGCAAGCGGTTGCTGGACTACTCCGCCGAGGAGTTCGAGCGTGTCGTCGATCTCAACCTGCGCGCCTCGTTCGAGGTGGTCCGGGCGTTCGGCGCCGGAATGGTGGAGCGGGGAACGGGCTCGATCGTCGGCTTCGCCTCCATCAGGGCGTCGGTGACCGAGCCAGGCCAGGGCGTGTACTCGGCGACGAAGGCGGGCCTGGTCCAGTTGCTGAGGACCGCTGCGGCCGAGTTCGGCCCGTCCGGCGTGCGGGTCAACGCGATCGCCCCCGGCGTGGTGGAGACGCCGCTCACCCGGCAGATCAAGGAGCACCCGTCCTGGTACGACGCCTACGCCGCCAAGTCCGCGCTCGGCAGGTGGGCGCAGGCCCCCGAGATGGCGGGCGCGGTCGTCTACCTGGCCTCAGACGCGGCGAGCTTCGTCACGGGCTCGGTCCTCTACGTGGACGGCGGCTGGACGGCGGTCGACGGCAGGTTCAACCCGCCCAACTGAGCCACACCCGGACCGATATGCCTTGAAGGTCACGATCCCGGCGGCTTTCGCCCACGCCCTCGCGCCGCTCCCGCGCGACGTCGGCGGAGTGGAGATCGCCGCGCACGCGGGTGATCTCGGCGATGGTCTCGGCGGCCTGCGTGCTGGGGTGCTCGGCTTCGGCCAGGCCATGCTCGGCTGCCTCCGCGC
Organism: Nonomuraea sp. bgisy101; assembly: GCF_057708945.1. Lineage (NCBI taxonomy): Bacteria > Bacillati > Actinomycetota > Actinomycetes > Streptosporangiales > Streptosporangiaceae > Nonomuraea > Nonomuraea sp. bgisy101. Next base: position 200,657 of record NZ_JBYITD010000004.1, read on the forward strand.
CCGAGGCGAACAGGGCAACGGGTGAGGCGTAGTCGAGCATGGCCTGGCGTCCCGGCCATGGCGAGATCGAGATCCGCACGACGACAGGACGCTGGTGGCGGACACGCTCGTCAACCCTCGCTGGAAGCCCTTCCCGGCGGAGAAACTGAGGTGAACTCGCGAGCAACTAGACGAGATCTTCCCCGCTGCGGCGCGTGGGGCGCGGGAGAAGGCTCTCACGTAGTCGCTTCTCGCGGCCCAGCGGGGTTCATGACATGTTCGATTTCGGCGCCCCACCCTGGGGGCGACTCACCGTCAGCGCGGCGTGAGGGTGAAGTCGGCCCGGTAGCGGTCGGCGCTTGGGGCAGCGCCCGACCTGGGGTACGGCTTGAGATCGACGAGCCGTAGCTCGTGCCCGGCGACGGTAATCGCCGTCTCGAACCTGCCGCTGGTGTGCAGCTCGTGATCGGCGGGCGGTGCCGTTCCGGCGGTGACCCGCACCTTCACCACCGCATCGCCCTCCCACACGCACTGCACGCCAGTGGGGCAGCGGCTGTCCTGGCCCACGCCCGTCAACGTCACCGTGAGCTCCGCCCCCGTGAGGCGGGCGGTATCGCCGGACGCGAGCGTGAAGACCTTTCCAGGCTCGGCGGCGATCTCACCGCCCGATCCCGCCGTCGCGGAGCCACAGCTCAGCAGCGACAACGGCACGGCCAGCGCAATGGCCACCATTCCTGATCTCACACGGGTCAGTATAGAGACCAGGTGGTTTCGATGATCGTCGCAATATTGACGGCTCATGATCGCAGACGCCCTATCAGCGGTCGTCACGCGCGACGCCGACGGCGGCATCACCAGGCCGACGTCTGGGGCGGCCTGGTGAACGCGTGCCGGCCGCCGTCGGTGAATCGTCGGCGGGGCACGACGATCGGCGCCCTCGGCGTGTACCTGGAGGTCTTGGACGGGCGTGTCGAGACGATCCCAGGATTCACGAGCCGGCTTTCGGAGCCGGCCAGCGGCAGGGGTCCGACAGGGAGAAGCGGGCGGTGAAGACAGGCCAGCCTTCCGCGCGGGACAGCGTGTGATGGGATTATCAGCTCGGAAATGCGACAAGTCATGATCGGCACCCTGCAGGGCATCAGGCATGATTTCCGGATGATGAGGATCGAGACGCCGTGGGGGCCCTGGGAAGCCGCGCCGCTTGACGAGGTCATCGCGCTGATGCGCGGGCTGGCGGCGCCGTGGTGGGTGGCCGGCGGGTACGCGATCGAGCTGGCCGTGGGCCATCCGTGTCGCGAGCACGAGGACGTGGATATCGCGCTGCTGCGCCGGGATCAGCTCGCGGTGCGGCGGCTGCTGGACGGCTGGGATGTCCACGCCGCAGTCGTGCCCCAGACGCTGCGGCCATGGGCAGTGGACGAGGTGCTGCCCGAGCCGGCGCACGACATATGGGTGCGCGAGCATCCGGACGGGCCGTGGCGGTTCCAGCTGATGCTGGACGAGGCCGACGGAAAGGAATGGCTCTACCGGCGTGACCCTCGAATCCGCCGCCCGCTGACCGAGCTGACCGTCGAGAACGACGGTTTCCACCGGCTCGCCCCGGAGGTGCAACTGCTCTACAAGTCCAAGAGCAGGCGGCCGAAGGACGAGACCGATTTCGAGGTGGTCCTTCCCCTGCTGAGTGACGGGCAGCGGCGCTGGCTGGATGAGGCGCTGGCGACCGAGCACGCCACACATCCCTGGCGCGAGCGCCTGCGCCACGATCCATGAGATGAACGCTGCCCGGTACGGCTCGCCCGCTGTGTCGTCGACGACGGCCCCGTCCCCGCACCGCCAGGCGTGGAGGGCGAGGCGTCATATGTGCGCGTGTGCTCACCCTGTTAGCGGTGCCGGACGGGCGCGCCCGGCCCCTTCCAGCTCGGCCCCTCGCTCTCAGCCATCCGCCGAGCTGGGCAGACCCCCGGCGGGAAGGAGACCGCGGCGGTGTCAGGCTTCGGGGCTGAGCCGCACCTGGACAGGGATGCCGTGGACGGTCTCGAACACGACCACGGTCCTGCCGCCGGTGACCCGCGTCTCGCACCGGCCCTCCGCGCGGCGCCACCGGCCGGCGAGGGTGACCTTCAGCAGGTGGGGGTGGCTGGGGCTGGTCAGCCATGGCCTGGACCACGGGCTGTAGTGGCCGACGTACCTGCCCCGCTCGTACTGGTCGTGGTCGATGCCGCCGTAGAGGCGCAGGTCGGGGTCGGCGACCGCGAGGACGAGGTCGTCGCCTTCCTGACGGGTCATGAGCAGCGACGGCGTGTCGATCTCGAGGACGCGGCCTGCCAGCCGTACCCGCTCGAAGATCGCGTAGCCGGTGACGCCGGTGGCCCGGTCGGCGACCACGTGGGCGGTGTCGTCGGCCCTGAGCACCGCGTACGGCACGTCGGCCGCGAAGGCCGCCATTCGCTCGGCGGTGGTGTCGACGACCATGGCGTATTCGTAGGAGGCGGCGCGCGGCGCGGCGCCGTGCCTGATCCAGGCGGTCGAGAAGTCGCCGGTGGTCGGCGCTTCGGTGGCGTTGTTGCGTGAGGACTGGGTCGAGCGGGTGAGACCGACGCGCTGGCCCTGTGCGAGGTAGTAGCCGATGTTCTTGTCGTCGAGCAGCCAGCGGGGTTGCAGGTCGAGCCGTTCGTAGGGGAAGGGCACGTCGGTCCCGTCCACGACGACGCGGCCCGTCCTGGTGGTCTGGAAGAGCGTGGTCTCGGTCTCGTTGGCGCCGTCGGCGTTGCCGATGCCGGTGCCGAGTGCCACGATCCGGTCGTCGAACAGGAACACCGACTTCCTCGCTCGGTGTGTGCCCTCGTACTTGGGGTGTTCGCGAAGGTCCATGGCGAACATCCCGTTGCGTCCGTCGATGGCGCACGATCCGGCGAACCGCGATTCGGTGAGCAGCATCTCCTCGATCGCCCCTGTCAGGTCGCCTTTGAGCGCGTCGAGGGATGTGTGGATCGTGGTGGCGCCCGGTCTGCGGTTCCAGTCGTAGCCCGGCTGTGCGTAACCGCTGTCCAGGTTGGTGCCGCGGTGCACGACCTGGATCTGCCCGTAGGTGTTGTACCTGCCGTACCAGTTGGCGCCGACGTAGATCTCGGTGGACCACAGGTAGCGGTTGTGCCCGCGGACGGTGACCTGCCAGTCGCCGCGCCGGTGGACCGTGAGCGCGGCGTAGTTGACCGCCCAGTTCCCCGTGGGCGACGGCTCCGCGGTGACGCCTTTGGCGGCCAGCCTGGCGGCGAGCTCCTTCTGCTGCGGGGTGGGCGAGGCGGGCATGAGCCTGAGGAAGGCGGCGCCGATCTCGTCGTCGATCGGGGCAAGCCACTGGAAGGGCACGATCGACAGGGCGGTGGCGCCGCTCGGGTTGCGGCCGCTGATGGAGATCGGCCACTGCGTCCTGCCCGCGTAGACGCGCTGCATGAGCAGCGCCTGCTTCAGCCGGCCGTACGCCTCGGGGGAGACCGCGAACGCGCCGCCGCTCATCACGTACACCAGCGGGGCGAGCCCGGTGAAGCCGTCGCGGACGTAGTCGGGGAAGAAGCCGACGTGGTGGAAGGCGGTGCCGTCGACCTTGATGCCGTCCTGGATGCCGTCGGTGGGCAGCAGGGCGGCGTCGAGCCAGTCGCGCAGTGCCTTGAGGTAAGCCACCTGCTCGGCCTCGGTGTCGCGCAGGAGGACGGCGGCCAGCATGCCGCGGAAGGTCGTGTTGAACAAATCCATGATCGAGCCGTGGGCCATGCGGTGCTTCCAGCCGCGGAAGATCCTGCCGAGGCCCGTCAACCAGTCGAGGTCGGCGCGGACCTGTTCGAACCTGCCGGCCGCGCGCAGGGCGTCGCGCATGAGGTACACGGAGTCGTAGTAGCCTCGCACGTCGTAGCCGAGGTGGTGGATCGTGCCCTGGCAGCTGCCGCGCGTCCATCCCTGCTCGCGCAGGTGGTCGACGATCTTCAGGTAGAGGGCGGCGAGCGCGGGCCTGTCGGCCGGGCTGGCCTGGTGGCCCTGGGCGATGGTCTTCATGAGGTCGGTGCAGGCGCGCAGGGTGACGGGGTCGACGAACGCCTTCAGCTCGGCGGCGATCTCGACGGGGTAGATCTGCGACTGGTAGGCGTGCACGGGGCGGCCCATGAGCGCGTCGGTCTGCGCGGTGAGCGCGGCCACGTTCGGCTTGACCTGGGCGACGAGGTACTCGTCGTGGTAGCGGGTGACGAGCGCGCGCAGCGCCTCGCTCTCTTCCGGCGTCGGCGGCTTCACCTCGGGCTTCCTGGCGGCCAGCAACCGGTCGAACAGGTACAGCGCCTGCCAGTGCTGGTTGTCGTACTCGTCGCCCTCGGGGGCGATGAGGGGTAACTGGTGGTCGCGGCAGGGCGCGTCCGGGCGCAGCGGCACGTTCAGCATGAGCTGGTCGAGGTGGAGCCTGCCGGTACGGCGGGGCGCCACGATCCGCAGCGTGTCCATGTCGGGCCTGGGCCTGCCGTGCATGTCGTAGGCGTAGCGCACCCACGCCGTGCGCCAGCCCGAGTAGTTCAGGTGGAACTCGAACCACACGTCCGTTTTCGAGCCCCTGCCGAACTCGAAGCGCACGACGTCGTCGACCGGGGTCTCGTTGTGGATCCAGACGCAGAAGGCGTCGACGAGCCCCTGCCAGGCCTGGTCGTCGCCGAGCCGGTACGGGTCGGGCGCCCACCGGAGCGGCGCGCGCACGGTGATGACGGCGCGTTCGGTGTGGTCCCAGCGCAGGGAGTGCTTCCCGCAGACGGCGACCTGGTCGCCGATGGCCAGGCCGTCGCCGCTGAAGTGCGGGGGGACGGCGGACTCCAGCAGGAACACCGGGGGGTCCATGGCCATCGCCCGTTGTTCGAGGTCGGCGGGCGCGGCCATGGCAGGGAGGGCGGGCACGAGCGCCGCGCCTTTGATGACCGTCCTGCGCGAGATATTCGCCACAATCACCATAAAACGCGAAAACTATCTTCACGTCTAGGTGCCGGACGACACCACAGGGGCGGGTGTGACGGCAGGGACCAGATGGAGCCGGTCATGAACCCCGGTCCTCGGCGACGTTCACAGGAGGCGAGCGTGGCCACCGCCGTGGTCCACACCCGCCGGCCGGGAGGCCGGGAGGGTGTTCCAGCCGGGGCCGTACGGCTCGCCGAGCACGAGGCGGTGCGCAGTGCGCCGATGAACTGCCGTGCGAACTGCTCGCACGCGTCCGGGTCCGCCGGCACGTCCTTCTGGCGGGTGACGGGGACGAGACGACCGTCGCGGAGCGTCGCCGAGGAACTCTGAGAATGGTGGGACGCGGGCCGAATCAGGGCCGGATGATCGCCATCCTCGTCACGGTGAACTCCTCGATCGCGAACCTGGGTCCCTCACGCCCGATCCCCGAGTCCTTGACCCCGCCGTACGGCATGTTGTCCGCTCTGAATCCCGGCACCTCGTTCACCACCACGCCGCCCGCCTCCAGGCGCTCGATGGCCGCGAAGGCCGTCGCCAGCGACCGGGTGAAGACCGACAGGTGCAGGCCGTACCGCGACCTGTTGACGGTCTCGAAGGCCTCTTCCAGGCTCCCGGCGGTGCGGACGCACACCACGGGGCCGAAGATCTCCTCGTCCCACGCGGCCACCCCGTCGGGTACGTCGGCCAGCACGGTCGGCGCGATCGCCCGTCCCTCGAGCACCCCGCCGGTGACGAGCTCGGCTCCCGCGGCCACCGCCTCGTCCACCCACGACAGGACCCGTGAGGTGGACCGCTCGTCGATGAGGGCCGCCACCCTGGTGTCCTGGGAGCGCGGGTCGCCGACCACGACGTCCTTCATCCGCGCGGCCAGCAGGTCCAGGAACTCGGTCCGCACCGCCTCCTCGACCACGACGCGCTGCACCGAGATGCACGCCTGGCCCGACGCGTAGTAGCCGCCCCTGACCACCGCGTCGGCGGCGGCCTCCAGGTCGGCGTCGGCCGCCACGATGAGCGCGGCGTTCGACCCGAGCTCGAGGAGCACCTTGGTGGGCGCGGCGTTGCGCGCGATGGCGTGACCCGCCGCGGCGGATCCCGTGAAGGAGACCGCACCGATCCGGCGGTCCTCCACCAGCGCCCTGCCGACCTCGACGTCGCCGGTGACGAGCTGCACGGACGCGTTCGGCAGCACGCCGACCGAGCGCAGCAGCTCCACCAGCCCGATCGTCGCCAGCGGCGTCGAGGGAGCGGGCTTCACGATCACCGGGCACCCGGCCGCCAGCGCGGGCGCGATCTTGTGCGCGGCCAGGAGCAGCGGATAGTTGAACCCGGTGATCCCGACCACCACCCCGATCGGCCGCCTCGTCCAGAACCCGATCAGCCCCTCCCCCGAAGGCAGCAGGTCCATCGGCACGGTCTCCCCGTGCAGCCTGGCGACCTCCTCCGCGGCGGTGGCCAGCGTGACCAGCGTCCTCGCCACCTCGACCTTGCAGTCGACCAGCGGCTTGCCGGTCTCCAGGACCAACAGCCGCTCGAACTCCTCCCTGCGCGCGGCCAGCGCGTCGTGCGCGCCCATCAGCGCGGCACGGCGGGCGTGCGAGGGTGTCCTCGCCATGACGGGGGCCACGGCCAGTGCCTCCTCGACGGCCCTGCTCGCCAGCTCCACCGTCCCGACGGGCGCGCGTGCCACCGTCGTGCCGTCGTAGGGGAAGACGACCTCGGCGGTCTCCCCCACGTGCACCCATCCGTCTCCGATCGGCAGCCCGTCCATCATTCCGACCCCCTCATGCTCGCTTTCGTGCGCTCGGGAACACATCCAGGTAAGCAGGCGCGTCCCGCCTGCCGGTGGCATGCAGGACGGCATGCGCGACCGCCCTGCTGAACACGTCGGCCGCGGCGGCGAGCACGTCGTGCAGGTCGGTGTCCACGGGTCCCGGGCGCCCGCAGGTGGACATCGCGAAGATGGTGTCGCCGTCGACCATCGTGTGCGCGGGCCTGATCGCCCTGGCGAGACCGTCGTGCGCCACTCCGGCCAGCTTGCCGCACTGGGCCTTGGACAGCGTGAGGTCGGTGGCGACGACGCCGATCGTGGTGTTGAACGAGGGCGCCTTCAGCGGCTGCCAGCGCAGGAACTCGTCGTGGTCGGGCTCGCGGACGTGGTCGAACTCGCCGGGCAGGCCGTACCTGGTGCCGGACAGCAGGCCGCTGTCCGGGTCGAGGACGGAACCCGCGGCGTTGACGACGGCGAGGGCGGCCACGGTGATCCCCGAGGGCAGGACGGCGCTCGCCGTCCCGAGGCCGCCGGCCAGCCCGCCCGCCATCGCACCCGTCCCCGCCCCGATGGACCCGTTGAGCCCCGGGACCGCCGAGGACGCCGCCGCGTCGGAGGGAGCCGAAGAAGAGGGAGCCGAAGCAGGAGCCGGAGCCGACGAGGGGGCAGGCGCGGAGGCGACGGCGGCGTCGTAGGCCGCGGCGCCGAGGGCCCCGTCGGGCGTGGCGCGGAAGCGGCCGCCGCGCCCCAGGTCGTAGATGACCGCCGACGGCACGATGGGGACGACGCCCTCCGCCACGGGGAATCCGACTCCGGCGTCGGCCAGGCGTTCCATGACTCCGCACGCGGCGCTGAGACCGTAGGCACTCCCGCCGGTCAGCACGATGGCGTGGACGCGTTCGACGAGGTTACGGGGGTCGAGCAGCTCGGTCTCGCGGGTGCCGGGGGCCGCTCCTCGCACGTCCACCCCCGCGACGGCCCCTCCGGGCGGGGCGAGCACGACGCTCACTCCCGTCCGGTACCCGTCGCCGATCCGCTGCGCGTGCCCGACCCTGAGCCCGGCGACGTCGGCCATGGAGTTCGTGGGACCAGGCCTCATCGGGCGCCCCTTCGTGGAAGCGGGCGGCGCGTCATGCCCCGCCACCGGACAGGAAGATCCGCGCGGCCTCGGCGAAGACGCGGGTGCAGCGGACGATCTCCTCGACCTCGACGTATTCGTCGGCCTGGTGCGCGATCCACTTGCCGCCGGGGCCGTAGACCACCGAGGGGATCCCGCCCCAGTGCGTCAGCACCGTGCCGTCGGTGGATCCAGGCACGCCGCCGTACACCGGGGCCTGCCCCGTGACCGCGGTGTGCGCGGCGGCGAGGGACGTCACGACGGGGTGGGTGACGGGCACATCGACGGGCGGCCTGTCGACCAGGATGGTGACCTTGGACTCGATGCCGTCGAAGGCGGCCAGCTCCTCCACCCTGTCGGCCACCTCCTTGTGCGCGACCCCTGGGACGGAGCGCACGTCGACGAAGACGGAGGCGACTGCGGGGATGACGTTGACCTGCTCCTGCGAGCCCGCATGGACGACGGTCGGCGTCACGTACACCTCGCCGAGGTGCTCGTGCGCGGGGTGGGCGGCCTGCAGGTCTTCCTGGTAGGCGCGCAGGGCGACCAGCAGCGACCCCACCGCCTGGATGGGGTTGCGGCCGTGCTGGGGCATCGCGCCGTGGGCCATCTTGCCGGTGAAGTCCACGCGCAGCCGCAGCGCGCCCTTGGCGACGGCGCAGATCTCGCCCGCCTCGGGTTCGGCGACGATGGCCGCGTCGACGTAGGAGGAGAGCGCGGAGTTGACGAAGTGGTGGGCGCCGATCATGAGCCCCTCCTCGTCGGCCAGCGCGCACACCTTGACCCGCCCGGGGAACGGTCCAGCCAGCTGCAGCGCCCTGGTGGCGTACAGCACGGCGGCCAGGCCCGACTTCATGTCGGCGCTGCCCCTGCCCCACAGCCTGCCGTCGCGGATCTCGCCGCCGAACGGGTCGACCGTCCACTCCGACAGGTCGCCCTCGGTCACCACGTCGGTGTGGCCCTCGAACATCAGCGTCGGCCCTTCACCGCCGCCGCCCTCGACGACCGCGACGACGTTCGGCCGGCCGGGAGCGGCCTCCTCGACGACGGGGTCCCAGCCCCACGAGCGCATCTTGGCCGCCACCAGCTCGGCCGCGGGCAGCTCGTTGCGCCCGCGGGCGGGGTCGTTGGTGCTGGGGACGCGGACCAGTTCCTGGGTGAACTCGACCACTCCCCTGGCATCGATCTCGATCAAAGCAGTCCCTCCAGAGTGGGTACGGCCTGCAACAGCGTCCGTGTGTACTCGTGCCGCGGCTCGGCCCAGACCTCGTCGACCGGTCCTCGCTCGACGATGGAGCCTCGGTGCATGACGGCGACGCTCTCGCAGACGTGTCGCACGACGGACAGGTCGTGCGACACGAAGACAAGGGTGAGCCCGTGCGTGTCGATGAGGTCGGCCAGCAGGTTGAGGATCTGCCCGCGGACGGACACGTCGAGGGCGCTGACGGCCTCGTCGGCGACGAGCACCTTGGGCTCGGGGGCGAGGGCGCGGGCGATGGCGATGCGCTGCCGCTGCCCTCCGGAGAACTGGTGGGGGTAGCGGTCGGCGGCGGAGGCCGGCAGCCCGACCTCCGCCAGCAGCGCGGCGACCCGGTCTCCGGCGGGGCGGCCGAGGGCGACGAGCGGTTCGGCGACGATGTCGCGGACCCTCATCCTGGGGTCGAGCGAGCTCATCGGGTCCTGGAAGACGATCTGCAGGTCGTCGCGCAGGAAGCGCAGGTCGCGCTCGCGGCGGCCGACGATCGGCCGCCCTTCGAAGGAGATCGTGCCGCTGGTCGGCTGGTCGAGCCCGCACAGCAGGCGCAGCAGGGTGGACTTGCCCGATCCCGACTCGCCGACGATGCCGAAGCGTTCGCCGCGCCGTACGTCGAGGGAGACGCCGTTCAGAGCCCGCACCTCGGGTTTGAACAGCGAGGTGCGGTAGATCTTGGTGAGGTCGCGGGCCTCAATCACGGGGATGCCAGCAGGCGTAGGCATGGCCCTCTCCTTGCAGCGTCGGCTCCTGCGAGCACGTGGGCGTGGCGTGCGCGCACCTGTTACTGAAGACGCAGCCTTCGGGGAACTCGCCTGCCGCGGGCACGGTGCCGCTGATGGTGGGCAGGCGGGTGCCGCGGGGGCCGAGTCTGGAGGCGGCGATGAGGCCCTCGGTGTAGCGGTGGCGGGGGTTGGCGAACACCTCGCGGAGGGGGCCGCTCTCGACGACGCGCCCGCCGTACATGACCAGGACGCGGGAGCAGACGGAGGCGACGACGGCCAGGTCGTGGGTGATGAACAGGACGGCGGGCGCGAGTTCGGCGATCAGCTCCAGCATCTGCTTCTGCACGGTGACGTCGAGCGCGGTCGTGGGCTCGTCGCAGATGAGCAGCGAGGGCTCGTTGGCCAGCGCGATGGCGAGCATGACCCGCTGGCGCTGCCCGCCCGACAGCTGGTGCGGGTAGGCGCGGGGCGCCTCGACGCCCACACGGCGCAGCAGGTCGAGCGTGCGGGCCCTGGCCTCGGCGCGCGGGGTCCCGTGCAGGGTCATGACCTCGCTCACCTGCGCGCCGACGCGCATGGTGGGGTTGAGCGCGGTCATCGGCTCCTGGAAGACCATGGACACCACGCGGCCCCGCAGGTCCTTGACCCGCTTCTCGGGGACGCCGACCAGCGGCTGGTCCTTCAGGAAGGCGGATCCCGTGGCCGAGACGCCCTCGGGCAGCAGCCCCATCAGCGACAGCGCCGTCAGCGACTTGCCCGAGCCCGACTCGCCGATGAGGCCGACCCGCTCCCCGTGGGCGATGCCGAACGACACCTGCCGCACCAGCTCCAGGTCTCCGGCTCGGACGGTCAGGCCCTCAACGCTCAGCACGGATCCTCCTGAGCTTGGGGTCGAGATGGTCGCGCAGGCCGTCACCGAGGAGGTTGAAGCCGAGGACGGCCAGCGCGATCGCCAGGCCGGGCCACAGGGCCAGGCGCGGCGTGGAGAAGAGCAGTTCCTGTGCCTCCTGCAGCATGCGGCCCCACGAGGGGGTCGGCGGCCTGGTGCCGAAGCCGAGGAAGGACAGCGCCGCCTCGGCCAGGATGGCGATGGCGAAGGAGACCGACGCCTGCACGATGAGCATGGAGCCGATGTTCGGCAGGACGTGGCGGGCGGCGATCGCGATCCTCCCGCGTCCGGCCGCGCGGGCGGCGAGGATGTAGTCGGTGACCATGACCTGCATGGTGGCGGCGCGGGCGATGCGGGCGAAGGCGGGCACGGTGGCGACGCCGATCGCGATCATGGCGGTGAGGGTTCCCGCTCCGTAGACGGCGCCGAGCATGACCGCCAGCAGCAGCGCGGGGAAGGCGAAGACGAGGTCGTTGACCCGCATGATCAGCTCCGACAGCCAGCCGCGCGGGGTCATCCCCGCGACCATGCCGAGCGGCGTGCCGACGAGCGCGGCGATGCCGACCGCGACGATCCCGACGTACAGCGTGGTGCGGGCGCCGACCATGAGCTGGCTGAACGTGTCGCGGCCGAACTTGTCGGTGCCGAGCAGGTAGTCGCCGCCTGGCGGGGCCAGCCGGTGGGCGGCGTCCACGAGCGTCGGGTCGTGCGGCGTCCACACGAACGACACCAGCGCGGCCAGGACCGTGAGCCCGACCAGGACGGCGCCGATGACCAGGTTTCCTCTCATCGCAACCTCGGATCGAGTACGGCGTAGGCGAGGTCGACCACGAAGTTCACCAGCAGGACGGCCACGACGAGCATCATGACCACCCCCTGGACGAGCAGCAGGTCACGCTGGGCGACGCCGTTCAGCAGCAGGTCGCCGAGCCCGGGGATGACGAAGACCCGCTCGACCACGACCGCGCCGATGAGCAGGGTGGCCAGCTGCAGCCCGAGCACGGTGACGACGGGGATGGCCGCGTTGCGCAGACCGTGGCGCCACAGCGCGCCCATGCGCCCCCTGCCCTTGGCGCGGGCGGTGCGCAGGTAGTCCTCGCGCATGACGTCGAGGACCGCGCTGCGCACGTAGCGGGTGAGCACCGCCCCCTGGACCAGCCCGAGCGACAGCCACGGCAGCAGCAGCGACTGCAACCACAGGGCCGGGTCCTCGGCGAAGGGCACGTAGCCGCCCGAGGGCAGCGCCTGCGCCTGCACCGCGAAGACGAACACCAGCAGGATGCCCGCCAGGAAGGCGGGGATCGCGATGCCGACCTGGCTGAAGGCGCTGATGAGCGCGCCGAGGGGGTTGCGGTGGTGGACCGCGGCGAAGGTTCCCGCGGGGACCGCGACGAGCAGGGCGATCACCATCCCGCCGAGCACCAGAGTGAGCGTGACGCCGAAACGCTCGGCGATCTGCGGCCCGATCGGCGAGCTGGTGACGTAGGAGGTGCCGAAGTCACCGGCGACCAGCCCGCCGGCCCAGTCGAGGAACTGGGCGAGCGCGGGCCTGTCGGTGCCGAACTGCCTGCGCAGCGCCTCGAGCGCCTCGGGCGTGGCGTTGACGCCGAGCGCGATCTCCGCCGGGTCGCCGGGCAGCAGCGCCATGAAGGCGAAGACGACCACACCGGCGGCCGCGGTGCTACCCAGGAGCACCGCGACCCGCCTGACCAGGTACCAGATCACTGCTTGGTGAGAGCGGTGAAGTCGAAGGACTCGGCGATGGCGTTCTTCGGCAGGCCCGTGGCGATGCTCTTCTTGGCGACGATGAGGTTGGGGAAGAGGAAGAGCCAGTCTGCCGCGGCGTCGTCCGACAGGAGCTTGGCGGCCGCCTTCAGGTCGTCCACCTGCTGCTGCTCGGAGCCCTGGTCGGCCGAGGCCAGGAGTTCGCCGTAGGCGGGATTGTCGTAGTGGAAGTAGTACGACTTGTCGGCGAAGATGCCCATGTCGCGGGGCTCGACGTGGTTGATGATGGACATGTCGTAGTCGCCCTGCTTGAAGACCACGTCCAGCCACCTGGCGGGGAACTCCAACGGGTCGATGTCGGCGGTGATGCCGACCTGGGCGAGCTGCGACTTGACCACCTGCGCGGCGGCGACGGCGTAGGGCAGGTTGGGGATGCGCAGCTTCACGTTGTAGGTCTTGCCGCCGAGCAGCGCCTTGGCCTTGGCCACGTCGTAGGGGTAGTCGCCGGTCCTGTCCTCGTACCACGGGTCCGTGGGCGGCACCATGCTGCCGATGAGCTGACCGCGTCCCGCCCACGCGGTGTCGAGCAGGGCCTTGTGGTCGATGGCGTGGCGGACGGCCTGCCGTACCTTCTTGTCGTTGAACGGCGGGCGGGCGCTGTTCATCGACAGGACGACCTCGCCGTTGGTGGTCCCCTCGACGACCTGGAAGCGGTTGGTGTCGGCGAACTGGGCGAGGGACTCGGGCGCCTGCACGGCCGAGATGACGTCGATGCCGCCGGTGAGCAGCGCGTTGTTCATCGCCGTGGCGTCCTTGAAGTACTTCAGCGTGATCTGCGAGACCTGTGGCTGGGGTCCCCAGTACTTCGGGTTGGCGGTGAGCTGGATGGAGTCGCCGCGCTTCCACGAGCCGAGCTGGTAGGGGCCGGTGCCGACGGGCTTGTTGGCCAGGTCGGCGACGCCGGTGCGGCTGAACATCGCGCCGAGCCTGGTGGCCATCGAGTACATCCAGCCGTTGCTCGGCCGCTTGAGCGTGATGACGGCGGTGGAGTCGTCCTTCTTCTCCACCTTGTCGACGACGTCCATCTGGGTCTTGATCTTCAGCTTCCAGTCGGACTTGACCCTGTTGACGGAGAAGACCACGTCGTCGGCGGTGAACGGGGCGCCGTTGGTGAAGGTGACGCCCTTGCGTAGGGTGAAGGTGTAGGTCTTGCGGTCGGCGGAGACGTCCCACTTCTCCGCGAGAAGGGGCTGGATGTTGCCGTCCTGATCCAGCTTCACCAGGCCCTCGTAGACGTTGACGAGCAGCGCCTGGGGGATGGCCGCCCCCTCGGTGGCGGTGAAGTCGAGGTTGGCCGGTTCGGCGACGAAGCCGACGGCCAGGGTGGAGGGCTGGGAGCCCGTCGTGCCGCCGGTGCGGTCGCCGGCGCTGTCGGCGCCACCGCCGCCGCAGGCCGCGCTGAGAAGGAGGCCGCCGAGGGCGACCCAGATTCCAATGCGCCTCATGCCTCAAGCCTCCTGGCTAGTGCACTGGTCTGACCAGTAGGCTACGCACACTGCCAGCCCAGGACTTTTCGGTCAAGAGGGGGCGCGATGGACGGACCTCGGTTCCAACCTGTGCGAACCGTGCGCGCTTACGAGCGCATCGTCGAGCAGGTCGAGCAGGCCGTCGAGAGCGGCGAGCTGCGGCCGGGCGAGCGGCTGCCGAGCGAGCGGGACCTGATGGTCCAGTTCTCGGTGAGCCGGTCGACCGTCCGTGAGGCGCTGCGCGTCCTGCAGGCGCGCGGCCTGGTCAGGTCGCGCCCTGGCGACCCGAACGGCGCGGAGGTGATGCCCTTCACCCCCGCGGCGCTGCACAAGTCGATGACCACCCTGGCCAGGGTGGACGAGCTGTCGCTGGCCGAGCTGGTGCAGTTCAGGATGGTGCTCGAAGGCGCGGCCTACCTGCTGGCCGCGCGGCTGCACACCCCGGCGCAGCTGGCGGAGATGGACGACGCGATCGAGCGCATGCGGGCAGCGGACGGCTACGAGTCGTTCAGCGCCGCCGACGTGGACTTCCACGACGCGGTGGCGCGGGCCAGCGGCAACAAGCTCATCCAGATCTGCAGCGACGTGGTCCGCTCCATCGTGCTCAACCTCATCGCCGACAAGATCAGGGCGCCCGAGCAGCGGCGGCGCAGCATCGCCCACCACGAGGAGGCGCTGGCCGCCCTCCGCGTGGGCGACGGACCGCTCGCCGCGCGCCTGGCCCGTCAGGCGCTGAGCGACTTCTACTCGCCCTACCTTCCGGAAGGCGCGCTGGACGAGCTGCTGGAGTAAAGAGGCAGTCTGACCTGGAAGAGCGCGCCGCCGCCAGGCGGACAGGCGGCGCTGATCGTGCCGCCGTGCGCGTCGGTCAGGGCCGCGGCGATCGACAGGCCGAGCCCGGTGCCTCCCGAGTCGAGTCCTCTGGCGGGGTCGGCGCGGTAGAAGCGCTCGAAGACCCTGTCGAGGGCCTCGCCCGGCAGTCCGGGCCCCTGGTCGGCGACCTCCACCACGGCCTGCCCCGCCTCGACCCCGACCCGCACGGTGAACGGCGTGCCGTGAGGGGTGTGCTTGAGCGCGTTGCCGACCAGGTTGCCGATGACCTGGCCGAGCCTCGCCTCGTCGCCCAGGACGGTCACCTCCCCCTCCGCGCCGTCCAGCCGCTCGAAGCCGATGTCCCTGTCGGGTGCGAGCGTCCTGGCGTCGATCACCGCGCCGGCCGCGAGGCTGAGCAGGTCCACGGGCGCGTGGTCGAGCGGGCGGCGCTGGTCGAGACGCGCCAGCAGCAGCAGGTCGTCGACCAGCAGGCTCATGTGGCCGGCCCGGTTCTCGATCCTGTCCATCAGCCACGTGGTCTTGTCGAGGTCGCGCGCGCCCTGACGATACAGCTCGGCGAAGCCCCTGATCGAGGTCAGCGGGGTGCGCAGCTCGTGCGAGGCGTCGGCGACGAACCTGCGCATCAGCTCGGCCGAGCGGCCCGCGGCGTCGGCGGCCGCCTCCCTGTCCCTGACCGCCCGCTCGATCTGCGCCAGCATCCCGTTGAGCGCGCGGCCCAGCCTGCCCATCTCGGTACGGCGATGCCGCTCGGGCACCCGCCTTGACAGATCGCCCCCGGCGATCGCGGCCGCCGTGCGTTCGATCTCGCCCAGAGGGCGCAGGCTGCGCCGTACGAGCCAGTAGCAGGCCAGGCCCAGCACGACCAGGACGCCGCCGCCGACGCCCACCACGATCGTCACCAGGCGGGAGACGGTGCGGTCGATGTCACCGAGGCTGACGGCGATCACCCGGGTGGTCTGCCCAGGGCCCGGCACCGCGACGGCCCGCCACTCGGGCCCGTCGCGTTCGACCGAGTCCACGTCGAAGGGCCGTCCCGCCCTGTCGATCACGTCCGCGAGGGTGAGCCGCGGGATGGCGGGCCTGTCGACGTCGACGGACTCGGCGAAGGTCCTGACCATGGCACCCTGCCGGTCGAGCAGCACCATGTGGAACAGACCCGGCAGGCGCAGCGGGCGCCCCTCCACCGGGCGCGGCGCCATGTCGGGGAACGGGAGGGGCCGGGCGGCGGTGGCCAGTTGCTGGTCGACCCGCTCGACCAGGTAGCCGCGCAGCAGCCTGACGGCGAAGCCGCCGGTCAGCGTGATCGCCAGCGTGACCAGCAGGAGGGTCGCCGAGACGAGCCGCAGCCAGAGGGGGAGCGCCTTCACTGCCGGGGCGCGCGCAGGACGTAGCCGACCCCGCGCAGGGTGTGCAGCAGCCGGGGGTCGTCCCTGTCGAGCTTGCGCCGCAGATAGGAGACGTAGGACTCGACGACTCCAGCGTCGCCGTCGTAGTCGTGCGACCAGACGTGGTCGAGGATCTGCGTCTTCGACACGACGCGGCCGGCGTTGACCATGAAGTAGTGCAGCAGCTTGAACTCCGTCGGCGACAGCGACACCAGCACGCCCGCCTTGCGCACCTGGTGGGCCTCCTCGTCCAGCTCCAGGTCGCCGACCTCCAGCCTGGACGGCGCCGCCTCCCCTCCCCTGGTACGGCGCAGCACCGCCCTGATCCTGGCCAGCACCTCGTCCAGGCTGAACGGCTTGGTGACGTAGTCGTCGCCGACCCGCAGCCCCGCCACCTTGTCGTCGTGGGCGTCACGGGCGGTCAGGAACAGCACGGGTACGCGCCTGTTGCCGGCCCGCAGCCGGTCGGCGATGGCGAAGCCGTCCAGATCGGGGAGCATGACGTCGAGGATCACCAGGTCAGGCCGGTCCTCGTCGGCGAGGCGCAGCGCCTGCCTGCCGTCGGCGGCGGCCCGCACGTCGAATCCGGCCAGGCGCAGGCTCGCCGACAGCAGCTCCCTGATGTTGGGCTCGTCGTCGACGACGAGCAGCCGGGCCTCACGGGCCCTATCTCCTGGCACCGAATCCGCCTCCCTCGCTGATGGAGGTGGCCGCCACCTCGCCGTCGCCGCCCTTCTCCCCCTGGACGACCACGGTGGTGCCGGTCTTCAGGTCGGACAGCGCGCCCTGTTCGGTGACCTGAACTGTAGTCTCGCCCGTCGTCGTTACGACCACGGTGGAGCCGTCCATGGTCTTCAGCGTGATCCTGTCCTTCTCGACCTTCTCGACGGTGCCGACGGTGGCGGCGCCGCCCTGGCCCCTGCCGCGGATCGCGCCGCCAGGCGGCTGGCCCTGCGGTCCGGTGCCGCCGCTCGGCTGCTGCACGCCGTACCCCGTGCGGGGGCCGAACTGCCCGGCGGCGGCCGTGGAGCCGCCGAGCAGCTTGTGGGCCTGGATGCCGATCAGCACCCCCGCGACGAGCACCAGGGCCGCCACCAGACCCAGGGTGAGCCTGGACGTCCTGCGGCGCGGCTGGAACTCCTCCTCGAACGACGACACGACCTTCTCCTCACTCATGGCGCAGCGCCTGGATGGGACGGAGCTTGGCGGCCCTGTTGGCCGGATAGCTGCCGAAGAACAGCCCGATCCCGATCGAGACGCCCAGGGCGAGCGCGATCGAGGAGGGCACCAGCACGGGTTCGATCCCCGCGATCGTGAACCGGGTGCCGAGGAAGGCGATCAGCACGCCTGACAGCCCGCCGACCAGGCTCAGCAGCGTGGCCTCCATCAGGAACTGGCCCAGGATGGCGCTCCTCGGCGCGCCGATGGCCTTGCGGATGCCGATCTCGCGGGTCCGCTCGGTGACGGTGACCAGCATGATGTTGGTGATGCCGATGCCGCCGACCAGCAGCGAGATGGCCGCCACCGCGCCGAGCAGCACGGTGAAGGTGCCCGTGGCGGCGCTGACGGTCTCCTGCAGCGCGGCCTGGTTCAGGATGCGGTAGTCGGGGTCGGCGCCGACGCCGTGGCGCTGGTTGAGCAGCGCGCTCACCTCCGCCTGCGCGGACTCGGTGGCCGTCGCCCCCGTGGCCTGCACCACGATCGAGCCGAGCGAGCCGAACCCCGTCAGGCTCTGCTGGACGGCGGGCAGCGGCGCGATCGCGAGGTCGTCGGCGTCCTGCATGCCGCTGGATCCCGACTCCTTGAGCACGCCGACCACGGTGAACGGCACGCCCGAGACGCTCAGCTGCCTGCCGATCGGGTTCACCTGCCCGAACAGCTCGTCCGCGACGGTCCGGCCGATCACCATCACCTTTCTGGAGGCGCGGACGTCGTCGTTGACGAAGTACGTGCCCGAGGCGACCTGCTTGTTCATGGCCTCGAAGTAGCTGGGGTAGGTGCCGACCAGCTGACCGACCGCGTGGCTCGCGCCCTCGTGGACGGCGGTGGCGGCGTTGGCGTTGACCACGGGAGAGACGCTCTTCACCGAGGGCAGCTCGGTGAGGGCCTTGGCGTCCTGCAGTGTGAGCGGCCTGGCCTGCGTCCTCGGGCCCGAGCCCTGGCCCCCGCCGCCCGGGCCGCCTCCGGAGAACGACGGGGAGACGGTGAGCGTGTTGGAGCCGAGGCGCTGGATGTTGCGCTGGATGCTCTGCGACGAGCCCTCGCCGACGGCGACCAGGAGGATCACCGCGGCGACGCCGATGAGGATGCCGAGTGTGGTCAGCGCGCTGCGCAGCTTGTTGGCCGCGAGGCCGCGCAGTGCGAAGCGGAGGATCTCCAGCTGGTTCACCGGGACCGCACCTCGCACGCGGGCCGCTCGTCGTGGTCTCCGCCCGCTCCCCGTGGCGGTCCCGATCCGTTTCCGGGGAGCGGGGCGGAGGTCTGCGCCGCCGGCCGCGGCGGCGGTCCCTCGACCGGCGCCTGGCGGCGGTCCTCGACGATCTCGCCGTCCACCAGCCTGATGATCCGCTTGGCGCGCGCGGCCACGTCGTCCTCGTGCGTGATGATCACGATGGTTCTGCCCGACTCGCTGAGCCGGTCCATGATGTCCAGCACGTCGCGCGTGGACATGGTGTCGAGGTTGCCCGTCGGCTCGTCCGCCAGCAGCAGGGCGGGCGCGGTGACCAGCGCCCTGGCGACGGCCACGCGCTGCTGCTGGCCGCCCGACAGCTCGTTCGGGTCGTGGTGGACCCGGTCGGCCAGGCCGACCCTGCCGAGGGCCTCGAGCGCGCGGGCGCGGCGCTCGGCGGCGCCGACGCCGCCGTAGGTGAGCGGTAGTTCGACGTTGGCCAGGGCGCTCATGCGCGGGATGAGGTTGAACGACTGGAACACGAACCCGATCTTGCGGTTGCGCAGGACGGCGAGCTGGTGCTCGTCGAGGGAGCCGACATCGGTGCCGTCGATGAGGTAGCGGCCCTCGCTGGGCACGTCGAGGCAGCCGAGGATGTTCATGAGCGTGGACTTGCCGGAGCCCGAGGCGCCCATGATGGCCACGTAGTCGCCGCGCTCCACGTCGAGGCTGACCCCGCGCAGCGCCCGCACCAGGGCGTCGCCCTCGCCGTAGGTCTTGACCAGGTTCTCCACCCTGAGGACCGCCGCGCTCACCTGCCACCCCCCGGACCGCCGCCCGGGCCGCCGATCATGCCGCCGCCCGGGAACCTGCCCAGCTGCTGGGTGCCGCCGGTGCCGGTGGCGGCGGGAGGGACGAGGGTGTCGCCCTCGGCCACGCCCGACCTGATCTCGGTCGTGGCGGTGCCCTTCACCCCGATCTCGACCGGGGTCCGCACCTGCCGGCCGTCCTTGAGGAGGGTCACCGTGCTCTGCCCGCCTGCGGTGGTCACGGCGACAGAGGGGACGGTCACGACGTCCTCCGCGCGGTCCGTGACGACCTGGACGGTCGCCGTCTGGCCGAGGCGCACCTCGTCCGGCACCTTGGTGAAGGAGATCGTCACCGGGTACTGGACGACGTTCTCGCTGGTGGCGGCGACGGGCTCGATCTGGGTGATCTTTCCTGTCGCGGTGACCCCCGAGAGGGCGTCGAAGGTGATCGTCGCCGGGCGGCCGATCTTCAGCTTGGTGACGTCCGACTCGGTGAAGGAGCCAACGAGCTTAAGCTTCCTGGTGTTCGCCACGGTGATGAAGCCGGAGGACGCCTCCTCGCCCTGCCCCGCGCCGGCCGTGGCGGAGGATCCGCCCACGGAGCCGTTCACCGCGGTGACGGTGCCCGCGAACGGCGCCTTCAGCACGGTGCCCGCGACCTCGCGCCGAGCGGCGCTGTAGGCGTTGCGGGCCTTGACGTAGGAGGCGTAGAGCGCGGCGGTCGAGGTGCCGTCGTCGGCGGCTGCCTCGTAGGCCGCGCTCGCCGAGGACAGGCTCTCCTGGGCGGCGTCGTCGTCCAGCCTGGCGAGGATCTGGCCCTTGGAGACCGTGTCGCCCGCCTTGACATAGATCTTCTCCACGGTGCCGGCGGAGGCGAAGGCGAGCGAGCGGGACTGCGCGCTCTCCACGGCGCCCGAGGCCGAGACGGAGGCCTCGACCGTGCCCCTCGCCGCGGTGACCGTCCGCACGAGGGCGTCGGCCGAGGACCCGCCCGTGCCCAGCGCGGAGTAGGCGAGGACCGCCCCGCCCAGCAACGCGACCGCGAGGATCCCGTTCGTTATCAGGCTCCTGCGCCTGGTCGACAGCTTCACAGGCCGTGACCCTGGCACACCAGCCTTGGCTCCAGCCTCGCGAAGCCTGGGCGTTTGCTGAACGCCGCGGCGCGGCCCCGCGGCGCACAGGCAACCTCCAGCTTCCCGACAGTCTCCTCCGAATCGGGACCGCCAGGATGGGCGCCCATGAGACCGAGTCATATGCGCAGGGGCGGCCTTGCCGTCGCCGCGGCGGCGTTGGCGGGTGCGGGCGTGCTCGTGGTCGTGCTGGGCGACGACCCGGCGCCGTCCTCCACGGTACGGCTGGCGGCCGCCCAGCGCGGCACGGTCACGGCGTCGGTCTCCGCGGCGGGCAGCACGAAGGACGGATCGCGCCGCGACCTCGCCTTCGGCGCCTCGGGGAAGGTCCAGGGGCTGAAGGTGAAGGTCGGCGACAAGGTGCGCAAGGGCCGGGTACTCGCCTGGACCGACGCGACGGCGGCCAGGGAGGCGTACGCGGCGGCGAAGGCCGACGTGGCCGCCGCGCAGGACGCCGTCGACACGGCCGCGTCGTGCTCCTCCGCGCAGGCGGGGGTGCCGGACGCCGCGCAGGCGGGCGGGCCGGTTGCCACGGCAGGCG
Source organism: Nonomuraea sp. bgisy101 (assembly GCF_057708945.1). Taxonomy (NCBI): domain Bacteria; kingdom Bacillati; phylum Actinomycetota; class Actinomycetes; order Streptosporangiales; family Streptosporangiaceae; genus Nonomuraea; species Nonomuraea sp. bgisy101. Next base: position 221,712 of record NZ_JBYITD010000004.1, read on the forward strand.
TGTCGGACACCGCGCAGGCGGGCCTTTCGGATGCCGCGCAGGCGGGCGGGCTCGGCGCCGGGATCGCGCTCGCCGCCTTCACCCCCGTGACACCGCAGGGCACCCCCTCGCCTGAGCCGCGCGGAGCTGATCCGGACGAGCCTGAGGAGCCGGTGCCGACGGTGACGGTCACCGTGACCGAGCCCGCCCCCACCGTGACGGTGACGGTCACCGCGACGCCGTCGGCCCAGGTCCCCGCCCCTCGGCCGACGGGCGACCTCGGCGGCATCCCCGCGGTGACGGCCCACCCCACCTCCGCGCCTGACGACGGTCCGGCCGCGAGCCCCGGCCCGTCCGCCGCAGCCAGCGGGAGACCCACCGGCGGGCCCAGCGCGAAGCCCTCGGCCAAGGCCAGTGGGAGACCCAGCGCGAAGCCCTCGGCCGGAACCACGGGCAGGCCCAGCGCGAGGCCGTCCGCCGGAGCCAGCGGCGAGCCCGGCAGGGCGCCGGACGGCAGGCCGAGCCCGGGGCCCCAGGCCAGCGCAGGCCCCAGCGGCCAGGCGAAGGCGAACTGCGGAATGGGCGAGGAACAGGCCGGGTCCGCGCTCGCCAAGGCCCAGGCGGCCATGGAGCAGGCCGCCGACGCGGTCAGAGCCACGAGGATCGTCGCGCCCGTCTCGGGCACCGTCCTCTCGGTCGGGGGCGGGCGCGGCGACAGCGTGGGCACCGGCACCTTCATCAGCCTCGGCGACCTGGACGAGCTGCAGGTCGAGGCCATGTTCACCGAGTCGGACGTGAACAGTCTCGCCCTCGGCCAGAAGGCGGGCGTCACCCTCGCCACGCGCCAGGGCGAGCGGCACACCGGCACCGTCGCGCACATCGCGCCGACGGCCACGGCCACCGACCGGCTCGTCCGCTACGCCGTGACGGTCACCTTCGACGATCCGCCGAGCGGCCTCCTGGTGGGCCAGTCGGCGACGGTCACCGTCACGACGGACGAGGCGGACGACGCGCTCTACGTTCCGGCCCAGGCGGTCAGGACCAGGACGGACGGCACCGCGACGGTCACCGTGAAGACCGCCGCGGGCCAGAAGGAGCAGCCGGTCACGACGGGCGTGCGCGGTGACCAGTACGTGCAGATCGAGCAGGGCCTGAGCGACAGTGACCAGGTGGTGCTGGTCGAGGGCGGCACGGGCGAATTCCCCGACGGAAGCTGGCCCGAGGACTGACAGCGCGCGTTCAGCCGGCTGCCAGGTTTTCCCAGGTAACCGGTTTGTCATATTTTGCGGGCATGCTGGCGCCGTGAGAATCGACGTGCGGGGCCGGATGGACCGGCTCGCCCTCATGGCCCCCTCGATCGCCCAGTGCGCGCTGGCCGCCGCGGTCGCCTGGCTGGCGGCCAAGGACCTGCTCGGCCACGCCCGCCCGTTCTTCGCGCCGATCGCGGTGGTGCTCTGCATCGGCGTCGGGCTCGGGGCGCGGCTGCGGCGGGTGGCCGAGCTGGTGGTCGGGGTCGCCCTCGGCGTCGGCGTGGGCGACCTGCTGATCTCCACGATCGGCTCGGGCCCGTGGCAGATCGCGCTCGTCGTCGCGCTGGCCATGGGCGTGGCCGTGCTCCTGGACAGCGGCTCGCTGATCGTGCTGCAGGCGGGCTCGTCGGCCGTCCTCGTCGCCACCCTGCTGCCGCCCTCGGGCACCGGCGGCCTGGACCGGATGGTCGACGCCCTGCTCGGCGGCGTGCTCGGCATCGCGGCCGTGGCGCTGATACCCGCCGACACCGCCGCCATCGCCCACCGGCACGCGGCCGCCGCCCTGGACGCGCTGGCCCTGGCGCTGGAGGACACGGCCGAGGCCCTGGAGAAGACGGACCCCGAACTGGCCGCCGCGGCGCTGGAGGAGGCGCGCGGCACCCAGAAGGCGGTCGAGCAGTTCGCCGAGGCCCTGCAGACCAGCAAGGAGATCATCGCGATCTCCCCGCTGCGCCGCAGGCGGCGGCGCGAGCTGCTGCTGCGGTACGAGACCGCGCTCACGCCCGTCGACCACGCCCTCCGCAACACCCGCGTCCTGGCCCGCCGCGCGCTCGTCGCCGTCGACCAGGGCGCGCCCGTTCCCGTGTGGCTGCCCGGCGCGCTGCACGACCTGTCGGCCGCCGTCCTGCTGCTGCGGGACGAACTGCCCTCGCGCCGCGAGCCTGAAGGGGCGCGCTCCGCGATCCTCGCGGTGGCGGCCGCGCTGCCGGGCGACAGGGAGGGGTTCGCCGCCGGCGTGCTGGTCGCGCAGCTCAGGTCGATCGTCGTCGACCTGCTCCAGGCCACTGGCGCGAGCCACGAGGAGGCCGCCGCCGCCCTGCCCCCGCTCGCCGACTGAAAGCCCGTCAGACCCGCTCGCTCCGCTTCCACAGGAACGCGACGGCGGCCAGGCCGGCCAGGCAGGGCAGCACGCCCGCCACCGTCACGACCATCGGGTGCGGCTGGGTGAAGTTGAAGGCGAGCAGGGCCGTGCCCACGAGGAAGACGACGGTCGCGTTGAGCCTGGCCCTTCTGCCGCCCTTCCTGCCGGCCCTCGCCAGCCACAGCCACAGCACGACGCCCACGCCGTAGACGACGTACAGATACGTCGCGATGCTGGCCATCGTCATGTCGAGCCACTGCGCGTCGTTCGAGGGATAGGCGGCCTTCAGGTGTCGCGCCAGGTCACCGGTCGCCTGGTCGGCGATGAGGACGAGCGCGGCGATCACCGTGAGCGCGGCCCCGGTGTACATCGCGCGTACGGCGTTGCGCTGGGTCTGCATGGGTTTCTCCTTTGGTGGCATACTAGAGATACCAAACTTGAGACATCATGTCCTAATGAGAGACTAGCCCCATGAGAGATCGAGCGCCCACCGGGCTGTCGCGCAGGCGGCAGCGGCTGTCCGACGAGGAGACCGAGCAGCGGATGCTCGACACCGCGCTGGACATGGTCAACCTCACAGGGCTGACCGTGGGGCTCGACCACATCGGCCTTGAGGACGTGATCCGCGACGCGGGCGTCTCCCGCAGCGCGGTCTACCGGCGCTGGCCGTACAAAGACCTGTTCTTCAGCGATCTGCTCAGGCAGATCGCCAAGGCGGCCACGCCCGCCGTCGCCGACGCGGGAGCGGCGCTCGAGCTGATCAACGGGTTCGCGCGCGACCACCTCGACTGGCTGGAGTCGCCGGAGGGGAGGCGGCGGTTGTGCGCCGAGATGCTGCGCCTGGGGGCCGCGCACGACTTCGAGGCCATTCACGGGTCGACGGAGTGGCGGACCTACCTGGCGCTGCACGCGACGTTCCTCAGCCTCGAGGACGGCGAGCTGCGCGACGACGTCCGCGAGTCGCTCGGCAGGGCGGAGCGGGCGTTCGTCGAGCGGATCGCCTCACGCTACCGGCATCTGGCCGGGCTGCTCGGCTACCGGCTGCGCGCCGAGCTCGGCGCCACCTTCGAGACCATGGCGACGCTGGCGCAGGCGACGATGCGCGGGATGGTGACGATGGCGCTGTCCACCCCCGAGGTCGCGACGCTCCGCCTGCGGTCGGCGCCGCTCGGCGAGGACCGTCCCGCCGACTGGTCGCTGCCCGCGCTGGGGATCGCCGCCACCGCGTTCACCTTCCTCGAACCCGACCCCGCGGTCACGTGGGACGCCGGCCGCATGGCCGAGGTCGGCGCCGCCCTGTCCTGAGCGCCCCCGGCGGGCGGGAGCGGGGTTCGCCCCCTCGACTCTTCTACGATCGCGGGTAGCATGAGCCGCATGGTGCGCGCTCTGGGTGATCTCGAAGCCACGATCATGGACAGGATGTGGTCCTACCATCGCCCCGCCTCGGTGCGCGACGTGCTCGAAGATCTTCGCCGCGAGCGGGAGATCGCCTACACCACGGTCATGACCGTCATGGACAAGCTGCACAAGAAGGGCCTGCTCACCCGCCATCCCGTGGGCAAGGCCTATGTCTACGAGACGGTCACCAGCAAGGAGGCCTACACCGCAGGCCTCATGCGCGAGACTCTGGCCAGCAGCGGCAACCAGGCCGCCACGCTCGTCCACTTCCTGGAGCGGCTGACCCCCGAGGAGTCCGCCGCCCTGGAGTCGGCGTTGCAGGTCTACCCCCCGAAGGGCCGCCAGGCATGACGGACGCCGTCGTCCTGGCCTGCTACACGCTCGCCGCCTCCGTGCTGCCGGCCGGTCCGCTGAGCAGGGCGCGGTGGGCCGAGCGGGCGCCCAGGCTGGCGATTGCCATGTGGCTGGCGGCCTGCGCGTCGGTCATCGTCTCCGCGCCGCTGGCGCTGGTGACCGCGACGGTCCCCGCGGACGCGATCGGGCACGGCTTGGCCGACCTGTTCGAGCTCTGCACGATGATGCTCGCCGAGGGGCCGGGCACGGCCGCGTGGGCGGCGCTGGTCGCCGGCGGGCTCGTCGTGGGCAGGGTGGCCTTCTCCATGGCCTCCGTCCTGGCCAGGGCCAGAAGGCAGCGCCGCCGGCACGCCGAGGGACTGGCCCTGCTCGGCCGTCCCGACCACGAGCTCGGCGCCGTCGTCGTCGACCACGCCGAGCCGCTCGTCTACTGCCTGCCAGGCCGGGGCGCCACGACCGTGATCACCACGGCCGCGCTCCGGTCGCTGAACGGCGAACAGGTCGCCGCCGTGCTCGCGCACGAGCGGGCCCACGTGCGCGGCAGGCATCATCTGGTGCTGGCCGCGGGCGAGGCGTTCGCGCGGGCGTTCCCCTTCGTACCGCTGTTCGCCGCGGCGAGGGCCGAGCTCGCCCGCCTGCTCGAGCTGCGCGCCGACGACGTGGCCGCCAGCCGCCACCCCAGAGTGCAGATCGCCGCCGCGCTGGTCGGGCTGGCCACGGGGCGGGTGCCCGCGTTCGTGATGGGCGCGGGCGGGCAGAGCGCGCTGGCCAGGGTGCGGCGCATGCTGCGTCCCCCCGCGCCGCTCGGCCGCCGCCAGCGGGTGGCGGGGCTGGCGGCGGTCGCCCTGCTGCTCGCAGGGCCCGCGGCGGTGGCCGCCGTACCCGGTCTGACCGCGTTCGTCTCCCACCACTGTCACTCGCTCACCCTGCTATGAACTACGATCCAGCGTCGTAGCTTTGCCTCGACGAAGGATTTCCATGCACGACGTGTTCGCCAGGCTCGACACCTTCGGCGAGCGTTACCGGCTCGACCTCGACCTGGACCTGTCCTCAGGCGGCGACTGGATCGACTGCTCACGGCTGCTCGACCCCGGGTCCCCCGAGCTGACCCGCGTCCTCGACGCCGAACGGCACGCCAGCGGCCAGGTCAGCGACCACGCGACGGCGCTGACCGTGATCGCCGTCTACGCGGGCCGCGTCACCACCGCCGCGCTGCTGGCATGGGCGCTGCGGGGTGTCCTGATCGACGTGCGCCCCTCCAACACGGCCATCAGGCTGTCGGAGCACCACGGGTTCGAGGCGGTGGGGTTGCGGAAGCCTTACGCCGTCGAGGGTTCGGTGGAGACCCTGGTCTCCTGGGTGCTGGAGGAGCACCTGCTGCCGCTGGCGCGCGCCCTGCGCGTGCGCACGAGAGCAGGACTGCGGCAGCTGCACGGCGGCATCGCGCACGGCTGCGCGATGGCGTTCTGCGGGGCGAGCCTGCGCGGCGGGGACGTGGACGAACTGGAGGCGGCCTACCACCGCTTCGTCGCCGCGGCGGGGAACGGGCTCGACCGGCTGGGCAGGGTGGTGCGACTGAGGGAGGGCGCGCGGGAGGGCCTGTTCTATCTGCGCAACACCTGCTGCCTGTACTACACCTCGGCCGAGAAGGTCCTCTGCGCGAGCTGCTGCCTGGACAGCGAGGCGGACCGCGTCGCGCACTACCGGTCGGTGCTGAGGGGGGCGTAGACGGCCGGCCGGCTCGCCTGGATCCTCGGGCGCGACCCGTTCGACGCGCCGCCGCTTACGGATCTGACGCCAGCATGTTGCCACGAGTCCTCTTGCCATGATGTCATTCTGGCGTCATAGTGGTGCCGTGCCTGACTCGTTCGAGACCCCAGACCCGATCACCGCGACGATCTCCGCCGGTACAGGCCGCCTGCGGATCATCGCGAGCGACCGCGCCGACACCGTCGTCACGATCCGCCCGGCCGACGAGTCCGACGACGCCGACGTGAAGGCCGCCAGGCAGTCCACGGTGGAGTACGCGGCCGGCCGGCTGCTGGTGCAGGCGCCCAAGAGCAGGGGCCACTCGCTGTTCAGCCACACGGGCTCGGTCGACATGACGATCGAGCTGCCATCGGGCTCGCGCGTCGAGGCCACCACGGCGGGCGAGATCCGCTGCAGGGGCGGTCTCGGCGAGTCCACGCTCGCCTCCGCCTCCGGCGGCATCACGCTCGAGGAGACGGGCAGGGCGCGGCTGAGCACGGCCGACGGCGACATCAGCGTGACCGGCTCGACCGGCCACACCGACATCACCACCGCCAACGGCACGATCAGCGTGCGGCGGATCGACGGCACAGCCGTGATCAAGACCTCCAGCGGCGACATCAAGCTCGGCGAGGTGACCGGCGACCTGCGGCTCAACACCGCCTACGGCCACATCACCGTCGACCGCGCACTGGCGAGCGTGCACGCCAGGACCGCCTACGGCGACATCACCGTCGAGGAGTCCGTCCGCGGTTCGCTCGAGCTCGAGACGGGCCACGGCCAGCTGGAGATCGGCATCAGGCGGGGTACGGCCGCGTGGCTCGACCTGAACGCGCCCTACGGCACGGTGCGCAACTTCATGACGGCCGCCGCCGGGCCCGAGGAGTCCGACGAGACCGTCGAGGTGCGCGCGCGAACACACTACGGCGACGTCACGATCCGCCGCGCCTGACCCGCGCGCGCCCCGCAGGCGGCCCGCTCGAGATTCAGCGGACGGCCGACGGCGAGGAGGCGTCGCCGACCAGCAGGCGGGCCGCGCCCGTGCCGTCGGCGGGGACCGCCCACACGTCGCGCCCCTTGGCGTACATCACGGTCGCCTCGTCCAGCCATGCCACCTGGTCGTCGACGTTCGCGCTCTCCGCGAGCGGCGTCTCGGCCATCGTGGACAGGTCGAGCGCGTGCAGCCGCCACGCTCCCCCCGGCATGCGTTTCTTGAACACCAGCCGCTTGCCGTCCGGCGACAGCGAGGGGCACTCCGCGTTCGCCCGCAGCACCCGGGCCTCCCACTTGCCGTAGTCGCCCTGCACCAGGTAGGTCTGCCCGCGCGTCGAGACGGTGGCGTAGAAGCGGTTGTCGTCGGCGGCGAACGTGACGCCCCAGTAGTTGACGTCGGGCGAGTGGTAGCGGCGCCCGTCCTTGATCAACGGGATCTGCTCCATGTTGGTGATCGCGTAGCCGGTGCGGTCGTCGAGGATCCCGGTCCAGGTGGAGAAGCCGCTCGTGTTGTAGGAGTCGCCGGTGACGAACACCGTCCAGGAGATCATCCGGCCGCTCGGCGACACCCTGGCACGGCTCGGGATGCCTGCCAGGTGCAGCCGCCTGGTCTCCTTCATCGTCCGGTCCACGACGACGGCGTCGGTCCTGGCCACGCCGGTGACCAGGCAGACGCCCGTTCCCGAGGCGGTGGCGAACCGCTCGCACCGGGTACGGCTGCCGCGCACCAGGCCCGTGTCCTGGTCCCTGACCACGATCTGGCCCGGCCTGGCCAGATCGAGGACGCCCGCTCCCCCGCCCGGGCCGGCTCCGGCGGCGCGCACCGCGTAGAAGAACGCGCCGCCGCCCAGCACGAGCAGCGTCACGGCGAGGATCAGCGTCTTTCTCATCGGACCACCTTCCAGAACGCCAGGCACGCCACGATCCCCGCGCCCATCACGACCAGCCCGGGCACCGGCCCGGCGAGCGTCCACGCCGCGCCGTACATGATCGAGGACAGCATCCGGGCGACGGCCTGGCCCGTCTGCAGCAGCGCGAGCCCGCTGGTGCGCAGGTGCGGGGGCAGCAGCGGGCCCGCCGCCGCCATCAGCACGCCGTCGGTCGCCGCGTAGAACAGCCCGAACGCCCCCAGGACCAGCCAGTACGGCGCCCCGCCCGCGAGCAGCGCATAGACGCCGACGAGCGCGAGGTGGCCCAGCAGGAAGACCGGGACCCGGCCCCACCTGTCGGCCAGCCTGCCCATGGGGACGGCGAGCAGGAGGTACACCGCGGCGGTGCCGAGCGGGAGCAGCGGGAAGTGCTCGGGGGCGATGCCCGTCCCCTTCTGCAGCAGGAGGTAGACGAAGGGGTCGCTGACGGTCACCAGGCCGAGCGCGGCGGCAGTCACGCAGACCCGCCGGAACGGCCGCCGCCGCAGGAGCGCGAGCGCGGGGCGCAGGCCTGTGCCGTCCTTCGGCGGAGTGACCGTCGCCGCCACGGGCTGCTCCCTCACGTACAGGGCCAGCAGCACGACGCCGAGCACCGCGAACGCGAAGCTGACCACGAAGACCGCGTCGTACGCGCCGGTCGCGCCGAGCACCGCGAACGCGGCCAGCGGCCCGAGGAACGCGCCGACCGTGTCCATCGCCCTGTGCACGCCGAACGCCTGCCCCTGCGTCTCGGGCCCCGCGCTCAGCGAGATGAGCGCGTCGCGCGGCGCGGTGCGCAGCCCCTTGCCCGTCCTGTCGGCCGCGACGACCGCGCCGAGCAGGCCCACCGAGCTCCCGGCGGCCAGCAGGCCTAGCTTGCACGCCGCCGAGAGCCCGTAGCCGATCCCCGCCACGAGCTTGCGCCGCCGCCACCGGTCGGCCGCGTGCCCCGCGGCCAGCCGTACCAGGGCGGTCACCCCGAAGTAGAGGCCGTCCAGCAGGCCGTACGCCAGCGGGCTGAGCCCCAGCACGAGCACCGCGTAGTACGGCAGGACCGCGGTCACCATCTCGGAGGAGATGTCGGTGACCAGGCTGACCAGGCCCAGCGCCAGCACGTTGGCGGGCACGGCCGTGGTCAGCCGTCGATAGCGGAAACCGGATATGTACACGCGTCAGTGGCAGGTGTAGGTGGGGCTGGTGTCCTTGACCTGGCCGTCGACGCCGATCAGCTGCGAGGAGAAGGTGCTGTCCCCCATCGTCAGCTTCACCACGCCGAAGGTCCCCGACAGCCGCTTCTGGCTGTTGGGCTGCACGTTCTCGATGTTGTACGGCGAGGCGCCGCCCATCCCGCCGAGCACCTCGACGATGCCGTTCGGGTCGGCCTGCGCGTTCGGGTTCTGCGGGGCGAACCGCTCGTAGTGGTGGTCGTGGCCGTTGAGGACGAGGTCGGCTCGCCTTTCGTAGAGGATCTGCCACACCGGCTTGCTGACGGGGTCGTTGCCGTGCTCGCCCGAGCTGAACAGCGGGTGGTGCCAGTAGGCGGCCACGCACCGCTTGTCCGTCGCGGCCAGGTCGGCCTTCAGCCAGTTGATCTGCGCGCTCTGGTCGAAGAGGTTGGAGTCGAGGGCGACGAAGTGCCAGTTGCCGCGGTCGTAGCTGTAGTAGCTCTTACCGTTGGGGAAGGCGATCGGCCCGAAGTAGGACTTGTAGCCCGCCTCGAACCCGGCGGGGTCGTAGCTCTCGTGGTTGCCTGCCGACGGGCGGGTCTTGTTCTTGAACGCGCCCCATGTCTTGTCGTAGTAGGCGGTGAAGTCCTGCAGCCTGGCGTCGTCGTACTGGTTGTCGCCCATCGTGATGACGAAGTCGGGGTTCATCGACTTGACCAGGTTGGCGGTCTTGGGATGGGCGCAGGAGCTCGAGCTCGCCGTGCACTGCTCGGCGATGTCTCCGGCTGCGGCCACGACGAACGTCTCGCCGCCCGAGGAGGCGCCGACCGTGAGCTTGTCCAGGTTGGGGCCGCCGGCGGCGCCGGTGGCGGTGGCGCGCACGGTGTTCGCGCCGGCCTTGAGCGTCGCGGTGAGCGTCAGGTCGGACCAGGTGGCCCAGGCGCCGGTGCCGGGGAAGTCACGGTTGGCGACGGTTCCGTTCACGGCGATGGCCAGCGGGCGGACGGCCGTGGTGCCGTTGGCGTAGCGGAAGGTCAGGGTGGCAGGGCCCGCGGTGGCGGCCTGGACCGTCCACTCGACGTAGCCGCCCACGGTGTTGACGTAGTCGACGAAGCCGCTGCCGGTGTATCCGGCGTGGTTGCTCGCGACCGTGGCCTGGGAGAGCGTGGCGTTCTCCGCCTGGTACTCGGGGCCGCCGGGGTTGCCGGGGGTATCGCCGTAGACCTGCATCTCGTGGAGCGAGTAGCCGTAGGAGGTGCCTCTGGCGGTGCCGTACATGCGGACGAACCGGCCCTCACCGGTCACCGTCAGATCGTCGGTGCCGCCGTCGCCGCTGGTGGTGGAATGGACAGCGGTCCAGGAGACGCCGTCAGGGGAGGTCTGGATCTGGTAGGCCCTGGCGTAGGCGGCCTCCCAGGTCAGCCTGACGCGGGAGATCGGGGTGACCGCGCCGAGGTCGACCTGGATCCACTCGGGGTCGTGCCCTTCGGCGGAGGCCCATCTGGTGCCGGTGAGGTCACCGTCGAAGGCGCCGGCAGGGCCGAGCGAGGCGCTCTCGGTGGAGGAGGCGGTCGACGGCTTGCCCTGGGACAGGAGGGTTTCGGCGGCGGAAGCGGTGAGCGAGCCGGAGGCGCCGGCCGAGCCGGCGGTGGCGGAGACGGATGCGGTGGCGGAGGCGGGGACGACGAGCGACCCGGCCAGCAGGACGAGGGGTAACAGCAGCGCACGCGGCATGGGGCTCTCCAAGGCAGGGGGCGACGACTCACGACGCGCGGCCGGGGCAGAAGGGGAACTGAGCGCGTCACGTCGTCGCCGACGCCGCGCCAAGCCGCTTAGCCGCATCCTGGCAACCGGTTCGGGCGACTGTCAAGGAAGTTAGGAAACCTTCCTAACTTGTTCATTCCGCTCGGCGATCTGACGATCCGCCTCGACCGCATGGCCCGCGGGAAGGATCGCGGCGGCGCAGGGTCACTCAGATGTCTACGATCTGGGTGACCGCCGTCGCCGCCCCTCTCACGTGAGGATCCGCCATGGACTGGAAGCTCGAGGTCGTGCCCGTTCCCGTCACCGACGTCGAACGGGCCAAACGGTTCTACACCGAGCAGGTGGGCTTCAACGCCGACCACGACACCCAGGTCAACGCCACCGTCCGCTTCGTGCAGCTCACGCCGCCCGGCTCGGCCTGCTCCATCGTCATCGGCGCCCCCGTCAGCACGCCCCCTGGAACCCTGCAGGGCCTGCAACTGGTCATCTCCGACCTCGCCGCCGCCCGCGCGCGGCTCCTCGCACGCGGGGTCGAGGTCAGCGAGATCAAGCACTACGAGAAGGACGGCTCGCTGGCCGACGGCCCCGGCGGGCGGTGGAACTCCTTCGCCTTCTTCGCCGACCCCGACGGCAACGGCTGGGTGCTCCAGGAAAGCCCCCCGATAGCATCGAACGAGGACTGACACACCGGCTGACCTGGACGAACCCATGGCCTCCACCACCCCGCCGCCGCGCAAGGACGCCGAGCGCAACAGGCGGCGGATCATCGCCGCCGCGCACGAGGTGTTCAGGGAGCGCGGGGTGAGCGCCACCCTCGACGACGTGGCCAGGCGCGCCGGCGTCGGGGTCGGCACCGTCTACCGGCGCTTCGCCAACAAGGAGGAACTCGTCGACGCGCTCTTCGAGGACATGATCGACACCGTCGAGACCCTCACGACGCAGGCCGCGGCCGAGCCCGACGCCTGGAGAGGCCTGACGACCTGCCTGGTGCGGGTGTGCGAGATCCAGGCACTCGACCGGGGGCTGCGCGAGGTCACCCTCGGCACAGGACGCGGACCGCAACGGCAGGCGGAGATGCGCGAGCGCGTACGGCCGGCGGTCGACCGGCTGCTGGCCAGGGCCAAGGAGCAGGGAGCGCTACGGGACGACGCGGTGGCCGCCGACCTGCCGATCATCCAGCTGATGGTGGCGGCGGTGACCGAGCACACGGGCCGGCCGGACCTGTGGCGCCGCTACCTGGCCGTCATCCTGGACGGCCTCCGCGCCCGCCCCGGCAACGCCGACCTGCCCGGCGAGAAGGAGCTCGTGCGGATGTCGATCCGGAACTGCGGCCGATAGGCCGCTCCCTCCCAACCACCCGGAACACAGCCGCCGGGGACAGGGCACACGAGACACAGGCACACGAGACACAGGCACTCGAGATACGGGCACTCGAGATACGGGCACTCGGAGCACGGGCGTGCGGGCGTGCGGGACCGGGCGGTGCGGGCTTCAGGGGGCCGCCTCCGGGGCGACGCGGCAGGTCTCACCGGGAGCGGGCCGGGACACGCGCGTGCGGGGCACGACCACGCAGGGCACAGGCGTGGGAGCGCGCGAAGCTTCAGGGGACCGCCCTCCAGAGCGACGCAGCAGGTCTCACCGGGAGCGGGCCCGGACGTGCGGACTCGCGCGTGCGGGGCACGACCACGCGAGCACGGCCACGCGGGGCACGGGGCGTAAGAGCGTGCGAGGCTTCAGGGGGGCGCCCTCCAGAGCGACGCGGCAGGTCTGACCGGGGGCGGGCCCGAGGGGAGGCGCCGCCGGGCCGGGTGGCCGGCCGGTCATTCCAGCGTGATGCTGTCCAGGTAGGACTCGAGGGCGGCGAGCGGGTCGAAGTCGGGCTCCAGCAGCCACTGGATCTGCAGGCCGTCCAGGACGGCGATGAGCAGCGGGCCACTGGCCTCGGGCACGACCTGGCCACGCCTCTGCGCCTCGGCGATGGTGGCCGAGAAGAGCTCGCGGCTGGTCCGGTAGCGCTTCTGGAAGAAGTCGTGCGCGGGATGCTCGGGGTCGGTGGCCTCGGCCGAGAGCGTGACGAAGAGGCGGACCACGCCCGGGGCGTTCATGTTGCGGATCATGAGCTCGCGCATCGCCACGCGGAAGCTGCCCACCTCCGCCCACTTCTCCTCGAACCACGGGGTGTCGGTGTCGTCGCGCTGCTGCAGGACGGCGGCCAGCAGGTCCTCCTTGGAGGGGAAGTAGTGCAGGACGCCCGCCAGGGTGAGTTCGACCTGGGCCGCGACGTCGCGCATCGACGCGCCGCGGTAGCCGCGGACGCTGAACAGCTCGCGGGCGGCGTCGAGGATCTGCTGCCTGCGGGTGACGCCGACGGCGTAGGGCTTCCTGGTGACCATGCGACCGAGGATAACAAAAACCTATCGGTTGGTAGTTTTTGACGCCCAAGCGCCGAGCGGCCGGCCGGGGCCGCCCAGCGCGACCCCGAGCCATCCGCCTGGACCCCAGGTCGTCCAGCGCAGCACCGAGCCCTCCGTCCCGCTGGACCTCAGGTCGTCCAGCGCAGCACCGGGCCGTGCGGCTCAATCTCAGGCCGCTCGACCCCTGGGCGTCCGACGCAATCCCGGACTTTCAGCACCCCACGCCGCGGCGTGACCGCGCTGGTCATCCGCGGATTCAAGGCCATGGGCATGACCGCCTTCATCACCGTGCCCGCCTTCCTCGGCCTGGCCGGATGGGCGATGTGGGTGGAGATCTCCCGCCATGAGGCCGTCCAACGCGACCCATGGCCGCCCAGCACGGCCCTGGGGCGCCCGGCACGATCCCGGGGCGCCCGGCACGGCCCCTGGGGCGCTGAAAGGGGGAACTAGCCGCGGAGCCCGGCGAAGAGGTCGTCCTCGTGGTCGGGGGCGGCCACCTTGCAGACCTTCCGTACGAACGCCTCGGTCGCGAACGCCCGGTGTTGCGCCTCCTGCGGCATCTGCAGCAGGAAGATGCTGTCCCCCTGGCTGGCGTGCGCGCGCAGCGCCTTCACCTTGTTCTCCACGTACGGCGAGACGTCCACCACGGTGGTGATCAGCTCGTCTGGGGTGCCGAAGTCCTCGGGCAGCTCGAACTCCTCCATCTCCATCCCCGACGCCTTCATCCAGTCGAACATCTCGGCGACGCGGGCCCGGGAGACGGCCGTGTAGTAGAGCTTGTCGGGGATGCCCGTCGACTCGGTGGCCGCCACCGCGATCCTGTGCGCCTGGATGTGGTCGGGGTGACCGTAGCCGCCAGTCTCGTCATAGGTGACCACGACATCGGGCCGGTAGTGCTCCATCAACGCGGCCAGCTTGGCCGCCGCCTGCTCGACCGGCACATTCCAGAAAGAGTCGGGATGGGAGTTGCCCTCCCAGCCGTCCATGCCCGAGTCACGGTAGCCCAGCAGTTCGACGTGCTCGATGCCTAGGTGGGCGACGGACTCCTTGAGCTCGGCCAGCCGCCGCTCGGCCACTTCGGCGTCGTTGTGGGCCGGGTCGCCGGGCTTCACTCCGCCGGGGCCGTCGCCCTGCTCGCCGTTGGTGCACGTGACCAGGACCGTCCTGACGCCCTCGGAGGCGTAGCGGGCGAGGATCCCGCCGGTGCCGATCACCTCGTCGTCGGGGTGCGCGTGAACGGCCATCACTGTCAACTGTCGATCCATCTTTGCATTCAACCGCACGCCGCCGACAGTTCCGCCCGGGCAGGGCCCCGGGCGAGACGACAGGCGAGACGACAGGCGGAGTGAAGGGCGAGATGACGGGCGGGGTGAAGGGCGGGGTGACAGGCCCGGGGGGCGTGCGCGCGCACGTGAATCCGGGGGTCCGGTAGTCGCGAGTGGGAGTTCCCGCATTTCCAGGAAAAAGTCCTGAGCCGCCCGTATCGTTCATCTCACTGTGGAGTCGCACCGCCACAGAGTGTCATCGCGAGCCAGGGGAGGGCCGCATGGTGGGGGGCTCAGGACGTAACGGCCCGCCAGGGCCATATGCGGAATTGGCGCAGGACAGGAGGTTCCGACTTCTCAAGAAACGCTTTCGCCGCCTGGCCATCGCGATCGTCGCCTCGTTCCTGGGCTGGTACTTCCTCTACATCTCACTGTCCGCGTTCGCCCGCGACTTCATGGCCTATCCGGCCGTCGGCAACATCAACGTCGCCCTGCTCCTGGGCATCCTCCAGTTCGTCTCCACCTTCGTTCTCGCCTGGCGCTACACCCGCTACGCCCGCAGGATGCTCGACCCCCTGTCGGCGCAGTTGCGCGACGAGGCCGAGCTCCGGCAGGCCGAGCAGGACAGGGCCGAACAGGTTCTCGCCGAGCGCCGGCGGATCGAGAACTGGACACCCTCGCCCCGGCACGGAAGGCGGCGCCGGTGAGCGGGACCGTGCTGACGTTCGGGCTTTTCGTCCTGTTCATCGCCATCACCTTGGTGATCACCTTCTGGGCCAGGAGCAACACCAGGTCGGCCGAGGACTTCTACGCCGGCGGCAGAGCCTTCTCCGGCGCGCAGAACGGGCTGGCGCTGGCGGGCGACTACATGTCCGCCGCCTCGTTCCTCGGCATCGCGGGCATCATCGCGCTGTCCGGCTACGACGGCTTCCTCTACTCCATCGGCTTCCTGGTCGCGTGGCTGCTGACGCTGCTGCTGGTGGAGCTGATGCGCAACGCCGGCAGGTTCACGATGGCCGACGTGCTGTCCTACCGGGTACGGCGGCAGCCCAAGGTGCGCACCGCAGCGGTGATCTCCACGGTCACCGTGTCGGTGTTCTACCTGCTGGCCCAGATGGTCGGCGCGGGCGCGCTGGTGTCGCTGCTCCTGGGGGTCTCGACCGATGCCGCCAAGGTGGTGACGATCGTGTCGGTCGGCGCGATGATGATCTTCTACGTGATGTTCGGGGGGATGAAGGGCACCACGTGGGTGCAGATCATCAAGGCCGTGCTGCTGATGTCGGGCACGATCGTGCTGACGGTGCTGGTGCTGGGCAGGTTCGGGTTCAACCTGAGCGAGATGCTGGGCGCCGCCGTGAAGGCCAGCGGCCGGTCGGACTTCCTGCTGCCGGGCGGGCACTACGCAAGGGAGGTGGCGGGCGACCCGGTCAGGACGCTGCTGAACAAGCTCGACTTCATCAGCCTGGCGCTGGCGCTGGTGCTGGGGACGGCGGGCCTGCCGCACATCGTCACCAGGTTCTTCACCGTCCCCGACGCCCGCGCCGCCCGCACCTCGGTCAACTGGGCGATCGGCCTGGTCGGCGTCTTCTACCTGATGACGCTCGCGCTGGGGTTCGGGGCGACGGCCCTGGTAGGGCACCAGGCGATCACGGCGCAGGATCCGTCGGGCAACACCGCCGCGCTGCAGCTCGCCCAGGTTCTCGGCGAGTTCGTCGGCGGGCCGATGGGCGGCGATCTCATGCTGGCCTTCATCGGCGCCGTCGCCTTCGCCACCATCCTGGCGGTGGTGTCGGGGCTGGTGATGGCCTCCTCCACCTCGCTGGCCCACGACTACTTCGGCCACGTGCTGATGTTCGGCAGGCCGCGCGAGTCGCAGGAGGTCGGGGTCGCCCGCTTCTCCGCGCTGGTGATCGGCCTGCTGGCGATCGCGCTCGCGGTGATCGCCCGCCAGCAGAACGTCGCCTTCCTGGTGGCGCTCGCGTTCGCGATGGCCGCCTCGGCCAACCTCCCCGCGATCGTGCTCTCCCTGTTCTGGAAGAGGTTCAACTCCACCGGCGTCGTCGCCGGGGTGTACGGCGGGCTGTTCGGATCGTTGCTGCTGGTGCTCTTCTCCCCCGTGGTGTCGGGGAAGATCGATCCGGTCACAGGGGCCAGCCTGTCGCTACTCCCCCATGGTTTCGACTTCGCCGTCTTCCCGATGGAGAATCCCGGCCTGGTGTCGATCCCGTTCGGGTTCCTGTGCGCGGTCGTCGGGGCGCTGTGCAGTAAGGAGAAGGCCGATCCCGACCGTTTCGACGAGCTGTCGGTCCGCTCGTTGACGGGAACCGGCGCCCACCGGGCCGCCACGCGCGGGACACGCCGACAGTACTAGCCGCCTGGGCCCCCAGATCCTAGGTTCCTGATGAGAGCCTTTCGATCAAGGGGGCCGCATGGCGGAGCTGCCGGAGCATCTGCATCGCGCGTTCTTCCGGATGATGTCCCTGCTCTCTCCTCGAGGGCAGGGCCTCTTCCTGCGGCGCTACTTCGACTGGTGGCATCGCACGCCCGATCCGTGGAGGCTGGGCACCGACGCCTACGAGCGGCGCAAGTACGAGACGACGCTCGGCGAGGTGCCGGGCCTGCCGTACCGGAGGATCCTGGAGGTGGGGTGCGCCGAGGGCGTGTTCACCGACGTGCTGGTGGCGCGTTTCCCCAGCGCCGAGGTGACGGGGATCGACATCTCCGCGCGGGCTCTGGAGCGGGCGAGGGCGCGTACGGGGCGCGCTCGCTTCGTGCACGCCGACCTCCTCAGCCATGGTCTTGAGGAGGGTTTCGATCTGGTGTTCTGTGCGGAGACGCTCTACTACGTCGGTAGGGCGGACCGGCTGCGCAGGGCGTCGGAGCGGTTGACGGGGCTGCTGGCGGACGGCGGGGTGCTGGTCCTGGTGCATCCGTGGCCCGAGGCCGTGAGCCTGCACAGGTTCGCGGACTCCGACCCTGCCGTCTCGCTGGTCGCCAGGCGGGTCGACACCGAGACCCGTCGGCCTTTCGCGGTGGCCGTGTATCGGAGGACCGGCCTCAACGGCCGCCGGTGAACGGGGGCTCGCCCGGCTTCAGCGCGCGAAAGCGCAGGGCCGACCAGGTGTCGTCGATGGCGACCTGGCCGTTGGGCCGCAGGCCGTACTCGCCGGCGATCGGCCAGAGGGTGTCGCGGTTGATGTCGGACCTGTTCCCCTTGGGGTAGGCGATCCAGACGACGGGGGGCTTGGTGATGTCGGCGGCGTGCTTGCCGAGCACCTGGCGCACGGCCGCGGCGTCGTCGCCGAAGACGAGGGCCACACCGGCGGTGTCCGGGCTCGGGGCGTCGGTCACGCCGTCGGGCAGCGGGCCGACCAGCGCGCGCCGGTCGGGGTCCGAGACCCAGAAGGAGGTGCCCGGCTTGAGGAGCAGCTTGTCGGCGGTGGTCTTGGTGGTCACTTCGTCTCCGTCGAGTAGATGAGGGAAAGGACGCCAGTCTCGAAGATCGTGGAGGAGGTCAGCTTGAGCGGGATCTGGTCGGTGCCCTCGAACAGCCGCTGCCCGGCGCCGACCACGATCGGGTGCACCATGAGGTAGAGCTCGTCGAGCAGGTCGTGCTTCAGCAGCGAGCGGACGAGGGTGGGGCTGCCGCTCATCGAGATGGTGCCGCCCGGCTGCCGCTTCAGCTCGGTCAGCCGCTCGACGAGGGAGTCGCCGGGGATGAGCGTCGTGTTGTTCCAGTCGGCCGAGTCGAGCGTGGTGGAGACGACGTACTTCTGGACCCCGTTGATGTAGTCGGCGAACGGGTCGTCCTCGCCGGCCTTGGACGGCCAGTAGGCGGCCCAGTCCTGGTAGTTGACGCGGCCCATGAGCATCGCGTCGGACTGGCCCATCTGCGCGCCGATGGCGGCGCCCATCTCGTCGTTGAAGTAGGGGAAGTGCCACTTGTCAGGGGACTCCACCACACCGTCGAGCGAGATGAAGAACGAAGCGACGATCTTGCGCATGTCCTGCTCCTTGTTTCTCGGTGTGGCTTCAGCCTCTCACCGACAATTTTTTTTGTCAAGCCTGGAGCTGCGGCGACGCGCGACAGTTCAGCGCACGGGAGTCGGAGGTGTCCTCGATGGCGGCGGCATCGCGCAGGCCCCGGCTGACGACCCGCGGCCGCGCGCTCACGTCGCAAACTGCTGGTCATACGAACAGTCGAGGCTGTCCGCGACGCTCCGCGGGACCCTAGAGGCGGGCGCCGAGATAGGCGGCGGTACGGCTGGCAGGTGAGGCCGCGACCTCCGCTGGGGCGCCCTGGGCCACGATCGTCCCGCCCTCCTCGCCGCCGCCGGGACCGAGGTCGATGACGTGGTCGGCCCGCGCGATGACGTCGAGGTCGTGCTCGACCACCACGACGGTGCCACCGCCGTCCACGAGCGCGCCGAGCTGGCGCATCAGCACCTCGGTGTCGGCGGGGTGCAGGCCGGCGGTCGGCTCGTCCAGCAGGTAGAGGGTGTGGCCGCGCCCGGTGCGCTGCAGCTCGGCGGCCAGCTTGACGCGCTGGGCCTCGCCGCCCGACAGCTCGGTCGCGGGCTGGCCGAGGCGCAGGTAGCCGAGCCCGACGTCGTGCAGGGTCCGCAGCGACCTGGCCGCCTCGGGCAGGAACGCGAGCGCGTCGTCCACGGTCAGGTCGAGCACCTGGGCGACGGTCAGCCCCTGGTGGGTAATCTCCAGGGTCTCGGGGTTGTAGCGTGCGCCGTGGCAGTCGGGACACGGCGCGTAGGTGCTGGGCAGGAACAGCAGCTCGACAGAGACGTAGCCTTCGCCCTTGCACGTCTCGCAGCGGCCGCCCTGGACGTTGAAGGAGAAGCGCCCCGCGTCGTAGCCGCGCCGCACGGCCTCGTCGGTGGCCGCGAACAGCTTGCGGACGACGTCGAACAGGCCGGTGTAGGTCGCCAGGTTGGAGCGCGGGGTGCGGCCGATGGGCTGCTGGTTGACCCGCACCACACGGCCGGCCTCGCTCGCCTCCGCCAGGGCGTCCAGCAACGTGGACTTGCCCGCGCCCGACACGCCGGTGATCGCGGTGAACACGCCGAGCGGCACGTCGACGTCGAGGTCGCGCAGGTTGTTGCGGGTGACGCCGCGCAGCTTCAGCCAACCGCCCGGCGTGCGCGGCTCCCCCACGCGCGGGGCGTGCTCGCGGAACAGGTAGCGGCGGGTCACCGACTCCTCCACCCGCTCCAGCCCGGCGACGGGACCGCTGAACAGGACCCGGCCGCCGTGGACGCCCGCGCCGGGGCCGACGTCGACCACCCAGTCGGCCGTCCTGACCACGTCGAGGTCGTGCTCGACGAGGAAGACCGAGTTGCCCGACCGCTTCAGCCGTACCAGCACCGAGGTCAGCGCCTCGGTGTCGGCGGGGTGCAGCCCCGCCGACGGCTCGTCGAGCACGTAGACGACGCCGAACAGCCCTGAGCGCAGCTGGGTGCCCAGACGCAGGCGCTGCAGCTCGCCGCCCGACAGGGTCGGGCTGGGACGGCTGGTGCTGAGGTAGCCGAGACCCAGCTCGACCAGCACGTCGATCCTGGCGACGAGGTCCTGCGAGAGCACGGCGGCGGGTCCTTGCCCCTCCTCGGCGTACGGCCTGAGCAGGTCGGCCAGGACACGCAACGGCATCGCGGCGAGCGCGGCGATGTCGTGTCCCGCGAACGTGACGGCCAGCGCCTCGGGACGGAGCCGCCTGCCGCCGCAGAGCGGACAGGCGGCGCTGACCAGGAAGCGTTCGGCCCGCTTCCTGCTGGTCTCGCTCTTGGAGTCGGCGTAGGCGTGCAGGACCAGTCGCTTGGCGCTGGAGTACTTGCCCTGGTAGGGGCGCTGGATGCGGTCGGGATCGCGTTCGGGGTGAACGGTCACCACAGGCTGCTCGTCGGTGAACAGGATCCACGCACGCTCTTCGGCCGGCAGGTCGCGCCACGGCACGTCGATGTCGTGGCCGAGGACGGCCAGCAGGTCGCGCAGGTTCTTGCCCTGCCACGCGCCGGGCCAGGAGGCGATCGCGCCCTGCCTGATGGTCAGCGAAGGGTCGGGGACCAGGGAGTCCTCGGTGACCTCGTACACCACGCCCTGGCCGTGACACTCGGGACACGCTCCCGCGGCCGTGTTGGCTGAGAAGGCGTCGGAGTCGAGCCGCTCGGCGCCGTCGGGGTAGTCGCCCGCCCTGGACATCAGCATCCGCAGCGAGTTGGAGACCATCGTGACCGTGCCGACCGACGAGCGGCTCGACGGCACCGAGCGCCGCTGCTCCAGCGCGACCGCCGGCGGCAGGCCCGTGACATCGTCGACGTCTGGGGTGCCTGCCTGGTGCAGCAGCCTTCTGGCGTACGGCGCGACGGACTCCAGGTAACGGCGCTGCGATTCGGCGTACAGGGTGCCGAAGGCGAGGGAGGACTTGCCCGAGCCCGAGACGCCCGTGAAGGCGACCAGGGCGTCGCGCGGCATGGCGACATCGACGCCGCGCAGGTTGTGCACCCGCGCCCCGCGCACCCTGACGAACCGGTCGGACTCCATGCGACGACGGTAGCGACCCTTCCGGCCGACCGGCGCCGCGGGTGGCGCCCGCGAACGTCTTCGAAGATTTCTCCGCGGCGATGTCGAGAGCCGGGGCAGCGGCTTCTACGTCCCTGGTGAGAGTCGGCAGCAGAAGGAGAGAAAGTGATGGAAACGCTGGTCAGCGGCGGCGCGTTCTTCGAGGGTCCGCGATGGCACGACGGGCGCCTGTGGGTGTCGGACTTCTGGCGTCACCAGGTCTTCGCGATCGGGATGGACGGCGCCGTCGAGACCGTCGCCGAGGTGCGGGGCGCGCCGTCCGGGCTCGGGTGGCTGCCCGACGGCACGATGCTGGTGGTCTCGATGATGGACAACAAACTGCTCAGGGTGGCGAACGGCAGGGCCGCCGTGTACGCCGACCTGTCGCCGTACAGCAGCCAGTTCAGCAACGACATGGTGGTCGACGCCCATGGCCGCGCCTACATCGGGACGATCGACTTCAGCGGCCCCCCGACCACCCTGCTGCGGGTCGATCCCGGCGGCTCGGTCACCGTGGTGGCGGAGGGGATGCTGTTCCCCAACGGCCCGGTGATCACCCATGACGGAGCGACGCTGATCGTCGCCGAGTCGTGGGCGGCGCGGCTGACCGCCTTCGACTTCGGCGGCGACGGGTCGCTGACCGGCCGCCGCGTCTGGGCGCGCCTGCCCGACGGGTGCGCGCCGGACGGCATCGCGCTGGAGGCCGACGGGAGCGTCTGGGTGGCCGACGCGGGCGGCAACAGGGCGATCAGGGTCCGCGAGGGCGGCGAGATCGTCGACGAGGTCCGCACCACGGGGGACGGCGTGTTCGCGTGCGCGCTGGGCGGGGACGACGGGCGGACGCTCTTCCTGTGCACGGCTCCCGACGCGGAGAAGGCGGCCGAGCAGCGCGAGGCGAAGATCCAGTGGGTGAGGAAGGACGCGTGACGACCGAGACGATCGAGGCCAAGGTGCGGGATGGCCCGCGCCGACGTCGCTGCGTGCCGACCGGGAGGACGGGACATCCAGGCCGGCCGCCTGCTCAGCGCCTGACCGAGCGCAGCACGACGAACTTCGGGTCGCCGGCCACGACCTCACAGTTGCCGAACACCCTGCGGAGCTTGACGTGGTAGCCGAGGTGCCGGTTGCCGATCACCCACAGCTCGCCGCCGCGGCGCAGTGCCGTACGGGATCCGGTGAACATCCGCCACGCCGTGCCGTCAGTGGTCGCGCGGTGGCTGTGGAAGGGCGGGTTCGTGACCACCAGGTCGGCCGAGCCCGGTTCGAGGCCCGCCAGGGCGTCGCCGATCACGAACCGGGCGGCGGATGAGGCGTTGCCGGCGAAGGTCGCCTCCGCGGAGGCGAGCGCCTGGTAGGACTCGTCGACGAACAGCACCTCCGCCGAGGGGTTGCGCAGCGCCATCGCCAGCCCCACCACGCCGTTGCCGCAGCCGAGGTCGACGATCCGCTCGGGCCCCCTGCTCTGCGGCAGGTTGCGCAGCAGGAACCTGGTGCCGATGTCGAGACGGTCGGCGCAGAAGATGCCGGCGTGGTTGGTGACGGTACGCCGCGAGAGGTCACCGACGTCGTCGGGCAGCGCGTAGGTCAGCGGCCACGGGCTGGCGGTCCTGGGCAGCGCCGGGTCGGGGGCGCAGAAGATGAGCCTGGCCTTCCGCTCGGCCAGCGAGGTCCTCGTGGGTCCGAGGACGCGCTCGAAGGTCCGCAGCGTCGAGGTGTGGATCTCGGTGACCATGCCCGCGCCGACGACGACCGTGTCCTCGCGCACGGCGGGCGCCAGGCGGTGCAGCTGGTCCTCCAGGAGGGCGAGGCTCTTGGGCACCCTGACCAGCAGCACGTCGACCCGGTCGGGAGGGGTGTCCCTGGTGGACAGCAGGCGCACCTGGTCGGGGCCGATCCCGTTGCGCTTGAGGTTCGCCCTGGTGGCTTCCTGGGTGAGGTAGGAGTCGGTGATCTGGGTGGGACGGTGGGCGGCCAGCGCGGTGACCAGCGCGCCCCACCTGTCGCCGACCACCACCACGTTGCCGTGGAGATCGCCGCCGAGGTGCCGCAGCAGGTACTCGTCGGCGGCGTCCCACGCGCGCAGCTGTTCGCGGGGATTCTCGGGGAAGCGGGTCAGGTCGAGCTCGTTCATCGGCCCCCAGGGTATCCGAGCGCCGGAGGGGACATGGTTAGCTCTTGCCCGTGCCGAACACTCCATCTGTCGCGCTTGTCACCGGAGCTTCCCGCGGACTCGGCGCCACCATCGCACGGCGGCTTGCCGCCGAAGGCTGGGCGGTCGCCGTCAACTACCGTTCGGATGCCGAGCGGGCCGGAGCCGTCGTCCGGGAGATCCGCGAGGCGGGCGGCGTCGCGGAGGCGTTCGCCGCCGACGTCACCGACGAGGCGTCGGTCGCGGATCTCCTCGCACGGGTCGGCGACACGCTGGGCCCCGCCGAGGTCGTGGTCGCCAACGCCACGGGACCGCAGCCGATCGTGCCGGTCGAGGACCTCACCTGGCAGGCCCACCTCGACCAGCTGCTGTTCTTCGTCAAGAGCCCGACGCTGCTGCTGCGGGCCGCGCTGCCGGCGATGAAGGCGAGGCGGCGCGGCAGGTTCATCCAGATCGGCTCCGACGCCTTCGACCGTGCTCTGCCCGGCATGTCGGCCTATGTGGCCGCCAAGGGGGCGCAGCTCGGGCTCACCCGCTCGTGGGCGCGCGAGCTCGGCCCGCACGGCGTCACCGTCAACCTCGTCGCGCCCGGCTGGATCCCCGTCGAGCGCCACGCCGACCTGCCGGCCGACGAGCTTGCCGGCTACGTCGCCGACACCCCCGCCCGCAGGGTGGGCACCCCTGACGACGTCGCCGCCGTGGTCGCCTTCCTCGCCTCGGAGTCGGCGGGCTTCGTCACCGGCGAGCGGATCGCCGTCAACGGCGGTCACACGATCGCCTGAGTGGAAGGATGATCGGGTGGATCGCTACGAGGCTGGGCTGACGGCACTGGTGGTCGAGGTCCCCGCGGCCGAGCCCGTCGTCGGGCGCTGGCGCGAGCGCCACGACTCCTCCGCCGCCTACGGCGTGCCGGCGCACGTGACCGTCCTGTACCCGTTCCTGCGCCGCGACCGCGTGGACGCCGCGGTGGTGGCCGAGCTCAGCAGGCTGTTCGCCGCCGTCGAGCCGTTCGAGGTCACCTTCCGCGCCAGCGGCCGCTTTCCCGGGGTGCTCTACCTCGCGCCCGAGCCGTCGGGGCCGCTGCGCGAGCTCACCGAGGCCGTGTGGCGGCGCTGGCCGGAGGCTCCGCCGTACGGCGGGCGGTATCCGGACGCCGTCCCCCACCTGACGGTCGCCGACGGCGCGCCCGCCGACGCCTACCCCCTGATCGAGGCCGACCTGGCCGCGGGGCTGCCCTTCGCCGCCCGCGTGAGCGAGGTCGCGCTCGTGGTCTATGACGGCACGGCGTGGCGCCCTGACCTGTCCTTCCCGCTGGGCGGCGCCGGCCAGGCCGACGGCGACTACGGCCGGCCGGGCTCGCTGGCCGAGGTGCTGGCCGACGTGACCGCCGAGCGCGTGGCCCAGGATGTGCTGTTCGGCATTCAGGACCCCGCCGACGGCACCGGCCCCGAGCGCACGGCCGCCGCCGACCGGGCGAAGGCCGAACTGGAGTCGGCCAGGCGGGCCGGAGGGGTCACCTGGCGGCACATCCTGCACGAGGAGGTGCTGGAGGCCTTCGCCGAGAGCGACCCCGACCGGCTGCGCGCCGAGCTGATCCAGGTCGCGGCGGTGGCCGTCAAGTGGGCCCAGGCGCTGGGAGGGCGCGGCGCGACCGCCCCGCACCAGGTGCGCAAGCCCAGGTTCAAGGCGATCGTGGACGTGCACGTGCTGTTCGTCCGCGACGGGAGGGTGCTGCTCGGGCGCAGGGCGAACACCGGGTACGCCGACGGGCTGTGGCACCTGCCCTCGGGGCACCTCGAAGCCGGCGAGTCGGCGGTCGAGGGCGCGGTCAGGGAGGCCAGGGAGGAGGTGGGCGTGACGATCGACCCCGCCGACCTGACCTTCGTCCACGCCATGCATCGGGCCCCTGACCGGGTCGGGCTGTTCTTCCGCGCCGAGCGGTGGGACGGCGAGCCGTACAACGCCGAGCCGGGCAAGTGCGACGCGCTCGCGTGGCATCCGCTCGACCGGCTGCCCGCCGGCACGGTCGACTACCCCGAGGCGGCGATCAGGGCGATCGGGGAAGGGCGTCCTTTCGGGCAGCTCGGCTTCTGAGGCCACTGCGTCAGTCGCGGCGGACGAGGCGACCTCCGGCTGTGGTGCTTCGGCGTGCCCCTCGCCCGCGATCGGTCCGCCTCTATCGAACTTGTTTTCGGATATAGTGCGGGGCCATGCCGTTCCCCCTTGTTCTGAGCATGGAGTCCGCGCGGCGTCTGGCCGTGAGCTGTCAGCATCTGGCCGGCCCCCGGCCCTGCGGCGATCTGGAGGGGCTGCGGCACGTCCTGCGGACCCTGCGCTGCCTGCAGCTCGACCCTGTCAACGTGGTGGCGCGCAGCCACCTGCTGGTGCTGTGGAGCAGGGTCGGCGACTACGACCCCGCCGACCTGGACGTCCTGCTGTGGCGGGAGCGGTGGCTGTTCGAGTACTGGGCGCACGCCGCGTCGATCGTGCTGGCCGAGGACTACCCGATCCATCACGTCATGATGCGCGGCTACCCCGCGGGCCGGTCGACGTACGGCCGGCGGGTCGGCGACTGGCTGGAGGCGAACGACGGCCTGCGACAGCACGTGCTGGACAGGTTGCGGGAGCACGGGCCGCAGCCGGTGGGAGGGTTCGAGGACCGCGCGGTCGTGGCATGGGAGTCGCGAGGCTGGACCAACGGCCGCAACGTCGAGCGGATGCTGGACTTCCTGTGGACCCAGGGCCACATCATGGTGGCGGGCAGGGAGGGGCGGCGGCGCCGCTGGGATCTGGCCGAGCGCTGGCTGCCTGAGTGGGTCGGCGGCAGGCCGTTGCCGCCCGAGGAGTCGGTGTCGCTGGCGGCCGAGCACGCGCTGCGGGCGCTCGGCGTGGCCAGGGCGGCCGACATCGAGCGGCACTTCACCCGTGCGCGGTATCCGGACCTCGCCGGGGTGCTGGACGGACTGGAGCGCTCGGGTCGCGTCCTGCCCGCCGAGGTGGAGGGCGGCAGCGAGCGGTGGTACGTGCACCGCGACGTCCTCGGCCTGATGGAGCGGGCCTGGGAGCCGCGCACCACGCTGCTGTCTCCGTTCGACAACCTGATCTGCGACAGGGAGCGGACCGAACGCCTGTGGGGGTTCGCGTTCCGCACGGAGATGTACGTGCCCAAGGACAAGCGGCAGTACGGCCACTACATCCTGCCGATCCTGCACGGCGAGCGGCTGATCGGCAGGCTCGTGCCGCGCCTGGACCGGCGCAGAGGGGTGCTTGAGGTCGAGGGCGTGTTCCCCGAGGCGGAGATCGCCGCGGACGAGGCGGCCGTCAACGCGGTGGGCAGGGCGGTCGCCGAGCTGGGCCGGTTCGTCGGCGCCAGGGAGGTCTCCTACGGCGACAAGGTGGCCGAGCCGTGGCGACCCGTGAACGCCGGATGAGCCGGTGCCGCACTCTACGGCTCGGCGTTCGTCATTCCCTCCAGGGAATTGTCCAGATTCCCGCCGTTCCGCAGGATTCGGGGGAACAACGACATCGAGGAGCAGCAGTGACCGACACGCAGGTCCAGGATCTGGCGAACCGTTACATCGCGCTCTGAATCGAGCCGGATCCCGAGTCGCGCCGCAAGGCCGTACAGGAGTTGTGGGCCGAGGACGGCGAGCACGTCCTCCAGCCTCCGCAGGAGATCAGGCAGGTCGCCGCGGCGCTGGGCTTCGACTCCAGCACCCTCGAAGCGCGCGGATACGACGCGATCGAGACCAGGGTCGCCCGCAGCTACGAGCGGTTCGTGGCGACGGGTGAGTTCACGTTCAGGGCTCGGAGCGATGCCGTCCGGCTGCGCGACGTCGTCACCTTCAGGTGAGAGACGGTGTCCGTCGCCGACGGCGACGCGGTGGGCGGCGGCCTGGAGGTCCTCGTGCTCGACGAGGACGGCCGCATCGCCACCGACTACATGTCCCCGGCTGAGCGAGGCCTCACCCTGCCAGCAACGCGGCCGTGGCGGCGTCCGCGGGCAGGAACGCCTCCAGCTTGAGCTCCGCGACGGTCACGTCGAGCGCTGTCGCGAACGTCGTGATCGTGGTGGTGAGCCGCAGCTCTCCGCGTGGCGAGCGCAGCTGGATCGGCACGGCGAAGCCCACGTGGTCGGGACCCGGCGGCACGTGCGGCACGTAGCCGGTCAGCTCGGCGTAGAGCTCGTCGCGGGGGATGCGGTCGAGGATGTGCTGGGCCCACTGGGCCAGGTTGACGATCCGCGGAGCCAGGCCCTCCGGATGCAGGGACAGGCGCAGCACGTTGACGGGCGGGCGCAGCAGGTGGTCGGCCACGCCGTCGGTGAGCAGCGACAGCGCGTCGTTGGCGAGCACCACCTCGTGCCTGGCGTCGACGACGACCGCGGGATAGGGCAGGTGCCCGGTCAGGATATGGCTCAGCGCGGTGCGCACGTGCTCCATGCTGGGGTCGTCTATCGGGGTCTGCGGGTAGACGGGCGCGTAGCCGGCCGCGAGCAGGAGGTCGTTGCGCTCTCTGAGCGGAAGCTCCATCGACTCACCCAGCCGTACGACCATGCTCCTGCCGGGGCGGGACCTGCCGCTCTCCATGAAGCTGAGGTGGCGCTGTGTCGTGCCCGCGCGCAGGGCGAGGTCGAGCTGGCTGAGGTGGCGGCGCTGGCGCGTCGCGCGCAGGGTCTGAGAGAAGTCCACGTTCCCAGTGTGCGCGATGTGTCCATTCCCTTGAGGGAATTGTCGTCATTCCCTGGCGAGAGCACGATCCTCCCTGTGAACACGCGACTGGGAGTCCTTCTCCCCACCAACCAGAGCCAGTGGAACGACGCACGCCGGCTGGTCGACTTCGGCGTCCGCGCCGAGCGGCTCGGCTTCGACTCCCTGTGGGCCAACGACACCCTGCTCGGCGCGCGCATCGAGCCGCTGGCCATGCTCGCCGCCCTCGCACCCGCCACCGAGCGCGTGACGCTCGGCACCGCGGCGCTCCTGCCGGCCTTCCGCCGCCCCGTGACGACCGCCCAGGAGCTGGCCTCCATCGACCACCTGTCCGCGGGACGCCTGGTCGTCACCGTGGGCGCGGGCTTCCCCGGCCGGTCGGAGGTGGAGTACGCGGTGTCGGAGGTGCCCTGGCAGCGGCGCTTCGGACGGCTCGACGACACCGTCGCCCTGTGGCGGGCGCTGTGGTCGGGCGAGCGGGCCTTCCACGGCAAGGTGCTGCGCTTCGACGACCTGCCGGAGTCGACGCCGTCCTTCCGGCCCGGCGGGCCGCCGATCTGGCTGGGCGGCGCGAGCCCCTCGGCGCTGGAGCGCACGGGCAGGCTCTACGACGGGTGGCTGCCCTACCCGCCCGACCCCGCCGACTACCGCACTGGTCTCGAGGGGGTACGGCGGGCCGCCGCGGCCGCGGGGCGGCCCGAGGAGGCGGTCACGCCCGCGCTGTTCGTCACGGTGCTGGTCATCGACGACGCCGAACGGGGCGAGAAGGAGCTCGACGCCTACTGCAGGGCCACCTACGGCCTGCCGTACGAGACGGTGCGGACGATCCAGGTCCTGGTCGCGGGCCCGGCCGAGCAGGTGACGGCCACGCTGGCCGGCTACGTGGCGGCGGGCGCCGGGCACCTGGTCTGCCGCATCGCGGCCCCGACGCTCGACGCCCAGTTCGAGCAGCTGGAGCTGCTGGCGGGGATCGCCCGCCCGTGAGGTCCCCGAGCCCAGGACTCACCTGGTGATCGCATGCTGCGCGCCGACCGGCATCTCGCCGGGGGCGTGGGCGGAACAAGGGAAGCGGCCCGCGCCTTGACGCAGAGGACCGAACGTCCGCCGGACCGTCCCGGCGAGCGCGGCGTGACCGCGCCGAACCATGGAGGAGACACCACCGATGGTCAGTGTCAGCATGGAGACCCCCGAGCAGACCGAGGAACGCCTGCGCCGGGTCATCGCCAGGGCCGAGCTCGTCGTGCACGACGGCGTCTGGTTCTTCGAGGAGTCGCCCGCCGACCGACCGCCCGCGCTCACCGGCGACACGCTGGCCGTGGTCCGCGACGAGGACAGCTGGAGCCGCCTGGTCCCCCTCTCCGGCGCCGGCGAAGGCGTCGAACGGTTCGGGATCTTCTCCTTCCACTTCCCCGCCGAGCTGGACAACAGCGGGTTCGTCGGCTGGCTCGCCACCCATCTCAAAGCGAGCCTGGGGACGGGGGTGTTCGTCATCTGCGGGAGCAACAGGGCCCGTGGCGGCGTCTACGACTACTGGGGCTGCCCCGCCGAGCTACTGGATCAGGCGGTCACGGTCGTCGAAGGGCTGCGGAAAGGCTGAGGCCCGCCCGGGTCTGACACCGTGGGCGTATGAGGAGCGCAGAGGTTGTGATCATCGGTGGTGGTTGCGTCGGGACGAGCACGGCGCACCACCTGGCCGCGAGGGGATGCGCGGACGTCGTCCTGCTGGAGGCCGACACCCTGGGCGCGGGGGCGACGAGCAAGGCGGCCGGCGGGATCCGGCTGCAGCACGCCGACGAGCTCAACGCCCGCATCGTCCAGCGCTCGCTGCCCGAGTTCCTCCACTTCGAGGAGCTCACCGGCGTGCCGATCGGCTTCAAGCAGGTCGGTTACCTGTTCCTGCTGTCGTCCGACGAGGAGTTGGACTCCTTCAAGCGTGCGGTGACGGCTCAGCAGGCCCTCGGCATCCCCAGCGAGGTGGTCGGCCTCGACACTGTCAGGAGCATGGTTCCCCAGGTGGAGACCGCCGGCCTGGCAGGGGCGACGTTCTGCCCGATCGAGGGGTATGCCACCCCTGAGGCCGTGGTGCAGGGCTACGCGGCGTCCGCGCGGCGGGGTGGCGCCGCCGTGCGGGTGGGATGCAGGGTCACCGGGATCAGGGTCCACCGCGACCGGGTGGTGGGCGTGGACACCGAGGAGGGGCCCATCGCCAGCCGGGCGGTGGTGTGCGCCGCGGGGGTCGACTCGGCAGGGCTCGCGCGGTCGGCGGGCTTCGAGCTGCCCGTGCACGGGCAGGCGCGCGCCGTTCACTACAGCGGCGGCGACGGGGGCGTCCCGGCGACCGCGCCGCTCACCGTGGACTTCGCCTCGGGCTTCTACTTCCACCGGGAAGGCACGGGCCTGCTGTTCGGCGGGCGCGAGCGGGACCTCGAAGACCTGAGCGAGCCGGCCGTCAGGCGGCTGCCCGTGCTCGCCGACCTCCCGATCGAGTCGTCGTGGTGGGGCTACTACGACATGAGCCCCGACCACAACGCGATGATCGGCGCGGCCCCCGTCGAGGGCCTCTACTACGCCACCGGGTTCTCCGGTCACGGCTTCCAGCAGTCCCCCGCCGTCGGCGAGCACCTCGCCCAGCTGGCGCTGAAGCAGGAGCCCACCCTCGATCTCACACCTCTGTCCGCGGACCGCTTCCTGCTGGGCGCCCCGCGTCCCGAGAAGTTCGTGATCTAGGCGCGGGGGCGCACGACATCTTCCACTCACCGGAAGCCGGTGCGTGCGGTGGAGGGGCGTGCGGCCTAGCGTCGAGGCTGTGAACGAGGTCTACGTCGTGGACGCGATCCGCACGCCCATCGGCAGGTACGGCGGCGCGCTGTCAGGCGTCCGCCCCGACGACCTGGCGGCGCACGTCGTCAGGGAGCTGCTCGCCCGCTCCCCCGCCCTCGACCCCGCCGCGATCGCCGACGTCGTGTTCGGCAACGCCAACGGCGCGGGAGAGGACAACCGCAACGTGGCCCGCATGGCCGTCCTGCTGGCGGGCCTGCCGGTCAGCGTGCCGGGCGTGACGGTGAACCGGCTGTGCGGCTCGGGCATGGAGGCGGTGATCCAGGCGTATCGCGCCATCGCGCTCGGCGAGGCGTCCGTGGTGGTCGCGGGCGGGGTCGAGTCGATGAGCCGCGCCCCCTGGGTGCTGCCGAAGCCGTCGCGCGCCTTCCCCGCCGGCAACCAGGAGCTGGTCTCCACCACGCTCGGCTGGCGGCTGGTCAACCCGCTCATGGCGCCCGAATGGACGGTCCCGCTCGGCGAGGGCGCCGAGCTGATCGCCGACAAGCACGGTATCGGCAGGGCGGCGCAGGACGCCTACGCCCTGGCCAGCCACGCGAAGGCGGCCAAGGCCGACTTCAGCGGCGAGATCGTCCCGGTCGGCGAGGTGACGCGGGACGAGTCGATCCGCGACGACACCTCGATGGAGGCGCTGGCCAGGTTGAAGCCCGCCTTCAGGCCGGGCGGCACGGTCACGGCGGGCAACTCCTCGCCCCTCAACGACGGAGCGGCCGCTCTGCTGCTGTGCGACGAGGAGGGGCTGGCGCGCTCCGGGCGCGAGCCGCTGGCGAGGATCACCGCGAGCGCGGTCAGCGCCGTCGAGCCGCAGTACTTCGGCCTGGGGCCGGTCGAGGCGATCAGGAAGGCGCTGCGGGGCCGCGAGCCGTCCGTCGTCGAGCTGAACGAGGCGTTCGCCGCGCAGGTGCTCGGTTGCCTGGCCGAGCTGCCCGAGCTGGATCCCGAGATCGTCAACCCGCGGGGCGGCGCCATCGCTGTCGGGCACCCGCTGGGCGCCTCGGGCGCGCGGATCACCGGCGCGATCGCGCACCAGCTGGCCGCCCGGGGCACCGGCCTCGGTGTCGCGGCGCTGTGCATCGGTGTCGGCCAGGGCCTGGCCGTCGTTCTGGAACGCTGAGGAGCCCCCATGACGCAAGAGCGGATCTCCGCGGAGATCGCCGACCTGCACGAGGCCTATCTCAAAGAGGGCGTCGTGCGGCATCACTCGGCGCGCGACTTCGCCCCCTACCGCAGCAGCGCCCTGCGCCACCCCCACCGGCCGCTGGTCGTGCTCGACGACCCCGACGCCGCCGAGCTGACGGGTCCCGTCTTCGGCGTGACGGACGTGACGGCTCTGGACGCCGACCTGACCCGCCGGCACCATGGCGAGCCGCTCGGCGAGCGCATCACCATCACGGGGCGGGTGCTGGACAGGTCGGGCCGTCCCGTCCGCGGCCAGCTCGTCGAGGTGTGGCAGGCCAACGCCTCGGGCAGGTACGCCCACCAGCGTGACGACCATCCGGCCCCGCTCGACCCCAACTTCACGGGGGTGGGCCGCTGCCTGACCGACGACGAGGGCCGTTACGCCTTCACCACGATCAAGCCCGGCGCCTATCCGTGGCGCAACCACCTGAACGCCTGGCGGCCCGCGCACATCCACTTCTCGCTGTTCGGCACGGCCTTCGCCCAGCGGCTGATCACACAGATGTACTTTCCAGGCGATCCGCTGTTCCCCTACGACCCGATCTTCAACTCGGTGCTGGACGAGCGGGCCCGCGGGCGGCTCATCGCCGCCTACGACCACGACCTGTCGGTGCCCGAGTGGTCGCTCGGCTACCGGTGGGACATCGTGCTGGACGGCCCCTCCGCCACCTGGACGGAGTCATGACGCAGCCCACGCCCTCGCAGACCGTCGGTCCCTTCTACGGCTACGCGCTGCCGTTCGCGGGCGGCGGTGACATCGCGACCGGCGGCATCGTCGTCCACGGTCACGTGTACGACGGCGCGGGCGAGCCCGTGCCCGACGCGCTGCTGGAGTTCTGGCAGGCCGATCCGGCGGGGGGACTGAGCGGCGCGCCGGGCTCGCTGCGCCGCGACCCCGTCACCGGCGAGATCATCGGCAGGCACGGGCTCGACTTCACCGGGTTCGGCAGGGTCGCCACCGACGCCGACGGCCACTGGATGCTGCGCACGCTCGTGCCGGGCCTGCCGTACATCTCGGTGTGCGTCTTCGCGCGGGGGCTGGGCCACCACCTGTACACCCGCGCCTACCTGCGCCCGGACGAGACGGACCGGCTGCTGGCCGGGCTGAGTCCCGAGCGGAGGGCGACGCTGCTGGCGCGGGAGGAGCGCGACGGGGTGTACGTGTTCGACGTGCGCCTGCAGGGTGAGCGGGAGACGGTGTTCCTTGACTTCGGCTGACCTGGGGCTGCTGTCGGCGGGGCGCGCGGGGTCGGCCGCCGAGGCGGCGACGGGCGACGCGGCGATCCTGCAGGCGCTGCTGGACTCCGAGGCCGCGCTGGCCCGCGCCTGGGCGGCGGTCCTGCCCGCGGTCCCCTCCGGCGTGGCGCGGGTGGTGACGGAGGCGGCCCGCGCCGACCGCTTCGACCTGGCCTCGCTCGTCCTGCGCGCCCGCGAGGGCGGCAACCCGGTGATCCCCCTGGTCGCCGATCTGCGAGCGGCCGCCGGCGAGGAGGCCGCTCCCTACGTGCACCTCGGCGCGACCAGCCAGGACGTCATGGACACCGCGCTGATGCTCGTCGCACGCCGCGCGCTGGCGCCCGTGCTCGCCGATCTCGCCCGTACGGCCGCGGCCCTCGCCGCGCTGGCCGCCGAGCATCGCGCCACGCCGATGCCGGGCCGCACGCTGACCCAGCACGCGGTGCCGACGACGTTCGGGCTGAAGGCCGCGGGATGGCGGGCACTGGCCCTGGACGCCCTCGACCGCCTCGGCACCGTGCGCGCCGCCCTGCCCGCCCAGCTCGGCGGCGCGGCGGGCACGCTGGCCGCCTTCCATGCCCACGCTCTCAGGCTGTCCCCCTCCTCGCCGCCCGCGCCCGATGTGGGGATCACGCTGGCCGGGGCCTTCGCGAGGGAGGTGGGGCTGGCCGAGCCCGAGCTGCCGTGGCACGTGCTGCGCACGCCGGTCGCCGACCTGGCCGGTGCGCTCGCCTTCACCGCGGGCGCGCTCGGCAAGCTCGCCGCCGACGTGCTGGTCCTGTCGCGCACCGAGATCGGCGAGGTGTCGGAGGGGACGGGCGGCGGCTCGTCGGCGATGCCGCACAAGAGCAACCCCGTGCGCGCCACCTGGGTCGCCGCCGCGGCCCGCCAGGCGCCGCCGCTGGCCGCCGTCCTGTACGGCTCGCTCGCCGCCGAGGACGAACGGCCCTCGGGCGCCTGGCACGCCGAGTGGCAGCCGCTGCGCGAGCTGCTGAGAGTCGTCGGCGGGGCCGCCCGGGACGCGGCCGACCTGGCCGAGGGGCTGCGCGTTCATCCGGAGCGCATGCGCGCCGACCTCGACGCGACAGGCGGGCTGATCGTCTCCGAACGCGTCGCCGCCGTCATGGGCAGGGAAGCGGCCGAGAGCAAGGACCTGCGGCAGGTGGCCGATCCCGGCCTGCTCGACCCGACGGACTATCTGGGCGCGGCGCCCGCGCTCGTCGACAGGGCGCTGCGCCGTACCGCGATGGAGACCCCGTGACACTCCCGTACCACCTGCTCGACGGCCCCGTCGGCGGCCGGCCGATCATCCTCGGACCCTCGCTCGGCACGTCGCTGCGCGTGTGGGAGCCTCAGGTGGCCGCCCTCGCTCGCCGCCACCGGGTGCTGCGCTACGACCTGCCGGGTCACGGCGGGTCCGCGCCGGCTTCTGTGACCGGCATCGCGGACCTCGCCGAGCTCGTCCTTCGGCTGGCCGACCACCACGGGTGGGACCGCTTCCACTACGCGGGCATCTCGCTCGGCGGCGCGGTCGGCGCCCACCTCGCCCTCCACCACCCCGGCAGGATCAGGACGCTGACGCTCGTCTGCTCCTCGGCCAGGTTCGGCGAGCCCGAGGGCTGGCGGGAAAGGGCCGCCCTGGTCAGGACGCGCGGCACCGCTCCCCTGCTGGAGGCCACGGCGGCCCGTTGGTTCGCGGGCGAGCCGGTCCCCGCTCTCCTCGACGACCTGGCCGCGGCCGATCCTGAGTCGTACGCGGCCTGCTGCGACGCGCTGGCCGGCTACGACCTGCGGGCAGGCCTGCCGAAGATCGGCGCGCCCGCCCTGGTCATCGCCGGACGCGCCGATCCCGCGACCCCGCCGGCCCACGCGCGGGAGCTGGCCGACGGTCTGCCCGACGCGACGCTCGTCGAGCTGCCGCGCGCCGCCCACCTCGCCAACGTCGACAGGCCCGAGCCGGTCACCGCCGCCCTCGACACTCACCTCGGCAGGGCCACAGGGATGGAGGTGCGGCGAGCCGTGCTCGGCGATGAGCACGTCGATCGGGCGGTCGCCCGCACCACCCCCTTCACCCGCGACTTCCAGGACCTCATCACCCGCTACGCGTGGGGCGAGATCTGGACCAGACCGGGGCTCGACCTGCGGACCCGCAGCTGCGTCACGCTCACCGCCCTCGTGGCCCGCGGGCACACCGAGGAGCTGGCGCTGCACGTGCGCGGGGCGCTGCGCAACGGGCTGACACCCGACGAGATCGGCGAGGTGCTGCTGCAGAGCGCCGTCTACTGCGGCGTGCCCGCGGCCAACGCCGCCTTCGCCGTCGCCCAGCGGGTCCTGCGGGAGGTTCAGGAGGAGGGCCGGTAGCCCACCTGCCTGAGCACCGCGTCGAGGTAGGCCTTGATGTCGGCCATGCTGTCGGTGTCGGGACGCGAACCCAGGTGCTGCAGGATCGAGCCGTTGAGCACCTGCTGGAGGATGCCGAGATCGGTGTCGCGCGGCAGCTGCCCGCTGTCGCGCGCGGCGGCCAGCGTGGCGTGCTCGGCCTCCGCCCGCCGCCGGCCGTTCTGGTCGCGGTAGGCCTTGAGCAGCTCGGGGTAGTCGTCGGCGGCGCCGTACAGGCGGCGCAGCATCCTTCGGTTGCGCGGGTCGCTCAGGTAGCGCGCCCAGTCGGTCAGCATCGCGTCGACGTCCGGCCAGTCGATCGCGCCCGGCTCGTGGTCGCGGTGGACCGACTCGATCGCCTGGACGAGCAGGGCGGTCTTGTCGGCGAACCTGCGGTAGACCGTGGCCCTGGTCACGCCCGCCCGCTGGGCGACCTGCTCGATGCTGGTCTGGCTGGCGCCGTACTCGATGAGCAGGTCGAGCGCGGCGGCGAGGATGGCCGCGTCGACCTCCTGGCTGCGCGGCCTTCCCGGTGCTCGCACCACTCTTCCGCCCCCGACTTCTCGCTGGTAGCCGACAGGGTAGCGCGATCCTGACCCCCTGTCGGACCCGCCCACGTCATCGGCTGCCCTGGCCGCGCCGGCTGGGCGAGCGCGCAGGTTATCAGCCTGAAAGCGGCTGACAAGCCGCCCGACCTATAAATCCTCAGCAACAGGAATAAATCGGATTTTAGGGATGAAACTTCTTGACAATATCGGCGCGATCCGCCAACGGCGCCATGAACTGGCAGCATGAATGGCTCACTTCGCTCACCTCGACGGCGATGACCTGCGTCGTCACCGTCGTGGTCGGCGCTCTGGCGGTCTGGCTGCTGACCCGGTACACGCACTGGGGGCGGCAGTTCCGGCGGCTCGCCTTTCCCTATCTCAAGCCCGGGCGCAGCCGGACCAGCTGGCGCCCGCTGCTGACCCTCCTGCTGCTGCTCTGGCTGACGGTTCTCGCGGTGCGCCTCGAGGTGCTGATGTCGTATGCGACGAACAGTCTCTTCACGGCGCTGCAGGAACTGGACGCGGAGACCTTCTGGTTCTACATCGTCGTCTGCGTGGCCGTCGCGGCCCTTTCCGTCTTCAGCACCCAGCTCGGGTATCTCATCAGCCAGCGGCTGTTCATCCACTGGCGGACCTGGCTCAACGACCGCATGGTCACCGACTGGCTGCACGGCCACGCCTATCATCGGGGCCAGTTCGTGAGCGCGCCGGTCGACAACCCGGATCAGCGCATCCAAGAGGACGTCACGGAGTTCGTCGAGGACTCCTACGAGCTGTCGTTCGGGGCGATCGGCGCCGCCTTGAGGCTGGTGTCGTTCACCGCCATCCTGTGGGGGCTGTCGGGACCGATGTCCGTCCTCGGACATGAGGTGCCGCGGGCGATGGTCCTGCTCGCCTACGCCTATGTGATCGTGGCGTCGCTTCTCGCCTTCAGGATCGGCCGCCCGCTGATCCACCTGAACTTCCGGCAGGAGGGGCTGTCCGCCTCCTTCCGCTACGCCCTGATACGCCTGCGGGACAACTCCGAGAACATCGCGTTCTACGGCGGCGAGGACGTCGAGCGCTCGGCGCTGGCGGCCAGGTTCTCGTCCGTCATCAGGAACACGTGGGCGATCACCAAGCGGTCCCTGAGACTGCAGGTGTTCAACGACACGGTCACCCAGGTCTCGGTGCTGTTCCCGATCATCGTCCAGGTGCCGCGCTTCCTCAGCGGGACGATCTCACTCGGCGACATCACCCAGACCTCCGACGCCTTCACCCAGGTGCACGACTCGCTGTCCTTCTTCAGGAACTCCTACGACTCCTTCGCCAACTACCGGGCG
Source organism: Nonomuraea sp. bgisy101 (assembly GCF_057708945.1). Classification (NCBI taxonomy): domain Bacteria; kingdom Bacillati; phylum Actinomycetota; class Actinomycetes; order Streptosporangiales; family Streptosporangiaceae; genus Nonomuraea; species Nonomuraea sp. bgisy101. The sequence goes on from NZ_JBYITD010000004.1 coordinate 259,023, forward strand.
ACGCTGAACCGGCTGACGGCGCTGATGGACGCGAACAGCGACTCGCGCGACCTGGCGTCGCCGGCCTTCACGCACCGTCCCGACGCGCTGGAGATCGAGGACCTGAGGGTATGGCGTCCCGACAGGCGACCGCTGATCGACGGGCTGACGCTGAGCATGGGCCCGGGACAGGCGTTGCTGGTCAGGGGAGCCTCGGGCAGCGGCAAGACCACGCTGCTGCGCAGCCTGGCCAGTCTGTGGCCGCACGCCCATGGCACCGTCCGCCGCCCTGCGAGTGCCCATACGCTCTTCCTGTCACAGCAGCCGTACCTGCCCCTGGGAAGCCTGCGCGCCGCGCTGGCCTACCCGGGCCCGGCGCACCGGGTCGAGGACGATCGGGCGCGCGAGGTGCTGCGCTCGGTGCAGCTCGGGCACCTGGAGGATCAGATCGACGACGAGGCCCCCTGGTCCCGCACCCTGTCCCCCGGCGAGCAGCAGCGCCTCGGGTTCGCCAGGATCCTGCTGTACCGGCCCAGGCTGGCCTTCCTCGACGAGGCGACCTCCGCGGTCGACGAAGGTCTCGAGTACGCGCTGTACAGGCTGATCCGCGAGCGCCTGCCCCAGTGCATGCTCGTCAGCGTCGGCCATCGCAACACGCTGGCGGCCTTCCACACCCACCGTCTCCACCTGCTCGGCGCGGGACGATGGGGCATGGCGGCCGCGGACTGACAGGTCCTGGCCGGCCCTGTCGGCCACTCTGCCGCCGGACGGCCGCTCGCACCGTGACGGTCTCCCTCGGGACCCCGCCTGATCCAGCCGCCGAAGCGGCCCGTCCCACCGGCGATCCTCTCCGGCGGGACGGCGCCGCACGGCCCCTGACCGCGTGTCAGTCGGCGTCCTTCCACTGGGCGAGCAGCTTGTCGTAGTCGAGCGTCTCCGGCTTGCCCCGCTCGTCGGCGAGCTTCGGCGCGGGCGCGCCCGGCTGGTCGAGCCAGTACTGGGCGTCCCTCTCCTGGTTCAGCTTCGGCGCGCAGGCGCCGCCGTAGCCTCGCCGCTCCAGCCGCGAGAGGATCTCGTCCTGCTGCTTGGCCAGGTTGTCCATGGACTGCTGGGCGGTCGTCTCGCCCGTGACGGCGGTGGCCACGTTCTGCCACCACAGCTGGGCCAGCTTCGGGTAGTCGGGAACGTTCGTGCCCGTCGGCGTCCACTGCTTGCGGGCGGGCGAGCGGTAGAACTCGATCAGCCCGCCGTACTTGGCGGCGTTGTCGGTGAAGAAGTCGCTCCTGATGTCGGAGTCGCGGATGAAGGTGAGGCCGGTGATGGACTTCTTCAGCGAGACCGTCTTGGAGGTGACGAACTGGGCGTACAACCACGCCGCCGCCCGCCGTTCCTGGGGGGTGTTCTTCAGCAGGGTCCACGAGCCGGCGTCCTGGTAGCCCAGCTTGTTGCCCTCCTTCCAGTAGGCGCCGTGCGGGCTGGGCGCCATCCGCCACTTCGGCGTCCCGTCGGCGTTGACGACGGGCAATCCCGGCTTGGTCAGGTCGGCGGTGAACGCGGTGTACCAGAAGACCTGCTGCGCGACGGCGCCCTGCGCGGGCACGGGGCCCGACTCGCTGAAGTTCATGCCCGCCGCCTCCTTCGGCGCGTACTTCTTCAGCCAGTCCACGTACTTGTTCAGCGCGTAGACGGCCGCGGGACCGTTGGTGTCGCCGCCGCGGCTCACCGACGAGCCGACGGGCCTGCAGTTCTCCACCCTGATGCCCCAGTCGTCCACCGGCAGCCCGTTGGGGATGCCGGGGTCGCCGTTGCCCGCCATGGACAGCCACGAGTCGGTGAAGCGCCAGCCGAGCGACGGGTCCTTCCTGCCGTAGTCCATGTGGCCGTAGACCTTCTTGCCGTCGATGGTGCCGTCGCCGTTCACCTTGTTGGTGAAGAAGTCGGCGATGTCCTCGTAGGCGGCCCAGTTGACGGGGACGCCGAGGTCGTAGCCGTAGGCGTCCTTGAACTGCTTCTTGATCTTCTCATCGGTGAACCAGTCGTAGCGGAACCAGTAGAGGTTGGCGAACTGCTGGTCGGGCAGCTGGTAAAGCTTCTTGTCCGGCCCGGTGGTGAAACTGATCCCGATGAAGTCCTGCAGGTCGAGCGTGGGAGAGGTGACGGCCTTGCCCTCTCCCGCCATGTAGTCCGACAGCGGGAAGACGTAGTCGCCGCGCGAGTGGGTGCCGATGAGGTCGGAGTCGTTGACGTAGGCGTCGTAGATGTTCTGGTTGCCCTGGATCTGGGTCTGGAGCTTCTCGACGACGTCGCCCTCCTGGATCAGGTCGTGCTTGAGCCTGATCCCGGTGATCTCGCTGAAGGCCTTGGCGAGCTTCTGCGACTCGTACTCGTGGGTGGTGATCGTCTCGGAGACGACATTGATCTCCATGCCCCTGTACGGCGCGGCCGCCTTGATGAACCAGTCCATCTCGGCCAGCTGCTGGTCGCGGGAGAGCGTGCTGGGGGTGAACTCCTCGCTCACCCACCGGCGGGCCGCGGCCCTGCCGTCCTCCTCCCTGAAGTCGCTCGCGCTCCCACCTCCCCCACCGGCGCTGCAGCCCGCCACCAGCAGGATGAGTACGGCACCCACCCGGTTGAGCGTCGACGACATCGTCCCTCCTTCATCCCCATACGCCGATGACCAGCGCCACCAGCAGCGCGCATCCCAGTGCCAGCCACATGGACAGGTCGGTGACGGCGATCCACCCGGCCAGCACCACGGCCGCGCTGATCAGCCCGATGTACAGCCGGTCGCCTCTGTCGGTCTCGATGCGCAGGAAGCCGCGGCGCGCCACGGGCGGCGAGATCCACGCCCACACCGCCATCCCGCACAGCAGCAGGCCGAGCCCGGCGAACACCAGGGCCGTGGGCGGGGTCCACACCATCCACTCGAGCACGGTCAGACCCTCCCCATGGAGAAGCCCTTGGCGATGTAGTTCCGCACGAACCAGATGACGATCGCCCCAGGGATGATCGTCAGCACGCCCGCCGCCGCCAGCAGTCCCCAGTCGACACCCGCCGCGCTCACCGTCCGCGTCATCGTCGCGGCGATGGGCTTGGCGTCGACCGAGGTGATGGTCCTGGCGATGAGCAACTCGACCCAGCTGAACATGAAGCAGAAGAAGGCGGTGACGCCGATCGCCGAGCGGATCATCGGCAGGAAGATGCGGACGAAGAAACGCTGCAGCGAATAGCCGTCGATGGCCGCCGTCTCGTCGATCTCGCGCGGAATCCCCGACATGAATCCTTCGAGGATCCATACCGCCAGCGGCACGTTGAAAAGCATGTGCGCGATGGCGACGCCGAGATGCGTGTCGAACAGTCCCACGCTCTGGTAGATCTGGAAGAACGGCAGCAGGAAAACGGCGGGCGGCGCCATTCTGTTCGTCAGCAGCCAGAAGAACAGGTGTTTGTCACCGGCGAATCTGAAACGCGAGAAGGCGTACGCCGCGGGCAACGCCACGACCAGCGACATGACCGCGTTCATGGAGGTGTAGAGGATCGAGTTGAGATAACTCGAATACCACACCGAGTCGGTGAAGAACGTCTCGTAGTTCTCCAGCGTCACTCTCTGCGGAATGAGCGAGAAACTGCCGAGAATGTCCTCGTTGGGTCTGATGGACATGCCGAACATCCACAGCAGCGGCAGCATGAGAGTGGCGGCGTAGAGCCAGAACACGGCGCGCGCCCATGGCAGCCTCATCGAAACTCCTGAAGTGTGAAGACGCTCGGGTTCATCCGTGAGGATGAAACGCGGCCTGGGGCCACAGGTTCTGGATCGAACACACAAGCGAGGAATGCCGATCTGTCGCTAGGCTGTGCGATGTGGCGCAGATCATGAAGCGGGCGTTCAAGTACCGCTTCTACCCGACCCCCGAACAGGCCAGAGAGCTTGTCCGGACGTTCGGCTGCGTCCGGCTCGTCTACAACAGGGCGTTGGAGGAGCGCACCCGCGTCTACACGCTGGAAGGCCGCCGGGTCTCCTACGAGCAGGACTCGGCCGTGCTGACGCAGTGGAAACGCACCGAGGATTTGGGCTTCCTCGCCGAGGTGTCCTCGGTCCCGCTGCGGCATCTTCAGGCGGCGTTCGCGAACTTCTTCGCCAAACGCGCCAAGTACCCCGCCTTCAAGTCCCGTAAGAAGTCGCGGCTGTCGGCGGAGTACACCCGCTCCGCCTTGACCTGGCGGGACGGTCAGCTCACCCTGGCCAAGATGAACGCCCCGCTGAACATCGTGTGGTCGCGCCCCATGCCGGAGGGCGCGCGGCCGTCCACGGTGACGGTGTCGAAGGACGCGGCGGGCCGCTGGTTCGTGTCCATCTTCTGCGAGGACTCGATCCGGCCGCTCGATCCCGTGGCACAGTCGGTCGGGCTGGACGCGGGCATCACCGCGCTGGTGACGCTGTCCACCGGAGAGAAGATCGTCAACCCTCGGCATGAGCGGGCCGACCGGCGCAAGCTGGCCAAGGCCCAGCGAGGGCTCGCTCGGAAGGAGACGGGCTCGGCCAACCGGGCCAAGGCCAGGGTGAAGGTGGCCCGCGTGTATGCGCGGATCGCCGACCGCCGCCGCGACCAGCTGCACAAGCTGTCGACTCGACTCGTCCGTGAGAACCAAACGGTCGTGATCGAAGACCTCACCGTGCGCAACATGGTCAAGAACCACCGGCTGGCCCGCGCCATCTCGGATGCGTCCTGGCGGGAGCTGCGGAGCATGCTGGAGTACAAGACGGCCTGGTACGGGCGGGAACTGGTCGTGATCGACCGCTGGTTCCCCTCCTCCAAGCTGTGCTCGGCCTGCGGGACCTTGCAAGACTGGATGCCGTTGAACGTCCGGGAGTGGGTGTGCGCCTGCGGCGCATCCCATGATCGGGACGTGAACGCGGCCAGGAACATCCTCGCGGCCGGGCCGGCCGAGAGGTGAAACGCCTGTGGAGCTGATGTAAGACCTCAAGAGGAGACCTCCTCGGCGGGCAATCGGCGGTGAAGCAGGAAACCCGACCCGCGAGGGTTGGAATCCCTCGGCTTCAGCCGCAGGGAGGAGGTCAACTCCCGCTCCTTGTCAGCACGGTGAAGAAGACGTACGAGATGATCTGGACGATGAGGAAGTAGAGCAACGAGAACGCGCCTGCGGGCCCGAGGTCGAACTGTCCGACGGCGATCTTCGACAGCAGGATGCTGAGGAAGGAGGTGGCGTTGCCAGGACCGCCACCGGTCACCACGAACGGCTCGGTGAAGATCATGAAGCTGTCCATGAATCGCAGCAGGATCGCGATGGTCAGCACGCCGCGCAGGCGCGGCAGCTGGATGTGGCGGAAGGTCGCCCACGCGGAGGCGGCGTCGATCTGCGCGGCCTGGAAGTAGGGGTCGGGGATGGAACGCAGGCCCGCGTAGGCCAGCAGCACCACCAGCGGCGTCCAGTGCCAGACGTCCATGACCAGGACGGTGATCCAGGCGTCGGTGGAGTCGAGGGTGTAGTTGAAACCGATGCCGAGGACGTTGTTGATCGTCCAGCCGCCCAGTCCGATGTCGCCGCGGGCGAAGATCTGCCAGATGGTGCCGACCACGTTCCAGGGGATGAGCAGCGGCAGCGCGACGACGACCAGTGCCACCGACACCCAGAAGCCGCGGCGCGGCATGCACACCGCGATCGCCACGCCGAGCGGGATCTCCACCAGCAGCACCTGGGCCGAGAACAGCAGCGTCCGCACGAAGGCGGCGCGGACCTCGGGGTCGCGGGAGACGGACCTGAACCAGTCGAGGCCCACGAAGATCCGGTCGGTGGGGGTGAAGATGTCCTGCACGGAGAAGTTGACCACGGTCATCAGCGGGATCACCGCGGTGAACGCGACCGACACCACGACGGGGAGCACGAGCAACCACGCGCGGTTGTTCTTCGGCTTCAGGTCGGCCCGCCTGCCCCTGTCCTCCTCGGGCGGGGCGCTCGCCTGCGCCGTCACGGGGCCGTCGGCCACCTGGCTGCTCACGCTTCCCGCCTCCCTTCGAGCGGCGCGATCGACCCGCACCTGAACTCGTCCCTGAACAGGAACGCCGCATCGGCGAAGTGGAAGAACGCGGTCGTGCCCGGCGAGTACGCCGAGTCCGCGTCCATCTTCGCCACCAGCTCGTGACCGCCGGCCTCGGCGTGGACCAGGTGGTAGGCGCCCATGCGGTCCACTCCCGTGATCCTCGCCTGCAGGCCCGGCGGGTCATGGGCGGCGGTGATCCGTACGAACTCGGGCCTGACACCGACGTTCACGGGACCCGGAGGCAACTCGCCCACGGCCCTGCCGACCACGGCCTCGCCGACCATGACCAGCCCGTCCGCCGTCTCGGCCGGCAGCACGTTCATGCCGGGCGATCCGATGAAGTGGCCGACGAACTCGTGCGCGGGCGACAGGAACAGCTCGGCGGGCGTGCCCGACTGGACGATCTCCCCGTCCTTGAGCACGACCACCTCGTCGGCGAACGTCAGCGCCTCGGTCTGGTCGTGGGTGACGTAGACGAGCGTGTGCCCGGTGTCGCGGTGGATCTCCTTCAGTTTGCTGCGCAGCGTCCACTTCAGCGCGGGGTCGATCACCGTGAGGGGCTCGTCGAGCAGGACCGCCGCGACCTCCGGACGGACCAACCCGCGGCCGAGGCTGACGATCTGCTGCCTGCCCGGGTCCAGCCTGCGCGACCTGCGGCCGAGCTGGTCGTCGAGCCCCAGCAGCCGCGACACGGTGCGCACCCGCTGATCGACCTCCGCCTTCGGGTACCTGCGGTTGCGCAGCGGGAAGGCGAGGTTGTCGTAGACGGACATCTCCTCGTACAGGACGGGGAACTGGAAGACCTGCGCGATGTTACGGCCGGCCGTCGGCACCGAGGTCACCTCGCGCTCGCCGAACCAGATCCGTCCCACGGTCGGTGAGAGCAGGCCGGAGATGATGTTCAGGAGCGTGGTCTTGCCGCAGCCGCTCGGCCCGAGCAGCGCGTACGCCCTGCCGTCGCGCCAGGTCCAGGTCAGCGGCTTGAGCGCCCACGTCCGGCCGCCGTCGTAGCTGTGCCCGACACCTTCGAGGCGGATGTCAGCCATGCAGATCGACCTCCGTCGCCGAGCCCGCCAGCAGACCGCCGTCCGCCTCGTCGAAGACCAGGACGTGGGACGGGTCGACGTAGGCGGTCGCCCGCTCGCCGGGGGTGAACACGCGTGTGCCCTTCAACTGGGCGACGAGATGCCGCTCCCCCGGCAGCAGCAGGTGCAGGAACGTGGCGCTGCCCGTCACCTCGGCCAACCTGATCTCCGCGGGGAAGGCGAGCGCGTCAGGCCCCGCGCTCTCGATGCTCACCTGGTGCGGGCGCACGCCGAGCACGACGCGCTGGCCGGGGGCGTGCGCTCGGGGGGCGGGGAGGGAGGCGCCCATGCACTCGATCCAGCCGTCGCGCACGAGCCCTGGCAGGAGGTTCAGCGGCGGGTCGCTGAGCGTGGCGGCGACGGCCAGCGTCGGCGGCCTGTCGTACATGTCGGCCACGTCGCCGGTGTGCAGGACCTTTCCCCTGCCGAGGACCACGGTCGGCGCGGCGAAGCCGAGCGCCTCGGCGGGATCGGCGGTGGAGTAGACGACCACGCTCGGCGACCCCGCGAACATGCTCCTGAGGTCGCCCCTGAGCTGCTCCCTGAGCTTGTAGTCGAGGTTGGCCAGCGGCTCGTCCAGCAGGAGCACGTCGACCGGCCTGGCCAGCGCCCTGGCGATGGCGGTGCGCTGCTGCTGGCCGCCCGACAGCTCCGCGGGCCTGCGGCCGAGCAGGCCACCGATGCCCATGAGCTCGGCCACCTCGCGCACCCTGCGCTCGACGTTCTCCTTCGGAAAGGCGGGATCGAGCCGGAGCGGAGAGGCGATGTTCTCGTGGACCGTCAGCGACGGATAGTTAATGAATTGCTGGTAGACGAAGGCCACCGAGCGCTTTCGCACCGAAATGGCGGCCACGTCTTTTCCATTGACAATGACCCGACCCGTGGTGGGGGGTTGCAGACCGGCCATGACGCGCATCAGCGTCGTCTTGCCCGCGCCCAATGGTCCGATGAGGACCGTCATGCCGCTGGATAATTCCAGGTCAATGCCGTCGAGCCAGATCTCGTCACGTCGTCGCACGCCAACACCGTCAAGAACCAGCGCCATCCTGCCCGGTCCTCTCTCCCGGTGCGTGATCGTTTACCGCGGTGGCTCTTCCATCTAACATGACAAGTCAGTGCGTGCCTAGAGTAAATGTCTGGTACGAATTCCGTCGTTAACGGAGCCGGAATACCTCCGGGTTCGCACAGTGGGCGAGCGACTCTCCGCGCAGGTGGCGGCCCACGTCGGCGGCCACGATGCGGGCGGCCTTCTGTGCTGTCTCCTTGCTCGCCCCGGCCAGGTGCGGGGTCATCACCACGTTCGGCGCGGTGAGCAGCCGCGAGTCCTTCGGCAGCGGCTCCTCGGGGAAGACGTCGAACGCCGCACCGAACAGGTGCCCTGACTCCAGTGCGTCGCACACCGCCTCGTAGTCGACCAGGCCGCCGCGCGCGCAGTTGACCAGCACCGAGCCCTCGGGCATGGCGGCGAGCTGCGCGGCGCCGATCATGCCGCTGGTCTCGGGGGTGGCACGGGCGTGCAGCGAGACCACCGTCGAGCGCGACAGCAGCTCGTCCAGGGAGGAGACCCGCTCGGCGTACCCGTCGTCGGCCGCGTAGGGGTCGAACACCAGGACCCGTGCCCCGAACCCGGCCAGCATCCTGGCCACCTTGCCGCCGATCGCGCCGTAACCGACCAGGCCGACGGTGCCGCCGTCCAGTTCGGGGCCGACGCTGTCGTAGGTGTAGTAGTCGCCGCGCCACACGCCGGACATGAGCTCGCCGTGGGTGGAGGGGATACGGCGGACCGTGGCGAGGATCATGCCGAGCGTGTGCTCGGCCGTGGCGGTGGCGTTGCGTCCCGGCGCGAACGTGACGGCCACGCCGTGCGCGGTGGCGGCCTCCAGGTTGGCGTTGACGGGGCCGCCTCTGCTCACGCAGAACAGGCGCAGGTCGGGGCAGGCGGCGAGCACCCGCTCGGTCAGCGGGGCCATCTGGGTGACACAGATCTCGACCCCGCGCAGCGCCCCGATCAGCTCGTCCTCGCTGCCCGACGCCTCGCGCACCTCGGCGACGGGGCCGAACGGCTCGACCGGCCACGGCAGGGTCAGCTCGGCGATGTCCAGCTCGGGAAGGCGCGCGTCCGCGCGATCCCCCGCGACGTCGAGCTCTCGCAGGGCGTCGACGAACAGCCGGTTCAGGACGAAGTGGTCGCCTGCGGCGAGGATGCGGACGGTCATGACGGGGCTCCGGGAAGGGGCGAGTTGAACTCGAGGACGGCGGTGCGGTCCTCGTGCAGGCTGATCTCGGTGAGCGCGCAGTTGCGCAGGAAGGGGAACAGCCGCCGGTACTCCCGCAGCGGCACCCCGATGAGCCGGCACAGCGCGAGCCTGATGACCGTCGTGTGCGCGACGACCAGGACCCGCTCGCCGGGATGCTCGGCGGCGATGTCGCGCAGGCACTCGGTGAAACGCGCGGCCGCCTTGACCGGGTCCTCTCCTCCAGGCAGGTGATGGGCGACGGGGTCGGCGCGGAAGTCCTCGCGTGCCCGAGGGAAGCGCTGGTTCATCTCGGCGGCGGTGAGGCCCTCCGCCTCACCGAAGGCCAGCTCGCGCAGCCGCTCGTCGGTGCGCAACGGCGCGCCGACCGCCTGCGCGCACGGCTCGGCGGTGCGCATGGACCTGGACAGGGTGGAGGCCCACACGCTCGACAGTCCCGCCTCTCCCGCCCATCCTGCCAGCCAGTCGGCCTGCCGTACGCCCAAGGGGGTCAGCGCGATGTCGCTGATCCCCGCGTAGCGGTTCTCGGCGTGCCACACCGACTCTCCATGACGGACCAGGACCAGGCGGGTCATCGGTTTGTCCTTTCGTGTGCGTGGGCGGCGACCGCCGTGGGCAGCCAACGGCGGCGGGCCAGCTCGTCGATCAGGCGCAGGTAGGCGTCGTCGAATCGTCCTGAGGAGCCGGGTCTCGGGTCGATCCTGTCGCGCACGCGTACCATCTCCGCGGCGACGTCGGCGATCGGGCGCCCCTGCGAGGCGGCCAGGACAGCCATGCCGAGGGCGGGCTCGGCGTTCTCCGGGAGCGTCACCTGGCGGCCGAGCACGCCGGCGCGCAGCTCGCACCAGTAGGCGCTCCTCGTCGCGCCGCCGGTCAAGATGAGCGGCCCGTCGACGGGCGCTCCCAGCAGGTCGAGGTAGTCGAAGCAGAGCCGTTCGACGAACGCGACACCCTGCAGGAGGGCGGCGAAGTGCTCGGCCTCGCCGGCGACCTCGCCGAGCAGGAAGCCCCTGGCCTGCGGTGCGACGAAGGGGAAGCGTTCGCCCGGGGAGACGAGCGGGTAGGCGACGGGGCCCGCCGGCTCGTGCGCTGCGGCTCGGGTGGTCAGGTCGTCGAGGTCGCGGCCGGGGAAGTCGCGGGCGATCACGCCCGAGCCCGTGCTGGACGCGCCGCCCGGCAGCCAGTCGCCGTCCGGCGCCTTGTGGGAGTAGACGGCGCCGAGCGGGTCCATGACCAGGTCGCGGGTCACTCCCTTGATCACCAGGGTGGTGCCGAGGACCGAGTTCCAGCTGCCCGGCGTCAGCGCGCCGGCGCCGAGCTGGGCGGCGCAGCCGTCGGTGGCGCCCGCGATCACCGGCGTGCCCTCGGGCAGGCCGCTGACCCGCGCCGCGGCGGCGCAGACCTGGCCGATCACCGTTCCCGACCGCACCAGCGGCGGCAGCACCTCGGAGGGAACGCCGAGCGCGTCGAACACACCGGCGGGCCAGGTCTCGTCGATGAGGTGGGCGCCGGTCTTGAGCGCGCTGCTCAGATCCGTCGGCACCGCGTGTCCCGTCAGCCGGGTGTTGACGAAGTCGCTCTGGTGCAGGAGGCGAACGCCGTGTGCTCGCGGAACGGCGTGCCACCGCTGTCCGTCGCGCCTTCCGTCCGGGTCGCGGACGCCGAACTCCTTGAGCAGCCACAGCAGTTTCGGCAGCGCCCACGCGGCCTGCATGCGCTGGTAGCCGAGCCTGGCCCAGACCGCCGCCCCGGCGTCGTTGATCCGTTCGACCTCGTCCGCGGCGCGGGTGTCGTCGTACATCAGGCCGCGGGTGAGCGGGCGGCCTCCGGCGTCGGCGAGCAGGACGGTGCCGGAGGTGGCGTCCACCGCCACGCCGCGCACGGCACCGTCGGGCACCTCGCTCAGCGCTTCGGCGCACGCCGCCGTGGCGGCGCTCCACCACTGCTCGGGGTCCTGCTCGTGCCGCACTCCTTCGCGGCTGCTGGTCAGCCTGCGCATGCCCATGCCCACGACCTCGCCCGAACCGGTGACGGCGAGCGCCCTGACGCTCTGCGTGCCGAGGTCCAGGCCGACCCACACCTCGTTCACTTCTTCCCCCAGGTGGCCGCCACGCTCTGCCTGACCTCGAGGAACCGGTCGAAGAGCTCGTCGTACGGCCCCTCCGCGGGCTCGAGCGCCGGCCGTACACGGGCCGGGGGGATCCCGGTCAGCGTGCCCGTGGCCAGCCCGCCCAGGACGTAGGCGCCCCTGGCGCCCGCCTCGGCGTCGGCCGAGCGCAGCACCGGCAGTCCGACGACGTCGGCGATGAGCTGCGACCACACCTCGCTTGCCGCGCCGCCGCCGCAGACCCTCAGCTCGGTCGGCCTGACGAGGGAGGCGGTGAGGCAGTCCCTGATGACCATGGTGAGTCCTTCGAGCACCGCGCGGGCCAGGTGCTCGCGGCGGTGCTCGAAGGACAGGCCGGCGAAGGCGCCCCGCGCGGAGGGGGCGAGGAACGGCGCGCGCTCGCCTGCGGGAGAAAGGTAGGGAAGGAACACCAGCCCTCCTGCGCCCTCCGGCGCCCTGGTGGCCAGCTCGCCCAGCTCGTCGGGTCCGCGCAGGCCGAGCATCTCGCACGCCCACCCGATCACCTCGCCGCCGGCGAGCGTGGGGAAGGCCCGCAACCGCAGGCCGGGGAGCCCGAGGGCCACGGTCAGCCCCGACGCCCGCTCGCCCAGCGAGACGGAGTCGGTGACGATCTCCGTGCACAGAGTCGTGCCGAGGATCGTGCAGGCCTGGCCAGGGCTGACCGCGCCCACGCCGACCGCGGTCGAGGCGATGTCGTAGGAGGACATGACGACGGGGGTGCCGAGGGGCAGGCCGAGCCCGTCCGCGGTCAGCGGGGCGGCACGGCCGTCGTCGTCCAGCAGAGCGGGCAGCAGGCGCGCGGCCCACTCCAGGTCGTAGAGGGCCAGTAGTTCGGCCGAGTAGCGCCCGGTGGCCAGGTCGGCGAACGGGGTGGAGGCGTCGGAGCTGTCGGCGGCGATCCGGCCGGTGAGCTTGGCGAAGACCCAGCCGCCGCAGGTGAGCGCGGCGGCGGAGCGTTCCACCCGGCCGGGGTCGTGGGCGCGCAGCCACGCGAGGATGGCGTTGGGCAGCCCCGCGAAGGCAAGGGAGCCGTTCAGGCGGAAGGCCTCCTCCAGCACACCGCCCGCGGTCCACTCGGCCACGAAGGCGGCGGCGCGCCCGTCGTTCCAGAGGATGGCGGGGCCCGTGGGCTCGCCCGCCTCGTCGACCAGCCAGCAGCCGTCCCCTTGGGCGGTGACGGCCACGTAGTCGACGGGGGCGTCCATCTCGGCCACGACCTCGCGCACGCACGCGGCGACCGCCTCCCACACCGAGGTCATGTCCTGTTCGGCCCAGCCGGGGCGGGGCCGGGCCACGGTGGTGGCCCTGCGTGCCACCACCGTCTCCGCGCCCGCCTCGTCGTACCCGACCGCTTTGATCATCGTGGTGCCCGCGTCGACGCAGACGACTGCCATGTGCCCCTATGCCCTTCCGTGGGAGGCCCGCGACCTGCGCGCCACCGAGTCCACGGCCACGGCCAACAGGAGGACCGCGCCGGTGACCATGAAGCGGAAGGAGGAGTCGAGGTTGAGCAGCGTGAGCCCGCTGGAGATGGACTGGATGACCACGATGCCCAGGAGGGCGGCGAACGCCGTACCCCTGCCGCCGAACAGGCTCGTGCCGCCGATGACCGCGGCCGCGATGGCGTTGAGGTTCACGTCGCCGCCGCCGCTGCTCTGGTTGACGGCCGCCAGCCTGGCGGCGGCCAGCACACCGCCGACGGCGGCGAGCGTCGTGCACAGGACGAAGGCCGAGGTGTAGACGGCCTTCACGTTGATGCCCGCGCGTCGGGCCGCCTCGGCGTTGCCGCCGACCGCGTAGATCGACTTGCCGAACCTGGTGCGGGCGAGCACGTAGTGGGCCACCAGCACCAGCGCGAGGAACAGGACGAACATCCAGCCGACGCCCCTGGTCTGGTTGAGATACCACACCACGACGCCGAGCCCCACGAGCACCAGCGCGCTGCGCGCGATCAGGAGCCGGGTCGAGGTGGCCGACAGCGATGCCTGCCTGCGCCGCCTGGCATGGGCGTAGCCGCTGGCGAACAGCCCGGCGGCGGCCACGGCGACGAACACGTAGGACAGCCACGCGGGCACGAAGGCGAGCTGTGCGAAGGAGACCAGGCCCGAGTCGAACGGCAGGTTGATCGAGCCCTTCGCGCCGAGCACCCACAGCTGCACGCCGAGCAGGCCGAGCAGGCCGGCCATGGTGATGACGAAGCTCGGCACGCCGAACCTGTTGAACACCTGCCCGTAGATCCAGCCGATCGCGCAGCCGAGCACGATCGCGCTCAGGATGGCCAGCCACGCGGGCAGGCCTCGGTCCACGAACAGCACCGCCATCACGGCGGAGGTCAGGCCGCTGACCGAGCCGACCGACAGATCGATCTGGCCGACCAGCAGCACGACGACCACGCCGAGCGCGATGATGCCGACGGGCGCGCACTCCAGCGTGAGGTTCACCAGGTTGACGCTGGACAGGAAGATCGGGTTGAGCGCCTGGAAGACCGACCAGATGACGATCAGGCCGATGACGACGGGCAGCACGCCCAGGTCGCCGCCGCGGATCCGGTCGAGCAGGCCCTCGGCCACGCCGCGCAGGCCCTGTCTGCCGATCAGGCGTTCGTCCCGCAGGTCGGTGGGCGTCTCGAGGTCGGTCTGCTTGATGACCTCACTCCTGTCGGTCATGAGTCCTCCTTCGTCGGCCTCATGACCAAGGTGCTGTGTCCATTGATGACCTCGACAAGCTCGGTCACGAGTCCTCCTTCGTCGGCCTCATGACCAAGGTGCTGTGTCTGTTGATGACCTCGACAAGCTCGGTCACGGGCGAAGCCTCTCCTGCGATTGCGCACGGCGCGTCACCACGTTGTCGGTGGCTCCGGTGATCGCCGCGACGATGTCCTCCTGGGACACCTCGCCGACGGCGAAGGTCCCGTTGTTACGGCCGAGCCGCAGTACCGCCACCTTGTCGGCGACGGCCTTCACGTCGGCCATGTTGTGGCTGATCATGATCACGCCGAGCCCGCGGTCGCGCAGCCGTTCGATCAGGTTCAGCACCTCGGCGGTCTGCGCGACGCCCAGCGCGGCGGTCGGCTCGTCCAGGATGACCACCTTGGGGTCGGCCAGCAGCGACCTGGCGATCGCGACGGTCTGCCGCTGGCCGCCGGACAGCGAGGCGACGGGGGTGCGCACCGAGGGGATCTTCGCGGAGAGCTGGCGGAGCAGCTCCCACGAGCGCACCTCCATGGCCACGTCGTCGAGGCGCAGCGCCCGCATTTCCTGGCCGAGGAAGAGGTTCTCGATCACGTTCAGGTTCTCGCACAGCGCCAGGTCCTGGAAGACCGTCGCGATGCCGAGCCTGTGGGCGTCGGCGGGGCTGGAGATGTCCACCGCGGCCGACTCGAACGAGATCGTGCCCGAGTCGGCGGCGTGGACGCCTGAGAGGATCTTGACCAGGGTGGACTTGCCCGCGCCGTTGTCGCCGACGATCGCGACGACCTCACCCGAGTCGATGTCCAGCTCGATCCCGGTGAGCGCGGCGACGGCGCCGAACGTCTTGGTGATCCCGCGCAGCGACAGGATGCTCATCTACTTGATCCCGAGCTTGTCGCAGGCGGCCTTGTAGGCGTCGGTGCAGACGTCGGCGACCTTGAGCGCGCCGTCGGGGCCGAGCAGTTCCTTCTGCACGTTCTCCTTCGTGACGACCGTGGGGGTGAACAGCTCCGACGGGGTGTCGAACAGCGTGGTCTTCGCGGCGGGCTTCTTGCCCTGGGCGAAGTCGTTCGCGATCACGGCGGCGGCCTCTGCGACGATCTTGATCGGCTTGGAGATCGTGTTGTACTGGTCGCCGCTGATGATCCGCTGCACCGCGGCGAGCTCGGCGTCGTTGCCGCTGACCGGCGGGACGGGGGTGTCGGCTGCCTTGAACGCGGCGATCGCGCCGCCGCCTGTGCCGTCGTTGGCGGCGACCACGCCGGCGATCTGGCCGGGGAACTGGGCGATCTGGCCGCTGACCCACTCCTGGGCCTTGTTCGGCTGCCAGCCGGGTGTGTCGTACTCGGCCAGGAGCTTGAGGCCGCTGGCGTCGACCGAGGTGTGGATGCCCTTCTTGATCAGGCCGGCGGCGGCGTCGGTGGGTGAGCCGTTCACCACGAGCAGGCCGCCCTTGGCGCCCTTGTTGTTCACCTCGTCCACCAGGGACTTGGCGATGAGCGAGCCGATCTTCTCGTTGTCGAAGGAGACGTAGTAGTCCGCCTTGGCCGCGGGGATCGGCCTGTCGTAGGCGATGACGGGCACCTTCTGCGCCTGCGCGGACTGCACGATCGTGGCGGCGGCCGCCGAGTCGACGGGGTCGATCACGATCGCCTTGACGCCCTGGGCCAGCGCGGAGTTGGCCTGCTGCTGCTGCTTGGCCGCGTCGGCGCCCGCGTTCTGGTACAGCACCTCGCAGGTGGGGCAGAGCTCCTTCATCTTCGCCTTGAACAGCGGCGCGTCGTAGAGCTCGTAGCGGGTCGAGGCGATGTCGGGCATGAGGAAGGCGATCTTCGCGCCCTGGGCTGAGGCGCTCTCGCCCTGGCCTGCCGACGTGGCGGTGGACGAACAGGCGGTGGCCGCCGCCAGCGCGACCACCACCGCGAGGGGAAACCTCTTCATGACTGCTCCTTGGCTCATCGACGAGAGGTCGTCGATGTGAGGAACGAAACACCCAGGCGCCCAAACATGTCAAGAGTCTGATAACTCCAACAGCATAGAGTGTGAGAATTTCCGCGACTCTCTCGACAAACCACCCCATGAAGGAGTGTTATCTTTAGCACCGACTTCACACTGATCGGGAGGCGACACAACGTGGCAGACGGCGATCCGGCCCCGAATCCCAGGGAACGCCGCGACCAGATCCGCCAGTTCGTGGCCAGCGAGGGCTTCGTCCGCATGGAGCAGCTCGCCGAAGCCCACGGCGTCAGCCTCATGACCATCCACCGCGACCTCGACGTGCTGCAGAGCGAGGGCTGGTTGCGCAAGGTCCGCGGCGGCGCGACGGCGCAGCCGTCGGCGCTCTACCACGGCGACGTGCGCCACCGCATGCAGGCGATGGCCGAGGCCAAGCGCAGGCTCGCGGAGGAGGCGGTGAAGCTGGTCGAGCCAGGGTCGTCCGTCATGATCGACGAGAGCACGACAGGGCTCGCGGTGGCCGGGCTGCTGCCCGCCAAGGGGCCGGTGACCGTGATCTCCAACTTCCTCGCCGTGGTCAACCTGCTGGCGGGCGAGGCGGCCGTCGACCTCATCGGGCTCGGCGGCGCCTACTACCCCGCCTACGACGCCTTCCTCGGGATGCGCACGACCGAGGCGATCAGGTCGTTGCACGCCGACGTGCTGTTCATGTCGACGACGGCGGTGACCAACGGGCACTGCTACCACCAGTCGCAGGAGACGGTGGCGGTCAAGCGGGCGCTCATGGAGTCGGCAGGACGGCGGGTGCTGCTCATCGACCACAGCAAGTTCAGCAAGCGAGGTCTGCACCAGCTCGCGCCGCTCACCTCGTTCGACCTGGTCATCGTGGACGCCGACACTCCCGATTCCGACCTCGCGCCGCTGCGCGCGGCGGGCGTGCCGCTCCGCGTCGCCGCCCCCTGACGAGATCTTCTCGGTCGTGCCCGCGATGCGGGCCCCGGTCGCCGGTACGGCGGCCGTGTGGCCCGCGGCGCGGCCGGCGAACGGATGGTGCCGGGCGGACGGCAGCCGAGGATTTTCTGTCGGAGGTGATCTCTATGGTTCCCAGCCATGACGCAGGACACAGCAACCCCCGCGGCGGCGTGGGAGGAGATCCGCGACCTCATCGACGCAGGTGAAGCCGACCCGCTCGTGCGACGGCTGCTCACGCTCGACGGCGAGGAGCGCAAGCTGGTCGCCGGGCGGCTGCGCGGCCACATCACGGTCATGCGGGCGCGCTCCGAGGCCAGGGAGAGCGCCCTATGGGCCACGGACGACTGGGACGAGTGGGACGGGTCCGACCAGCCGTGGGAGAGGTGGCCCGACCTGGTACGGCTGGCGGGCGCGGGCACGATCAGTGCCGTCTCGGCCGTGGCGTCCTGGGTGACCAGGCGTGACCTGTCCCGCCCGCGGCCGTTCTCGGGCCGCGGCGGCTTCGGGGATCCCGCTCCCCTCCTCCGCCTGATCAGCGCCAGGCCCGCCGCGTGGCAGGCCGAGCTGGCCGTACGGCTGGCCAGAAAGGTGAAGGGCCCCCGCGACGGGGGCGTCCCGCTCGCGCTGGCGCTGCTGCGCAGCACGGGTGCCCCGCCGCCCGAGCACGATCCGCTGGTCGTGGCGTGGGTGTCGGAGGGGGCGCGGCCACGTCCCGATCCGCTGCTGCCCGTGCTCGTGCCGAGGCTGTTCGAGGCCGAGGGTGTCGGCCGCGTCCTGCGCCACGAGCGCATCGAGCCGCTCTCACCGTGGCTGCGCAGGCTGCGCCGGCTGGGCGACAGGGAGCTGCTGCTCGACGGGTGCGTGCGGCGCTTCCTGCGCGGCGGCAGCGCGCAGGACCTGCGCTTCTTCGTCCGCCTGCACGAGCTGATCGCGCCTTCCGAGGCGGAGGTCGCCAGGCGCGGCCGCGACTATCTGCGCCTGTTGCCGGCCGCGCCTGGTCCTGTCGCCGAGCTGGCGCTGCGGCATCTGCGGCGGCTGGAGGCGCACGAGCCCCGCGACGTGGTGGAGGCCGTCGAGGCGCTGGTGTTCAGGTCCGAGGTCACGCTCGCGCGCACCGGCCTGACCTGGCTGGACCAGAGCGTGCGGCAGGCCGCGATCCACCCCGGCGAGATCGTCCCCGCGCTGGTCTCAGCCTTCCACCACGCCTCCTACGAGGTGCAGGGCCGCGCCGCCCAGCTCGCCCTCAAGCACGCCGACCGGTTCGGTCCCCCGGACGCCGAGCGGATCAGGGAGGCGATCCCCGCCCTTCCGGCCGCGCTCGGCGGGCGGCTGGCCGCGCGCTTCGGCCGTCCCTGACGGCTCTACGGGATCCTGGCGACGCCGCCGAGCAGGCCTGGCCTGTCGAAGTCGGGCTGGACATCGGGCCATTCGGGACGCCACGCGTCGATCGGCACCACGCCAGGTTCGAGCTGTTCGAGGCCGTCGAAGTAGACGCTGATCTGCTCGGTCGTGCGCGGTGTGATCGAACCTGCGGTCGCCGCCCGGTAGACCGACCTGCCGGTCCTGATCGCCTCGCTCGTCAGGTCGCCCGCGTAGCTGTGCGAGAGGGCCAGGTGACTGCCGCTGACCAGCGGGGCGCACAGCCCCTTGACGATCTCGGCCGACTGCCTGTGGTCGGGGACGAAGTGGAGGATCGCGAACAGCAGTACGGCCACCGGCTGCGTGAAGTCGATGTGGGCACGGACCTCGGGGTCGTCGAGGATCGACGCGGTGTCGCGCAGGTCCGCGCGTACGACGATCGTCTGGGGTGTCTCGGCGAGCAGCGCCCTGGCGTGCACGAGCACGATCGGGTCGTTGTCGACGTAGACGATCCTGGAGTCGGGAGCGGCCTCCAGGGCGACCTCGTGGACGTTCTGCCTGGTGGGCAGCCCGGTGCCGATGTCGATGAACTGGCGCACGCCTGCCTCGGCCAGCACGCGCACGACCCTGATCAGGAAGTCGCGGTTGTCGCGCGCGATCTGCGTGATGTTGGGGACGAGCTGGATGATCTTCTCGGCGGCTTCCCTGTCGGAGGGGAAGTTGTCCTTGCCGCCGAGGTAGTAGTCGTACATGCGCGCCACGCTCGGCGTGTTCGGGTCGATGACCGACGGCACCTGTTCGTCGCGCTCCACACCCTTGCCCTTCCTCGGTTTCAGAGGATCGTATGGCAGAGCGGCATGCCGTAGATCGTCTTCCCGGATTTTTCCTGATCTGGGGCTATCGGCGGAGCTCCTCCAGCAGAGCGGTGAGCGTCGGCCCGAGCGGGGCGTCGAGTGCCACGTGGGCGTCGTCGTCACCCCGGGTCGGCCCCTGGTTGACGATCGCGACGGGGATGTCGTACTCGACGGCCCGCCGGACGAACCGGTAGCCGGACATCACGGTCAGCGAGGAGCCGAGCACCAGCAGCAGGTCGGCGCCCTCGGTCAGCGCGAAACAGTCCGCGACGCGGGGACGGGGCACGTTCTCGCCGAAGAACACCACGTCGGGCTTCAGCACCCCGCCGCAGGAGACGCAGTCGACGATCGTGAAGGCCTCGACGCGGTCGTCGGAGAGCGCCGCGTCGCCGTCGGGGTTGATCGGGCCCGCCGCGCCCTCCCAGCCCGGGTTGGCGGCGCTCAGCCGCTGGTCGAGCCGCTCGCGCGGGGTTCGCTCGCCGCAGGACAGGCACCGCACGCGGTGGAGGCTGCCGTGCAGCTCGACCACGTCCTCGGCGCCGGCGGCCTGGTGCAGGCCGTCGACGTTCTGCGTGATGATCCCGGTGACCAGGCCCCGCGCCTGCAGCGCGGCGACGGCGTGGTGGCCCGCGTTGGAAATGGCGTGGGCGATGTGCCGCCAGCCGACGTGGCTGCGGGCCCAGTAACGGCGGCGGGCCGCGGCGCTGCCGACGAAGGTCTGGTAGGTCATCGGCTCGGCCCTGCGCATGCGCCCGGTCTCGCCGCGGTAGTCGGGGATCCCCGACTCCGTGGACAGTCCCGCTCCGCTCAGGACCACGACTCCACCGTCGCCCATGAGGTCGACCAGCCTGTCGAAGGACCGGGTGTCCGGCCCGTTCTGCACCACCTGCGTCACTTTTCCATAGTGCCCGACGCCGCCCGCGGGTCCGCCGCCCCCGCGGTGAGGCCGGGGACGGCGTCCGGTTCACGGGTAGCCGACGAGGTTGGCGACGTCGGTGCCCGAGTTGGACGGGCCGCCCGTCACGTTGATGTTCGCTGGGGTGGTTCCTCATGCTCGGCCCCGACGGGCCCGCCACACCCCACAACCCCGTAGGCACCTTGGAACGCCAGGCCGAACGAGTGCTGCACCTGCTCGGCTGACACCGGTCACGGCGGCAGCCCGCGAGAGAGAGCCGACCGCCGTACCCGACCGCAGGGAGGCGTGAGTGAGCCCGGGGCAGGTCCGCCCGCCCCGGGCTGTCCCTCGCGATTCTTACGTGTAGTTCTGGACCCGCACGTAGGCGGCGCAGTTGACGGCCGACACGCGGACGTCATAGAAGCGCGACGGGTTGAGCCCGGTAATGTCGGTGGATCTCCGGTACGGGAACGCCCACCGGCCGCCGAAGTAGCGCTCCGACCCGGTGGTCCGGTCGGTGTACCAGAAGTGCAGGTAGCACGCCGCCGCGGTCGCCGAGTTGTACTTCACGTGGAGCCAGCCCTCTGGGTTGTGCGGCTCGATGCTGCCGGACTGCGATCCGGCCTGGTTGACGACGCAGTCGAGGACGACGTAGCTGGGGGCGCACCAGCGCCACCCCCAGGGTTCGGCACTGGCCGGCGCCGGGCCGGCGGCGAACAGCGCCGTGGCGGCTAAGAGCGACGTCGCGAGCACGACCAGGGCTCGCTTGATGCGGTTGTGCATTTCTCTCCCCGTGCTGTCGGCCTGCTTCGTGAGCAGGCTGTGGCTGCTGGACAAGGCCAGTGAAAGCGGCTTGCGGGGGGTGCGACCACGAGCCGGGGAATCTCCGCACAAGCTCGCACAGGATTCGTGAGTCCGTCACACTTGGGGCGATGTTGCGCCGGCTCCACGGAGGGTGGCATGACCGATGGTTCAGATCAGGACGTCGCCCGGCCCGACCCTGACCGGGTCGCCACTCGTGAGGATCTGGCCCGCGAGCTGACGCTGCTGCGCAACACGGCCCGGAAGACGATCAGGGAGCTGGGCAAGGCCGTCGACATGCCGTACGGCACGCTCGGCGGATGGTTCCGCGGGGCGAACGTGCCGCTCGCCTCGCAAACCGATCAGTACGAGAAGGTCCTCATCACGTGCGGCGTCACGGAACCGGAAGCGCGCGAGCGGTGGGTGCTGGCGCTGCTGCGGATACGGCGAGCCCCAGGCCCACGGCCGAACGACCAGGTGCCGCCCTATCGAGGGCTGGAGTGTTTCCGACCGGAGGACGCCGACTGGTTCTTCGGGCGGCAGGAGCTGACCCGGCGGCTGGTCGACCAGATGTCGCCGGGGCTGACCATGGTGGTGGGGCCGTCGGGGTCGGGCAAGTCGTCGCTGTTACGCGCCGGGCTGATTCCCGCGTTGCCGTCCTGGGTGCTGCTGACCCCCGGAGAACGCCCGTTCCCTGAGCCGGCGGACGGGGTGGTGATCGTCGACCAGTTCGAGGAGATCTTCACCGCCGACGTGCCGGACGGCGACCGGCTGCGGTTCGTCGGCGAGCTGGCGGACCTGGCGGGCACGACTCCGGTCGTGGTCGGCATGCGGGCGGATTTCTACCCGCACGCGTTGCGCTACCCGGCGTTGGCGAGCGCCTTGCAGTCCCGCCAGCTCGTGGTCGGCCCGATGACGGAAAGCCAGCTGCGGCAGGCCATCGAGGGGCCGGCCCGCCGCGCCCGCGTCGACATCGACACCGGCCTGGTCGAGCTGCTCCTGCGTGAGATCACCCCGCACGAGGCGGGCGCGCTCCCGCTGCTGTCCCACACGCTCCTGGCCACCTGGGAGAACTGCCGTGGCCGCAGGATGACCGTGGAACACTACCGGGCCAGCGGCGGTCTGCAGGCAGCGGTGGCCACCACCGCCGAGTCCGTCTACGCCGGGCTCACGGCCGACCAGCAGGAGCTGGCCAGGCAGCTGTTCCTGCGGCTGACCCACCTCGGCACCGACACCGCCGACACCCGGCGCAAAGTGAGGCGGGACGAGCTGGCCGACGAGGTCGAGCCGGTGCTCGACCACTCCGTGGAGCGCCGGCTGCTGACCGTGGACGCGGACACCGTGCAGATCAGCCATGAGGCCCTGCTGTCCGCCTGGCCGCGGCTGCGGTCGTGGATCGACGCGGACCGGGCTGGGCTGCGCGTGTTCCGGCAGCTCACCAGGGCCGCCCGATTATGGGAGTCCAGCGAACGCGACTCCGGCGTGCTCTACCGGGGCGGGCAGTTGGAGGCGGCGCGGGAATGGGCCGGCGATCCGGCGCACCGCGCCCAGCTGAACCCGCTGGAGCAGCGGTTTCTCGACGTGAGCTTCCAGCAGCACCGCCGGAGGAACCGCCACCTCTACCAGTTGCTGGCGGCGCTGGCCGTGCTTGCCGTCCTCGCCGGCGGCCTGGCCGCCTACTCCCAATGGAAACGTGTCGAAGCCGACCAGGCGCGGGACGTGGCGATCTCCAGGACCATGACGATGACGGCGGCACGGCTGCGGGGCACCGATCCCGTGCTCGCCGCCCAGCTGGCGGTGGCCGCCCATCGCATCGCGCCGACACTCGAGGCGCGGTCCGGACTCGTGGAGGTCGCCGGCGCGCCCGCGGTCACCCGGGTGGTCCGTCCGGGCCGGGCGCTCCAGGCGGTGGCAGTCTCCCCGTCGGGACGGCTGCTGGCCGCCGCGGGCGCGGCCGTCACCGACAGCACCGTGCTGCTGTGGGACCTGACCGACCCACGCCGCCCCACACGGGTCGGCGCCCCGCTCACCGGCCACGCCGGCCCCATCTACGCGGTTGCGTTCAGCCCGGACGGCCGCGTCCTGGCCACCGGCGGCAAGGACCGCACCGTCCGCCTCTGGAACGTCGCCGACCCCGCGCACCCGCGGCCGCTGGGCGGCCCGGTGAGCGGCCCGGCCGACACCGTCTACGCGCTCGACTTCAGCCCCGGCGGGCAGGCCCTGGCCATCGGCAGCCGCGACGGCACGATCCGGCTCCTGGACCTGCGGACATCCACGCTCGCGCCCCCGCTCACCGGCCCCGAAGGCGCGGTCCGCGCTCTCGCGTTCCGGCCCGACGGGCGGGTGCTGGCCGCGGGCAACGGCACCGGCACGGCCGGCGCGCTACAGCTGTGGGACACCAGCGACCCCACTGCCGTCAGGCGCGCCGGGCCGCCGCTGCCACTGCCGAGCCGGGTGAACGCCATCGCCTACCACGACAAACTGGTCGCCGTCGGCAGCAACGACGGTTCCGTCCGGCTGTGGGACACGACCCGCGCCGACCGGCCGCAGCCGTTCGGGCAACCGCTGGTCGCCGAGGTCAGCGTGTGGATCAACGTTGTCTCCTTCAGCGCGGACGGCCGGCTGCTCGGAGTCGGGAGCGCGGACAACACCGCCCGGGTGTGGGACGTGGCCACCGGGCGGGTCGTCAGCGCCCTGCCGCACCCCGAGCCGGTGACCGCCGTGCAGTTCAGGAACGGCGACCGCCTCGTCATCACCAACGGGGCCGACGGCGTGACCAGGGTGTGGGACCTGCCGGGTCCGGTGATCGAAGCCATCGAGCACCCGATCGACAACGTGGCCTTCCGCGCGGGCTCCACCCTGCTGGCCGCCGCTGCGGGTGACATCAGGCTCTGGGACGTTGCCGGACGCCGGCCCGTGCCGGTGAGCCCGCCGCTGACCGCGCCTCCGCCGTACGACAGGATGGGCAGTACAGTCGCCGCCAGCCCGGACGGGCGCACGCTGGCAGGCAGCACCCGGCTCGGCAACGCCGTGCTCGTGTGGGACATCACCGATCCACGGCGGCCGGTTCGCCGCGCCTCCCTGCTCGGGCCCACCGCGCTCATCCAGGGTGTCGCGTTCAGCCCGGACGGCAGGCTGCTGGTGGCGGGCAGCGACGACGGCACGGTGCGCCTGTGGGACGCGCGCACGTTGCGGGCGCTCGGCACGCTCAGCCCGGACTCCGGGCAGGTCTTCGCCGTGGCGTTCAGCCCGGACGGGCGCAGGCTGGCCACGGCGACGCAGGGTGGCGTGGTGGCCCTGTGGGACGTGAGCGACCCGGCCCGGCCGGTGCGCGGCGCGACGCTCATGACGGGGATGGGAGACGACGTCCGGTCGGTGAGCTTCAGCCACGGCGGCACGGTGCTCGCGGCGGGCAACGCCTCGGGAACCATCAGGCTGTGGCAGGTGACCGACCCGGCCCGGCCCGTTCTCGTGGGCGCGCCGCTGACCGGGCCCGACGGCAGGATCTTCGCCGTGGCCTTCGACCCGCGCGACAAAGTCCTGGCGGTGGGGACCGGGGCGGGCCAGCTGTGGCTCTGGGACATCACGGACCCGGTGCGCCCGCGTGGCCACATCGCCGTCAACAGCCCGGGGGAGAGCTACACGGACCTGGCCTTCAGCGCGGACGGGAGCACGCTGGTCAGCGCCGGAGGCGATGTGCGGCTGTGGGAGGTGGATCCGGCGCGGATCGCGGCCAGGATCTGCCGGGAGTCGGGGGACGCGATCACCGAGGCGGAATGGCGGAAGCATGTGGCTGACGTCCCGTTCCAGCCACCCTGCCCGAACCCCGGCTGAGACGAACGGCCCGCACTACCCGCGGTCATCGAGTTCGCCGCGGGGAGCATGGCGCCCACCGCGTTCGGCAGGAGCAACGCCGGCACCGTGCTCGGCGCCTTCGCCGTGGCCGACCGGTACCTCAACCTGTTCTTCTGGATCCAGGTGGTCCGCGGACTGTTCGATGTCGCGGTAGATGTCCGAGCCGATCGGGCGGCGCTGCTCCTCGGCCAGGTGGCCGAGCAGGCCCGCCGTACAGGCGAGCAGGGCGAAGCCGCGCATGACCTCGACGGGGAAGTGCAGGTCGGCGAGGGCAGCGCCGCATGCTCCCGCGCCGTTGATCGACTCGTCGGGACGGCATGCGGCGACCTCCTCGAGGAAGCGCATGTGCTTGCCGTACAGGCCTTCTTCGCGGGCGATCTGGTAGATCACCGGCGTGCGCGGGTCGCCGTTCGTGTGCACCGGGTGGCCGAGCCCGGGGATGTGCCTGCGGGCGGCCACGGCCTCAGGGGCGTCCAGGCCCTCCGCGAGGGCGTGGGAGAGGAACCGCGCGCAGTCTTCGGCCGCGCCGTGGAAGCGCGAGCCGCCGCCGAGCAGCCCCGCCGAGAGCGCGCCCTGGTAGGACTCGGGGGCGCTGGTCAGGGTGAGCCTGGCCGTGATGGCCGCGGGCGTGAAGCCGTGGTCGGCGAGCGCCATCAGCACCGCCTCGAACAGCCGCAGCTCGCCGGGCGTCGGCCGGCGCATGGCCACCAGCCAGAAGACCAGCTCGCCGAATCCGACCCGGCCCATCAGCTCCCCGGGCAGGTCGTGGCCCAGCAGTGTGATCGTGTTCTCGTCCGAGCTTCCGATGGACGTGCGATAGCGGCTCATCCGGGATCGTGCTCCTCTCCGGCCGGCGGCAGGTGCATGGCGACGCCGGGGGTGCCGTCACCCTCCACGGTAACCAGGTCGCCGGTCAGGTGAACAGCTGGCCGGAGTTCACGTCGATGGTGGCGCCGGTGATGGCCCTGGCCTGGTCGGAGGCGAGGAAGATGATCGCGCGCGAGACGTCCTCCTCGGTGGCGATGCGGCGCAGGGCCATGGCCCGCACGTCGCGGTCGCGGATCTCCTCGAACGGCACGCCCTCGGCCGCCGCCCTGGTGCGCATCCATTCGTCGAGCACCTCGCTGGCGATCCAGCCGGGCGCCACGCAGTTGACCCGTATGCCGGAGGGGCCGAGCTCGTCGGCGAGGCAGTGGGAGAGCAGGTGCGCGCCGGCCTTGCCGACGGCGAAGTCGGATCGGCCGGCGTAGCCCTTCCTGGACGACATGGAGGTGACGTTGACGATCGAGCCTGAGCCTTGGGCGACCATGTGGGGGGCGACGTAGCGGCAGGCCACCAAGGTGCCATAAGTTCCGATGTTTACGGCTGCACGCCAGGATTCGAGGTCATCTGGCGACATCTCGAGAACGTTCATGCGATGCGTGCCCGGGAAGGCGGCATTCACCAGCACGTCGACCCGGCCGAAACGCTCCAGCACCGCCCCGGCCACGGTCTCCATGTCGGCCGGGACGGTGACGTCGGCCGGCATGGTGACCGCCCCGGGGATCTCGCGCGGTGTCCTGGCCACCGTGACGACCCGCGCTCCCTCCTTGGCCATCAGGCCGGCCAGCGTCCTGCCGAGCCCCGGCCCCGCTCCGGTGATGACCGCGATCTTGCCGTCCAGCAGCATGACAGGACTTTACCAAGCGCTTGATTGGTTATCCAGCGTGCGCTGATCGCGCCTCAGAGCTCAGTCAAGATGCGTGACGCCGCCGGTTCAGGAACGCGTGCCGCCGGTGAGGAAGTCGTCCAGGATGAGGGCGGCGGCCCCGAGCGCGATCGCCTCGGGGCCGAGCTGTCCCCGCTCGATCGAGGCGTGCGCGAAGTGGTACGGCAGCGCGATCTCCGCCGCGGCCGCCCTGAGCTGCGGCAGGAACTCCGTGCCGAGCAGCACCCCCGCCCAGCCGCCCAGCAGCACGCGCTCGGGGTTGAACAGGTTGATCAGGTTGCCGATGCCCCTGCCCAGATGGCGTACGGCCTCCTCCAGCAGGGGCCGCGCCGCCGGATCGGACAGCAAGGCGGCGAAGGCGCCCTCCTCGCCCACGCCGTCCATCTGCCTGCCCGCCTCCCGCAGGATCGCCTGCGGCCCCGCGTACGCCTCCAGGCAGCCGCGCCCGCCGCACCGGCAGGGCCGCCCGTTGCGCACGACCTTGGTGTGGCCCCACTCCCCCGCGCCGCCCATGCTGCCCCGGTAGGTGACGCCGTTGGAGATGATGCTCGCGCCGATGCCGGTGCCGACCAGCGCCATGATCAGGTCCTCGGCTCCCCTGCCCGCGCCGAACCAGGACTCGGCCAGGCCCAGCATCTTGGCGCCGTTGTCGACGACGAAGGGCGGCATGCCGGGACCCGCGAGCATGGCGCCCAGCGGCACCGACGTCCAGCCGATGGTGGGGGCGTGCACGAGTCCTGCCGGCTGCCTGCTCACCATGCCGGGCACGCCCACGCCGACGCCCATGAGCCGGTCCCCGGTGAGCCCCGTCTTCTCGAGCAGGCCGTCGAGTCCGTGCGCGATGTGCCGCGCGACCTCCTCGGGATCGTCGCCGCCCGGCCGCGACGGCACCTCGGTCCTGGCGAGCCCGCGCAGCGCGAGGTCGAACAGCTCGACGCGAACGCAGGTCTCGCCGACGTCGACGCCCGCCAGGTGACCGTGGGCGGCGTTGATCGCCAGGAGGGTCTGGGGGCGCCCTCCGTCGGAGTCCTTCAGGCCCGCCTCGATGACGACGCCCTCCGCCATCAGGCCGGCGACGACGGTGCCCACGGTGGCGGGGCTCAGGCCGGTCAGCCTGGCCAGCTCGAACCTGCCGGCCTCGCGGGCGAAGTAGAGGGTGCTGAGAATGACGGATCTGTTGTTTCGCCGGACGTCACGGACCGTCTCCCGTCGCGGCCGGCTCATGCGCCCCCATCCCGATAATTAGGACCTTAAACTAAATACTGGCACGATGATCGGCCCCACGGGTAGCTTCCGTCACGGCACCGCCGTAATCGTCCGGCAGCCCGCCCGCACGGCTTCCGACAGCAGCGCCCTGGCCTGGGCGAACAGCCCGAGCAGGCCCCGCCCGCACCGGACGAAGGCGGGGTCGCCGGCGCGGGCGGCGAGCAGGTCGAGGTAGCGCTCCAGGTGACGGGCGGCGATGCCGCGAACGTCGGCGGCGACGTGGTGCTGGGCCGCCGCGTCCATGATCGCGCAACCACGGAAGCCCGGCTTGCCGAGCGTCCCGTCCTGCCGGTCGGGACCGGTCGCGACGTCGTGACCCCGCGCGCCCTCCACTACGAGCCGGTGGTCGACGCCTTTCTCGCGCATCCGGTGAAGCGGCTCGAGCACCGCCGCTTCCCCACCGATCACGCCCTGTCGGATCACCGGGTGGCGCCGGCCCGCACGGTGCTCGACTTCCTGGAAGCCGCACGCCGAAGTCGGCTGACCCGCACGGAACCGGGCGAAAAGGCCGGGACCGCGGACCTCCGGAGGAAGGCGCCAAGCGGACGGGCTGAGGCCGGCGACCGGGAACCGCCAGCCGGACAGGTCGAGGCCGGGAACCGTCAGGCGGACAGGTCGAGGCTGGCGGGGATGGCGCCGAAGGCCCCTGCGAGGCCGTCGATGAGGGCCTGGCGGCCCCCCTCCCCGCCGTGGCGGACCCAGTCGCGGCCCGAGACGCTCCACGCGGTGGTGGTCAGCTCGGCCAGCACGTGAAGCCGGAGATCGTCGGCGTTCAGGCCGAGCTTGCCCGCCAGGCAGTCGATCACCTGCCGCCTGATCCCCCCGCGGTAGTGCTCGACGTAGGCCAGCAGGGCTGGGGCGGTCATGACGAGGCGGCGGGTGGCGACGTAGCGCTCGTCCCACCCGGGCTCCAGGGCGGCGGCCGTCGCGGTGAGAGCGTCACGCAACTCGCCCAGGACGACGCCGGTCAGCTCCCGCCCCTCCAGCGCGGCCACGTAGGCCGACCAGATCTCGGCCTCGGCCTCGATCGCCACCGCCTCCTTGCACGGGTAGGCGCGGAAGAACGTGCTCTTGGAGACCTCGACCTCCTCGACCAGTTCCTCCAGGGTCACCCCGTCGAAGCCCTTCTCCCCGAACAGCCGCAACGCGGCGTCGGCCAGCGCCCTGCGGGTGCGGAGCTTCTTGCGTTCACGGAGCGGGAGCGCCCGGTCGTCGGTCGGCATTCCGATATGCTAGACGATCTGCTCCTCAGGATCTAAGCAGCCAGAGCCTCTTTTATGACTTGATGGCAAATGAAACTCAGTCTGCACCGAGCGTCGAGCCGGCTCAGGACCCGCCGGTCAGATCCGGCTGCTGAGCGTGCGCAGCAGGCGTCCGAGTCCGCGCGTGGCCAGACGCGGCGGCACGGAACCGTTCATGCGCATGAGGTACTCGCTCTGCATGAACGTCCGCGGGCCGGACACCGCGAGGCTGTGCGAGGCGAGCGTGGAGGCCAGAGCCGCCTGCCGTCTCCGCCTGGACGAGTACACGCGCACGACCGCGGCCGGATCGGGGACGGTGTCCAAACAGTCCACCAGCGTCGCCACGTCCTCGAGCGCCTGGTTCGTGCCCTGCGCCATGACCGGCGGCATCCCGTGCGCCGCGTCCCCGAGCAGCACGCACCGCCCCTCACCCCAACGAAGCGGCACCTTGTGCCGGGTGTGAGGGAACACTTCGGCGTCGCCGTTCTCCACCGACGCCAGCACCCGCGCGACCGGCCCGCCCCACCCCGCGAACCGCCTGCGCAGCATCTCCAGCGGCTTGTCCTCCGGCGGCGCGCCCGGCGACCACGGCACGTCGAAGAACCACTGCATCAGTCCGTCGCCCGCACCCATGAACCCGAAGTCGCCCTGACGGCCGACCATCATCGTGGTGACAGACCCGGGATCGAAGGGAGCCGGCGTCAGGGCCTGACAGGTCGCCACACCGGTCAGGGCCGCCGGGCCGCCGCCCAGGACGAGGGAACGCACCCGCGAGTGCACACCGTCGGCTCCGACCAGGAAGTCACCGCTGTAGTCCTGACCTGCCCGCGTCCGCACCCATACGCCGTCACGCTCGGACCGCACGTCCGTGACCCGCGCGCCCAGCCGTACGGTCCCCTCCGGCAGCCCGCTCTCCAGCAGGGTGATCAGCGACCCGCGCGGGACCACCCGCGCCGCCGTCCCGAACCGTTCCGCGAGCGCTTCCAGGTCGAAATCCAGCACCGTGCGGCCGCTCGCGGTGCGCAGGCGTAACGTCGCCAGCCGTTGCCCCGCCCCTTCCAGGTCGACGCCGAGGTCCCCGAGGATCGCCGTGCCGTTGCACCACAGGGTGACGGCCCCACCCCCGAGGCGCAGCTCCTGCGCCTGCTCCAGCACCACCACCTCGTGCCCCGCGGCGATCAGTCCCCTCGCCGCCGCGAGCCCGCCGATCCCCGCCCCCACCACAAGCACCCGCATCGGAGATCTCCCCATCAACTCTACAAGCTGTAGTACTACGCTTTATAGAGGAAAGGGGGCGCCATCCGCAAGATCCAGGTTCGCGTGATCAGCGCCCACCGCCGCACGGGTCGGCGGAGGAGCACCGTCGAGTGGTTCACAGATCCAGGACGACGGCCTCGCTCGGCCGGGCGCAGCAGATCAGGATGTCGCCCTCGGCCGGTGGCTCGACCGGGTCGGGCGAGTAGTCCACCGCGCCCGACATCAGGGCGAGCTCACAGGTGTGGCAGACGCCCGTACGGCACGACCAGCGCACGGGGACGTCGCACGCCTCGGCCAGTTCGAGCAGGGAGCCGTGGTCGTCGTTCCACGGGACGGTCAGACCGCTGCGGGCGAAGGAGACCGGCGGGCCCGTACCCGCGGCCCCGGCGGGCTGGTGCGGGGCCCGAGCCGGAACGGCGGACGTGACGCCAGGAGTGAGGGAGGCTCCGGCGCCGAAGACCTCGGTGTGGACCCGCGAGCGGCGCAGGCCGGCGTCCACCAGCGCGTCGGTGACACCCGCCATGAAACCCACGGGCCCGCAGAGGTAGACGTCGGCGTCGGTAGGCAGACCGAGTCCGGAGATGCGCTCCGGCGACAGCCTGCCGGCATCGGTGTAGTCGGTGCCCGCGCGATCCGCGGACGTCGGCCTGCTGTAGTAGACGCGGATGCGCGCGTGAGGCAGACCGTCGAGCAAGCGACGGCATTCCGCCGCGAAGGGATGTTCGGTGCCGTTGCGCGCCCCGTGCAGCCACCACACCTGCCGGGCGGAACCCGCACGCGCGAGGGCGTGCAGCATGGCCAGCACGGGCGTCACGCCGACTCCCGCGGACAGCAGCACCACCGGGCCGGCGCCGTCGGCCAGGTAGAACGTGCCCCGGGGGGCGGCGGCGTCGAGGGTGTCGCCGACGCGGGCGCGGGCGCGCAGGAGACCGCTGGCCGCGCCATGGGGCTCCTGCTTCACGCTGATCCGGTACGTGCCCGCGCCGGGCTCACCGGACAGCGAGTAGCTGCGGATCAACGGCGGCACGCCGCCGTCCGGTTGAACCTTCACGGTGAGGAACTGCCCCGGCAGTGCCGCCGGCAGCGGCGCGCCGTCGGCGTCGGCCAGCGACAGGGAGAAGACGCTGCGGCTCTCCGGTTGGACGCGCGTGATCGTCAGGGGGCGGAAGCCCTGCCATGCGGGGGGCGGGGCGGTCGCGGCCACGGTGAGCCCCGCGTTGCCCGGCCCGGCCGTCGCGCCCTCGGCCTCCAGAAGGGCGCGCATGGAGCCCTGCCATCCAGGGCTCAGCGCCGGGATCCGCAGTGCCCGCTCGACCTGCTCACGCGTACGTCCCGGCAGATAGAGGACCCCGTCGATCTCGGCGACCGTCATCCCCTCAGGACCCGAGGAGACTTTGACGATCTCCTGCCCGGCCTCGACCTCGCCCTCCTCGATGACCCGGAAGTAGAAGCCTGGCCGCCGGCGGGACACCAGCAACGCCGCCATCTGCGGCTCTCCCAGACGGAGCCCCACCCGGTAGCAGGTCACGCGTGGCTGCGTCACCTCGAAGAGCGCGCCACCGATCCGGTAGCGGTCGCCGATGCAGACCTCGTCATCGGCGAGGCCGTCCACGGTGAAGTTCTCCCCGAAGTGGCCGGGCCGCAGGTCGTCGCGCCCCAGTTCCCTCTCCCAGAAGCGGTAGGACTCGCTCTGGTACACCAGCACCGCCCGCTGCTCGCCGCCGTGCCCGTCCAGGTCGCCCTGGCCGTCGCCGTCGATGTTGAGCCGCCGCGCCATCCTGGGCCCGGACACGGTGTGCTTCCACACGCCGGTGCGCACGCGCTTGCCGCGCCAGGCGACGTCCTTGGGCAGCCCGACGTTCACGGCGATCAGTGTGGCCAACGTCCTCACCTCGTTCGTCCGTCGCTTTCCACGCCGGCCGGGCTGGGCGTGCGGACGGTCCACGGTGCTCGCGCATCAGGCCGTTCGCCTGTGGATCGACGCGTGTCACGTTACGGAACAAGCCGGTCACCCGCGTCTTGCCCACGTACACATCCGGTCGATTCTTGGCATGCCCGTCAATCGTCGGGCCGATGCCGGACCGGCCTTCTCGATCGCCCCCGTGTGACGATGGGGGGATGGGAGGCACGATGACGGCCTGGGTGGTGCGTCGCCCTGGCCCCATGAAGACAGGACCGCTCGAGAAGGTGCGCCTGCCGGTGCCCGAGCCCGCCACGGGCGAGGTGCTCGTCAGGGTCGAGGTGTGCGCCGTCTGCCGGACCGACCTGCACCTGGCCGAGGGGGATCTGGAGCCCCGCAGGCCCGGCACGGTGCCAGGACACGAGGTGGTCGGGCGGGTCGTGGCCCGCGGACCCGGGGCCGATCTGCTCGAGGACGGCACGCGCGTGGGCGTCGCGTGGCTGCGCTCCACCTGCGGGACGTGCCGGTACTGCGTCCGCGGCGCCGAGAACCTGTGCCCCTCCTCGCGCTACACCGGCTGGGACGCCGACGGCGGTTACGCCGAGTACCTGGTCGCTCCGCAGGACTTCGTCTACCCGCTGCCCGGCGACCAGCCCGCCGACAAGCTCGCCCCGCTGCTGTGCGCGGGGATCATCGGCTACCGGGCGCTCGTCCGCGCCGAACTGCCTCAGGGCGGACGGCTCGGCGTGTACGGCTTCGGCGCCTCGGCCCACCTCACCACCCAGGTCGCCCTCGCCCAGGGAGCCACGGTCCACGTGATGACCAGGTCGGGCTCCGCGCGCAGGCTCGCCCTCGAACTCGGCGCGGCCTCGGCGAACCCGGCCGACGGCGCTCCGCCGGAGCCGCTGGACGCCGCCATCCTGTTCGCCCCGGCCGGCGACCTGGTGCCGGTGGCGCTGGCGGCGCTCGACAGGGGCGGCACGCTGTCCGTGGCCGGGATCCACCTCACCGACATCCCGCCGCTGGTCTACCAGGACCACCTGTTCCAGGAGCGGACGCTGCGCAGCGTCACCGCCAACACCCGCGCGGACGGCCATGCCCTCCTGGCGTTCGCGCGACTCCACCCTGTGCGGGTGACCACCGTGCCCTACGAGTTCGACCAGGCCGACCGAGCCCTCTCGGACCTGGCCGCCGATCGCGTGACCGGCGCGGCCGTCCTCCGCATCGGCGACTGACAAGCCGCAAGAAACTGGCAAGAACACGAAAATAGCTAGCAGGGCCTTGTGAATTCCCGAGGGGCGGATCTACTGTCGCCTCACCCCCGAGAGAAACGAGCCCTCGATGTCACGGAGCTTCACAGCAGTCCTTGCCGCGGCCGCCGTCGCCGTCAGCACGGTGCTCGGCGGCGGATCGGCGGCCCTGGCACAGGACGGCGCGGCTCCCGTCGTCACGCGTGCCGCCCTCGATCCGTCACTCGTCTCCGGCCGCGGCGCCCGCGTCGGCTTCGTGGAGCAGGAGGCGGAGCACGCCACGACCGACGGCACCGTCATCGGTCCTGACCGGACCCCCTACACGCTCCCCTCGGAGGCGTCGGGGCGTAAGGCGGTCAAGCTGACCCCCGGACAGCACGTCGAGTTCAGGCTGCCGAGCGCGGCCAACGCGATCACCGTGCGCTACAGCATCCCTGACGCGACCGGCGGCGGGGGCATCACCGCGCCGCTCGACATCACGGTGAACGGCGCGGCCAAGAAGTCCATGACGCTCACGTCGCGGTACTCGTGGCTGTACAACCAGTATCCGTTCACGAACGACCCGAACGCCGATCTGCTGCATCCCGACTGGTGGATCACCGAGTGCTCCTGCGTGCCGGCCGCCACGACCCCCGCCCCCGCGATCGCGAAGCCGTTCCGGCCGTTCCACTTCTACGACGAGCAGCGGCTGCTGCTGGGCAGGACGTACCGCGCGGGCGACAGGGTACGGCTCACGGTCCCCGCCGCGAGCACGGCCGCGTGGACGGTCATCGACCTGCTCGACACGGAGCTCGTCGGCGCGCCGCGCGTCAGGCTCGTCGCGGCGAACGTGCTGGCTTTCGGCGCGGACCCTCTCGGCCGCCGCGACTCCGCCGACGCGTTCGACAGGGCGATCGCCTTCGCCAGGCGCAACCACCTCAAGGTCTACCTCCCGCCGGGCACCTACCAGGTGAACCGTCACATCATCGTCGACGACGTGACGATCGAGGGCGCGGGCAGCTGGTACACGATCGTCAAGGGCCGCGAGGTCGCGCTGGAGCCCCCCGCGCCCGACGGTTCGGTGCACGCAGGGGTGGGGTTCTACGGAAAGGACGCGTCGGCGGGCGGCAGCAGGAACGTCCACCTGTCGGGCTTCGCGATCGAGGGCGACGTCCGCGAACGCGTCGACACCGACCAGGTCAACGGCATCGGCGGGGCGATGAGCGACTCGACCGTCGACGGCCTCCACCTGCGCCACACCAAGGTGGGCATGTGGTTCGACGGGCCGATGACGAACCTGCGGATCACCGGCAACGTCATCGTCGACCAGATCGCCGACGCCCTCAACTTCCACACCGGCGTCACGAACTCGGTCGTGTCGGACAACTTCGTCCGCAACACCGGCGACGACGGCCTGGCCATGTGGTCGGAGAGGACCGCGAACGCCGGCAACACCTTCGATCACAACACCGTGCAGTCGCCGGTGCTCGCGAACGGCATCGCCGTCTACGGCGGCGCCGACACCACCGTCTCGAGCAACCTGATCGCCGACCCGGTCCGCGAGGGCAGCGCCATCCAGGTCGGCTCGCGCTTCGGCGCTGAGGCGTTCACCGGGCGCCTGTCGATCAGGGACAACACCACGGTCAGAGCGGGCACGTTCGAGCTGAACTGGAAGATCGGGCTGGGCGCCATCTGGTTCTACGCGCTCGACAAGAGCATCGACGCCGAGATCGAGGTGAGGGGTGACCACTACCTCGACAGCGGCTACAACGCGATCATGCTGGTCAGCGAGTGGGCGGTGAAGGACCTGTACTCGATCGCGAACGTCCGCTTCAAGGACATCAAGGTCGACGGCACGGGCACCTCGGTGGTCAGCGCGCGGGTGAAGGGGTCGGCGTCCTTCGAGAACGTGGACGCCCGCAACGTGGGCGCGGTCGGCGTGAACAACTGCGGCTCCTTCAACTTCCCGACCACCGGGTCGGAGTTCTCGCTGACCGATCTCGGCGGCAACGACGGCGGCGGGACGACGGGGCCATGGCTGGCCGCGTGGGAGCTGCCGAACACCATCACCTGCGACGACCGCCCGCCGGTCGTCGTGCCGCCCGCGCCGTCACCCTGGTGACGCGTGAGGGGCGTCCGCTGCGGGGACGCCCCTCGTCCCGTCGGTCAGGGGTTGCCGTTGATCAGCGCCATGGCGAGGTCGGGGCTGAAGGTTCCCGCGGGGGTCGTGCCGCCGATGCCGCACGGGCCGTCGGAGTCACCGGGCACCTTGACCCAGAAGAGGTACTCGGCGCCGCTCGTCTGCTTGACGGGCGGGGTGCCGAGCTTGCGCTTGGGCGGGTTGCACCAGTTGTCCTCGGGAGTGGAGTCCTCGTAGGGGCCGTTGCCGTTGCGGCTGGTGTCGATCACGTACTGCTTGGCGCCGTACGTGGGCGCGAGGCTGTTCTTGACCTGGACGCCGTAGGCGTCGCTGACGGCCGTGGTGATGTAGTTGGAGACGTTCAGCGAGAAGCCGCGGGTGTTGGCGATGCCCGCCAGGCCGAGCCGCCTGGCCGTCTCGTCGGCGGGGCGCCAGGTGGCGTTGCCCGCGTCCAGGTAGACCCAGGCGTTGGGCGCCTGCGCCTTCAGCACCTGGGTGGCGTCCACCAGCATGGCGTACTGGCCGGCGGGCCCGCCGTTCTCCGGCTTCACGCACTCCGCGGCGGGGACCGCGTCGGGTTCCAGCACGACCACCGCGTGCCTGTTGCCGATGGCCTTCGCGAAGGCGGTGATCCACGCGTGGTAGGCGTCCTTGTCGCCGGCGCCGCCGCCCGAGGGGCCGGCGCACGCGTCGCGGTTGGGGATGTTGTAGGCGACCAGCATCGGCAGCTTGTCCTGCGCCTGGGCGGCGCCGACATAGGAGTCCACGGCCAGCGTGATGTCGGTGAACCAGCCCCCGAACCACTCGAAGATCGGCCTGCTCGCGATGTTGGCGGCGATGGGCTGGGCCCTGGGGTCGCCGGAGTTGGCGGCCGCCCACTTGGCCGGGTTCGACTGGCCGGACACGTACAGCGCGGTCGGCCTGGCCTGCTGCGTCTCCATCAGCGACACGTTGTCGAAGCGGACCGTGGGGGTGCCGCCGGAGCCGCCGACCTGGAAGGTGACCTCGGCCCTCGTGTCGGTCGCGGCCGTGGCCACGAAGGGGAAGCTGAAGCGCCTGCTGGAGGTGGTGAGGCTGACGTCCTGTGCCAGCGACTGGTTCGTGCTGGGCGTGGCCAGGTACTGCACCGTGGTGACGGCCGTGAAGGCCGTGGTGGAGTAGGCGTCGAAGGAGAGCGTGTAGCTCCTGCCCGGGGTCAGGGTGATGGCGTTCGTGGTGGCGACCATCGCCTCCCACGGTTTGGTGGCGCCCGCCCCGACGCTCACCCGCATGCGGCCCGACTCGGCCGTCATGGTGGCCTTGTCGATCTGCTTCCAGCCGTTGGTGTTGGTGGTGAAGGTGCCGTTGCCGATCAGCTGGGCCGCGGCCGAGGCGGGCTGCGGGGCGATCAGGACGGCTGCCGCGATGGCGGCTAAGACTGCTGCGGCTTTCCCTGCGATGGATCGCACTCATGCGCCTTTCATTGGAGGTGTCGTCGGTTTCAGTGGGTGGTGTCGTCGGCGAAGGCGGTGAGCCACGCCAGGGCGGAGTTCCAGTTGACGGCGACCTCGTTGGTCGCGTAGGAGCCGATGTCGTCGATGTAGCACTTCGCCGGGGCGCAACCGCGCAGGTTGCGCTGGGCGACGGGGTCCTGCAGGCCCGAGTTCGGGCCGCCCGCGAGCGAGCCAGGCGCGGGATGGGGCAGAGCGGGGTCGAGCTGGTGGGCCCAGAAGCGGTGGTGCTGGTTCCTGCTGGCCCGCTCGCCGTACCCGGTCACGTAGGACTGGTTGAGTGCGTTGCGTCCGAGGAGGTAGTCGAGCGACTCCACGGCCGCGTCGCGATACCTCGGGATTCGGGTGAGGTCGTAGGCGTAGGCCAGGACCAGCGCGGTGTTGGCCGTGGCACTGCTGGAACCCCAGACGTAGGCGCCGTCGGCGGGCAGGACCGGGTTGGCGTACCCCTGACGGCGCAGATCATCAAGATGCCGGTCGGCCACGCCGGTGACGCGGCGGACGAGCTTGAGGCGATCGAGCGGGCCGAGCCGGTCCCGCACCCTCGCCAGTGCCAGGTCGGCCAGCCCTCCGGTGTCCCTCCACGAGAAGTTCTCCACGGTCAGGCCGGTGGTGACCTCCTTGAGGTAGGAGCGCCTGCCGGTGACGGCGAACAGCTCGGCCGCCGCCCACGAGAACTCGTCGCTCACCCTGGTGTCGTCGTAAGGCCCGCCGCCGACGCTCTCGGCCGGGGCGAACAGGGACGGGTTGCGGTGGGCCGCCGCCCACGCCTTCTCGGCGGCGCCCAGGCACGTCCTCGCGAACTCCGGGTCGAAGGGCCGGTAGACCCGCGCGCAGCGGGCCCCCACGGCGGCGACGTTCAGGGTCGCGGCCGTGCTGACGGGGAAGAGCCGGCGCGCCTGCGCGTCCGCCTCGGGCCGCAGCGGCAGCCCCGTCCACGCCGCGTCGTGGATCTTGTGGTGCACCATGCCGTCGGGCCGCTGCATGCGCAGGAGGAAGTCCAGCTCCCACCTGGCCTCGTCGAGGATGTCGGGCAGCCTGCCGCCCGACTCGGGGATGCGCAGCCGTACGTCGCCCGCCTGCTCGTAGGCGTCGATCAGCTGCCAGGCGGCCAGGGCGCCGTTGACCACGTACTTGCCGTGGTCGCCCGCGTCGTACCAGCCGCCGCGCACGTCCATCCGGTAGTCGCAGGCGCCGGGAGCGCAGGGGACGTCGAGATCGCCCTGGTTCGGCGCGACGCCCGCGTGTCCCGCAGGGCGGGCGTAGGCGGCGCCGACGTACTTCGCCTCGATGGGGATGCCGGAGCGGTTGTGGTAGAAGTAGGCGAGGCTGTCCACGCGCAGCCCGCCGTAGAGCTCCCGGCTGACCTCGAACGGCTCGCTGACCTCCTCGCCGACCGCGAGCCGGTAGGTGCCGTTCCTGCGATGTCGCGTGAAGTCGGCGATGTGGACGTGGTCGCCGGACATCGGGTCGTCGCCGTGGACCCGCGTCTCGCCGGTGGCGACGGCCGTGCCCGAGGCGTCGAGCAGGCGCCAGGCGAGCGGCCGCGTGGCGGCGGTGACGACGGTGGCCCGCTTGGGCCCGCCGGGCAGGTAGCCGAGCTGGTTGACGCGCACGGGTGAGCCGAGGTCGCGCACACCGCCCGGCGGGATCACGCCACCGGTGAAGGAGATGTCGTCCAGGCAGAGCGTGTAGGGCTCGGTGGCGCCGCCCATCTGGAAGGCGACCTGCGACTTGGGCTCGCCGACCGTGGACGTGCCGGTGATCTCGAAGGTCCGCGGTGCGGTGGTGACCTGCGCGGAGCCCGCGATCGGCGTCGTGTACGGCGGGCCGCTCATCTGTGCGATGGCCGTGATCGTGACGTCCTTGGTGGCCACCGCCGTGAACGACAACCTGTAAGGCCGGCCGTTCTCCAGCGGGATGTCGTTCTGGCCGATCATCGAGTCCCACGGGTTGGCGGTGCCGGCGGGGACGTCGGCGCACAGCCTGCCGCCCTCGACCCGGGAGGAGGTGGTCTCGCTGCTCCACCACGGCTCCTTGGAGCCGCCGTCGAACGTGCCGTTGAGCACGCGTTCATAGGTCGCCTCCGCCTGCGAGGCAGGAGCGGGGAGGGTCACCACCACCGCGGTCAGCGCGCACGCCATCCGCAAGCGAAAAGTCATACCGGACCTCTCTCGGTGCGGTCCGGCGGCGTCGGCGCCGATCATTACTGACTGGCACGGTCAGGGTCAAGACACGCGGTAACTGAAAATTTTCTGTGAAGGAGGCCCTTTTGCTCGGCTGGATCATGCTCTACCGTCATGGGAGCGCTCCCAATAGGACGAAACACCGGTACCGGCGGCGTCAACACAGGTCAGGTGCTTTCTTCTAGAGAGGTTCCCCCCACATGACGACTCAGGTTCGCCGTGGCCTCTTCGCAGCG
Organism: Nonomuraea sp. bgisy101; assembly: GCF_057708945.1. NCBI lineage: Bacteria > Bacillati > Actinomycetota > Actinomycetes > Streptosporangiales > Streptosporangiaceae > Nonomuraea > Nonomuraea sp. bgisy101. Next base: position 298,566 of record NZ_JBYITD010000004.1, read on the forward strand.
GTCGCCCTCGCAGGCCTTGTCGCCACGGCCGCCTGCGGCGGCTCCTCCACAGGCGAGGCCCCCCGAGCGGGCGAGAAGATCGAGCTGGTCGTCAAGACCTTCAGCAAGTTCGGCTACGGCGAGCTGTACAAGAAGTACGAGGCCGCGCACCCGAACGTCACGATCAAGGAGGAGAACATCGCGCAGCTCGGCGACTACCTGCCGAAGCTGCAGCAATGGATGGCCACGGGCAGCGGCGCGGGAGACGTCGTGGCACTGGAGGAGGGCATCCTCGTCCAGTTCATGGCGAAGCCCGGCAACTTCGTCAACCTCCTCGACCACGGGGCCGCCTCCCTGCGGGACAAGTTCCTGGAGTGGAAGTGGAAGCAGGCGCTCACCCCCGACGGCAAGGCGCTGATCGGCCTCGGCACCGACGTCGGCGCCCAGGGCATGTGCTACCGGCGCGACCTGTTCGAGAAGGCGGGGCTGCCCACCGACCGCGAGGAGGTCGGCAAGCTGTGGCCCACCTGGGAGGCCTACGCCGAGACCGGCAAGAAGTTCGTGGCGGCCACCAAGGACGCCAGGTTCTTCGACTCGGCGGGCAACATCTTCCAGAACATCCTCATGCAGCAGGGCGACCACACCTACTTCGACACCGCCGACAAGCTCGTCATCGACACCAATCCGGGCGTGAAGGCCGCGTGGGACACCACCACGGCCATGGTCGGCGCCGACCTGTCGGCCAAGCTCCAGATGTGGGGCCCGCAGTGGAACGCCGGCTTCAAGACGGGCTCGTTCGCGACCATCGCCTGCCCGTCGTGGATGCTCGGCCTGATCAAGGACCAGGCGGGGGCCGGGCTGGCCGGTCAGTGGGACGTGGCCCGCGTGCCAGGCTCGGGCGCGGTGCGCGGCGGCTCGTTCCTCGCGGTGCCCAAGCAGAGCAAGCACCCGAAGGAGGCCGCCGAGCTGGTCACGTTCCTGACCAGTCCCGAGGGGCAGCTGGCGGCGTTCAAGGCCGAGAGCAACTTCCCCTCCTCGCCGCAGGCCATCGACGACCCCGCGGTGCAGTCCTTCACCAACGCCTACTTCAACGGCGCCCCGGTCGGCAAGATCTTCGGCGAGTCGGCCAAGACGCTGAAGCCGGTCTACCTCGGGCCTGACAACCAGGCCGTCGGCGACCGGGTCGGCGAGGCGCTGCTCGCTCTTGAGCAGGGCAAGCTCGACGCGGGAGCCGCCTGGACCCAGGCGATCGAATCCGCCAAGCGCACCGCCAAGTAGCCGCGTCGCGACAAGCGGCATCGTCGAGTCGCCGTACGGCGGGGCGGGCGACCACGCCGGCTTCGCCGTAGGCAGCGAGTAAGGAATCGTGAGTATCGAGCCGTGAGTATCGAGTTGGGTGTGCGCTCCAGGGGCGGGCACGCGAAGAAGGTGGCGACCTCGAGTCTGCGGTCGCGGCTGGACAAGAGCGTGGCACCCTATGTCTACATCGCGCCGTTCTTCATGCTGTTCGCGGTCTTCGGGCTGTTCCCACTGGGATACACCGCCTGGGTGTCGTTGCACGACTGGCAGCTGGCAGGCGACAGCACATTCGTCGGGCTGGACAACTTCGCCGCGCTGTTCGCCGACCCGGACTTCTGGAACGCGGTGGCCAACACCGTGGGCATGTTCGTGGTGGCCGGCGTGCCGCAACTGCTCATCGCGCTGGTCCTGGCCAGCCTGCTCAACAGGCCGCTGCGCGGGCTGACGTTCCTGCGGATGGGCGTGCTGGCGCCGATGATCACCTCGATCGCCGCGGTGGCCATCGTGTTCTCGCAGCTGTTCTCGCGAGACGCGGGCCTGGCCAACTGGGCGATCGGCCTGTTCGGCGTGGAGCCGATCGACTGGCAGGCCGACAAGTGGTCGTCGTGGACGGCGATCGCGGTGATGGTCGACTGGCGGTGGACCGGCTACAACGCGCTGATCTACCTGGCGGCCATGCAGTCGATCCCGCGCGACGTCTACGAGGCCGCCGAGCTCGACGGGGCCTCGAAGGCCAGGCAGTTCTGGCGGATCACGATCCCGATGATCAAACCCGCGGTGGTCTTCACCGTGATCATGTCGACGATCGGCGGCATGCAGCTGTTCACCGAGCCGCTGCTGTTCGGCCAGGGCGAGCTGTCGGGCGGCAGCCTGCGGCAGTTCCAGACGGTCGCCATGTACATGTTCCAGCAGGCCTTCGAGGAGTTCGACTACGGGTACGGCTCCGCCGTCGCGTGGATGATCTTCATTCTGATCGTGCTGGTCGCGCTGGTGAACTTCCTGCTCTCGCGCAGGATGAGCGGAGTCGACAAGTGATCAAACAGAACCGGCTGGTGTACCTGACGCTGCTCGCCGCCATCGTGATCTCGGTGTTCCCGCTCTACTGGATGTTCGTGATCGCGACCAGGACCAACGACGTGGTCGGGCAGTATCCGCCGCCGATGACGCCGGGCGGCGAGCTGGGCGCGAACATCACCCGGCTGTTCGAGGCCGAGCAGGCGAACTTCGCGCTGGGCATGCTCAACTCGGCCGTCGCCTCCGTCGCCGTGACGGTCTCGACCGTGTTCTTCTGCTCCCTGGCCGGGTTCGCCTTCGCCAAGCTGAGGTTCCGCGGGCGGAACGCGCTGCTCGTCGTCGTCCTCGGCACGATGATGATCCCCGTCCAGATGGGGATCATCCCGCTCTACATGGTGATGGTGAAGCTGGGCTGGCAGAACACGCTGCAGGCGGTGGTCGTGCCGTTCCTGGTGTCGGCGTTCGGGGTGTTCCTGATGCGCCAGTACACGCTCAGGGCGGTCCCCGACGAGCTCATCGAGGCGGCCATCGTCGACGGCAGCACGAGCTTTCGCATCTACTGGAGCGTGGTGCTGCCCGCGCTCCGGCCCGGCGCCGCCGTCCTGGCGCTGTTCACGTTCATGGGGACCTGGAACGAGTTCATCTGGCCGCGGGCCGTCCTGGAGGCGGACAATCCCACCGTCCAGTTCTCGCTCAGCCAGCTCGCCACGGAGTACTACACCGACTACACGCTCATGTTCGCGGGGACGCTGGTGGCGACGCTGCCGCTGCTCGCCGTGTTCGTCGTGTTCGGCCGCCAGATCATCGGCGGCATCATGGAAGGGGCCGTCAAGGCATGAGTTTTCTGTGGGGCGCCGCGACGTCCAGCTATCAGATCGAGGGCGCGTTCGCGGATGACGGCAGGGGGCCGTCCATCTGGGACACCTTCAGCCGCACCCCCGGCAAGGTGAGGAACGCCGAGAACGGCGACGTGGCCTGCGACCACTACCATCGCTACCTCGACGACGTGCAGCTGATGTCGGGGCTGGGCCTGCGGGCCTACCGGTTCTCCGTCGCGTGGCCGCGGATCGTGCCCGAGCGCGGAGCGGTCAACCAGAAGGGGCTGGACTTCTACCGGCGCCTGGTCGACGCGTTGCTGGAACGCGACATCGTGCCGTGGCCGACGCTCTATCACTGGGATCTGCCGCAGTACCTGGAGGACGCGGGCGGATGGCCGCGGCGCGACACCGCCTACCTGTTCGCGGAGTACGCCTCGATCGTGCACGCCGCGCTGGGCGACCGGGTGAGCAACTGGACGACGCTGAACGAGCCGTGGTGTTCGAGCCTGCTCGGATACGCCAACGGCGAGCACGCGCCAGGACGCAAGGAGCCGTCCGAGGCGGTCAAGGCCGTCCACCACCTGCTGCTCGGGCACGGCCTGGCCGTATCCGAGCTGACCGGCGACGTCGGCATCACGCTGAACATGTCGCACGTGACACCCGCCACCGCCTCGCCCGCGGACCTGGACGCTGCCCGGCGCATCGACGGCATCCAGAACCGGCTGTTCATCGACCCGATCCTGCTCGGCTCCTACCCTGCCGACATGGTCGCGGGCCTGGCCCACCTGAGCGACTTCGGCCACGTCCGCGACGGGGACCTGGAGACCGTCTCCACGAAGATCGACATGCTGGGGATCAACTACTACTCCCCCGCCCTCGTCGCCGCCGGCGAGCCCGCCGCCCCGGGCAGCACGCCGTGGATCGGCGCCGAGTCGGCCCGCTGGGTCGACGGCGGGCGCCCCCGCACCTCGATGGGGTGGGAGATCGACGAGAACGGGCTCCTCGAGCTGCTGCAGCGCGTTCACAAGGACTATCCGGCGATCGACCTGTACATCACCGAGAACGGGGCCGCGTTCGCCGACGAGGTCCGCGAGGACGGGGCGGTCCACGACCTCAGGCGCATCGACTACCTGGAGCGGCACATCACCGCCTGCGCGGAGGCGGTGAACAGGGGCGTGCCGGTCAAGGGGTACTTCGCGTGGTCGCTGCTGGACAACTTCGAGTGGGCCCACGGGTACGGCCAGCGGTTCGGGATCGTGCACGTGGACTTCGAGACGCAGAAGCGCACCCCCAAGGACTCGGCGCTGTGGTACGCGGCCCGCATCCGCAAGGGCGGCCTGTAGTGCCCGTCGTCCCGCTCCGTCCGGCTGCCCGTCCTGACACCACCCTCCCTGCCACCACCCTCCCTGCCGCCATCCGCCCTGCCGCCGCCCGCCCTGCCACCACCCACCCCGTGGCGGCGCGGAGGGTCGCGGCGTGAGCGCGCCCAGGAAACGGGTGACGCTGGACGAGGTCGCGGCCCACGCGGGCGTGGGCAGGGGCACCGTCTCCCGGGTGATCAACGGGGCGGACAACGTCAGCCCCGAGACCAAGGAGCTGGTCGAGCGGGCCATCGCCGAGCTCAACTACGTGCCCAACCACGCCGCCAGGTCGCTGGCCGCCAGCCGTACCGACAGCATCGCCCTGGTGATCGCCGAGCCCGAGGCGAGGCTGTTCTCCGACCCGTTCTTCGCCGGAATCATCCGCGGCATCACCTCCGAGCTGACCGCCACCGGCAGGCAGCTGCTGCTCACCATGGCCGGTACACCGGAGGAGCGGGCCAACCTGGAAGGCTACCTGTCGGGCGGGCACGTCGACGGGGTGCTGCTGCTGTCCCAGCACCGCGACGACCCACTGCCCGGGTTCCTCGTCGACACCGGCGTGCCCACCGTGCAGGGCGGCAGGTCGATAGGGCCGCAGACGGTGCCGCAGGTCGTGGACGTCGACAACCACAGCGGTGCGCACATGGCCGTCAACCACCTCGTGGAGCGCGGCCGCCGCAGGATCGCGACGATCTCCGGGCCGATCGACATGATCGCCGGGGTGCACCGCCTGGGCGGCTACCGGGAGGCGCTGATGCTGGCCGGGCTGCCCGAGTTCATCACCCACGGCGACTTCACCGAGCTCAGCGGCGCCCGGGCGATGAAGGAGCTGCTGCGGCACGACGTGGACGCGGTGTTCGCGGCCTCCGACCTGATGGCGGTGGGAGCGCTGCGCGTCCTGGCCGAGGCGGGCCGCCGGGTGCCGCAGGACGTCGCGGTCGTCGGATTCGACGACTCCAGCCACGCGCAGTTCACCGGGCTCAGCTCGGTCCACCAGCCCATCGAGGACATGGGCAAGGAGATGGTCAGGCTGCTGACCTCCCTCATCTCCGGCGAACGGCCCTCCAGGGCCGCGCTCGTCCTCACCCCTCATCTGGTCATTCGTGAATCGAGTTGAAGCATGCACTTCCGTCATCTCGGCCGCAGCGGCCTCATGGTCAGCGAGATCGCCTACGGCAACTGGATCACCCACGGGTCGCAGATCGACGAGGACAGGGCCAAGGCCTGCGTCCGCGCCGCGCTGGACATGGGCATCACCACCTTCGACACCGCCGACGCCTACGCCGAGGGCAGCGCCGAGGAGGTGCTCGGCCGCGCGCTGAAGTCCGAACGCCGCGACGAGGTCGAGATCCTCACCAAGGTCTACTGGCCCACGGGCGACGGCGTGAACAACCGAGGGCTCAACCGCAAACACATCATGCGCTCCGCCGAGGGCTCGCTGCGCCGGCTCGGCACCGACTACATCGACCTGTACCAGGCGCACCGGTACGACCACAGCACCCCTCTCGAGGAGACGCTGCGCGCCTTCGACGACCTGGTACGGCAGGGCAAGGTGCTCTACGTCGGCGTGTCCGAGTGGACGGCCGAGCAGATCGCCGACGCCCTGCGCATCGCCGCTGACCTCGGCCTCGACCGCATCGTGTCGAACCAGCCGCAGTACAACATGCTCCGCAGGGTGATCGAGCCGGAGATCGTCCCGCTGTGCGAGAAGGAGGGCGTCGGCCAGGTCGTCTTCCAGCCGATGGCGATGGGCGTGCTGACCGGCAAGTACGTGCCCGGCGCCGCCGTACCCGCGGGGACCAGGGCCACCGACCCGGTGGGCGGCCAGTTCGTCACCCGGCTGCTCACCGACGAGGTGCTGACCCGCGTCCAGAACCTCAAGCCGGTCGCCGCCGACCACGGCCTCACCCTCGCCCAGCTGTCGGTGGCCTGGACCCTGGCCAACCCCAACGTCTGCTCCGCCGTCGTCGGCGCCTCCAAACCCGAGCAGATCACCGACTCGGCGCGGGCCGCAGGAGTGAAGCTGGACGCCGACACCCTCAAGGCCATCGACGACGTCCTGGGCGACATCGTCGAACGCGACCTGGACGGTCCCCTCAGCCCCGCCACCCGCCCCTGACTCCCCCAGCCGCCCGCCCCCTGACCTTCGGCCCCTGACACGGCCCGGGCGCGCCCGCGCGCCTGCCATCCGATGATCAACGGACGGAATCGGCCACGGCCGGGGGCGCGGGCCGTAGGCTGTCGGCCATGGCCGGTAGGTGGACGGACACGGACGTCGAACGGGTGCGCGAGCGACTGGCCGAACTGGTCGCCCCGCTCCCAGGGGTGGTCGCCGAGGACTCCTTCGGACACATCTCCTTCGTGCTGGAGCGCAAGCGCCTCGCGTGGCTGTTCATCGACCACCACGGCGACGGCAGGCTCGCGCTGTGCGTGAAGGCGCCCCGCGGGGAGCTGGAGACGCTGACGGCCGCCGATCCCGACCGGTACTTCCGCCCGGCCTACGTGGACGGATGGGTCGGCGTCGAACTCCACGAGGTCCCACCCGACTGGACGGAGGTCGGCGCCCTCCTCGAACAGGCCTGGCGCATGCTGGCGGGCGAACGCGCCGTCGCCGCCTACGACGCCGCCCTGCCGAACCGCGCGTCGACGGCCGGCGAAGACCGCTGACTGCTCCCGGCCACCGCACCGGCGACATGCCGGCCGCACGGGACAGCCCGAATCCGGAAGACCGACGATGATCAGAAAATGGACGGCGTCTCCATTCCTTGGAGATCGACAAGCCTGTTCGCTTCGAGCTCCGCACCAGCGCATTCCACGGCCTCGCCCATCCATTCCTGGCGGGCGAGCCGGACAGGCCCCGCGCCCTCACCATGGGTGCCCTCGCCGTATCGGCGGATTGATCGACAACCGGTAGATTGCACCGGTGGGATCCATAGCGCAGTGGTCGTCGCGCCGCCCTGTCACGGCGGAGGACGCCGGTTCGAATCCGGCTGGATCCCACGCCTCGCAGGGGCCCGTAGCGCAGTCGGCCGTCGCGCCTCCACTGCATGGAGGAGGACGCTGGTTCGAATCCAGCCGGGCCCCACTCGCAGGAGGAGAGAAGTGGACGTCTCAGCCGTGTTGCGGCAGCTCGGACAGGCGCGTGAGCTTCCGCTCGACGATCCCGACCGCCTCCTGCTGGAACACGCGGCTCTGGCACTGGTGCGTGACGGTCAGCGGCGCCGCCGCCGGAGACGTGAACGGGCCACAGCACAGGCTGACGCGGAGGTCCTGGCGACGACCGCCATGGGGTCACCCAGCCGAGTCGTCGACGCGCCCGTCGAGGCGACGGCGTCCACGGGTCACCTGAGGAGAACGCGCACGTGCTACATCTGCAAGACGGGGTACACCCGGCTGGACGGCCTCTACCATCTGCTGTGTCCTGCGTGCGCGTCGTCCAACGCCGCCCGCCGTACGGCTCGCACCGACCTGACAGGCCGGCGCGCCCTCATCACGGGCGGACGCGTGAAGGTCGGCCACCACCTCGCGCTGAAGATGCTCCACGACGGCGCCCACGTCACCATCACCACCCGCTTCCCCAACGACGCCGCCCGTCGTTTCGCCGCGGCCGGTGACTGGACAGGCCGCCTGCAGATCATCGGCCTCGACCTGCGCGACCCTCGACAGGTCATCGCGTTGACCGATCGGCTGCGGGAATCCGGTGACGCGCTGGACATCCTGGTCAACAACGCCGCCCAGACCATCCGCCGCCCCGCTTCGTCCTACAGCGCGCTGGTCGAAGGCGAGCGGCACGAGGTGCTGCCCGGCGTCGCCGTGGCCCCTGCCGCCGAAGCGGACGCGGGCCTGCCGGACGTGTCCGGGTTGCTTCCCGACCTTTCCCCCACCAACTCCTGGTCGGCCAGGATCGGTGCCGTCGACCCCTCGGAACTGCTGGAGGCGCAACTGGTCAACGCGGTCGCGCCGTTCCTGCTGATCGACCGGCTGCTTCCGCTCCTGATGGCCTCTCCCGCCGAGCGGCGCTACATCGTGAACGTCTCGGCGGTGGAGGGCCAGTTCGCGGTCGCCAACAAGACGGGCCGCCACCCCCACACCAACATGGCCAAGGCCGCCCTGAACATGGTGACCCGCACCAGCGCCGCGGACCTGGCACGACACGGTGTCCATCTCTGCAGCGTGGACACCGGCTGGATCACCGACGAGCAGCCCCTACCTGTGAGGGACCGGCTGGACCGCCGTACCCCACTGGACGTCGTCGACGGCGCTTCCCGCGTTTACGACCCGATCGTGAGCGGCGAGGCGGGTCGCCCTGTCCACGGGGTCCTCCTCAAGGACTACCAGGTGGCGCCATGGTGAACGACCTGCTCGCGTGGCTGCGCGGCGGCGAGCCGGTGACGCGCCGTACCGACTTCTCCGTCGGTACGGCGATGCCCGACGGGCGGCTGGACCTGTGCAAGCAGGCGCTCGGACCGCGCGGCGTGCGACTGGTCACCGACGCCATGCCGGTCGGCGGCCCCACGAGACACCTCCTGCTGGGCACCGACGAACTCGGCGACGAAGGGGCCGACACCGCGGCGGCCGGGGCCGTCGGCTCCGGCGCATCGACCCTGTACCTGGGCTGCAACACCATCACCACCGCAGGGGTCTGCCGGATCGCCGACCGTTTGATCGCCTCGCCCGGGATCGTGCGCGGGCTCTGGCTCAAGCGCAACCCCTTGGGCTCCGAAGGCGGGCGGAGCGTCGGCGACGCCGTATGGACGGGGCTGAGCACGATCGACCTGGTCCAGACGGGCCTGGACGCGGCCGGCCTGGCCGTTCTGGTGGACCGTCTGCTCGCCACCGGGCGCGCCGGGCGGTTGTTCGTCAGCGGCAACCGGCTCGGCCCTGAGGGCGCGTCGGAACTGGCCCGGCTGATCGCCTGCGACGGCGTCGAGGAGCTCTATGTCTCCGCGGCCGGACTGGGCGACTCAGGAGCCGGCATCCTGGTGCGCGCGCTGCGGCCGGGACGGTTGCGTCGCCTGTCGGCGGCCGGCAACGGTATCGGCCCGGCCGCGCTGGCCGAACTCGTCGCGGCTGCCGCCAAGGCCGGGATCGAGGCGCTCGATCTGGGCCAGGTCCCCGCGGCCCGGCACCTGGGAGCCGCCGACAACCGCCTGGATGACGCGGCCGCCGACCTGATCGCACAGGCCTTGTCCGGTGCTCCGCACCGGCTCGCCCTTCTGGACCTGCGCCACACCGGGATCACCAGCCGAGGCGCGCTCCGCCTTCTCGCCGGTGCCCGTCAGGCGGTTTCCACGACGAGGTACGTGCTCGGGGGAGGGTTCGCCTCGCGGGTGAAGCGCGACCTCAACGCCCTGGCGGCGGACGCGCCCGAACTCCGCCCCCACCCGGAGGTCGCCGCGATCCGCAGCGTTCACCGGACCAGCCGCGCTTGAGCGTCGTTCCTGCACTCGTCACGCGGTCCGGTCGGCCGGGCTCGGGCGCGTCCATTCGCTCGCGCGGGCCTGACGCGGCGGGTCAGCCCGGGAGCCGCTCGGCGAACCAGTCGAAGATGCGCTGGTCGGCCAGGCTGCGCGCCATCGGCTCGCAGTGCCCGTCGGCCCCCTCGGCCGCGGTGAAGGCCACCAGCTCTCTCGGCCCGGTCAGCGCGTCGAACAGGCGCCGTGACTGGCGGGGCCAGAACTGCTCACCCTCGGGGTCGGTGATCAGCAGCGGTGTCGTGATCCGCTCGGCGACCCCGGCCAGGGTGTACCCGCGCACCTCGGTGAACAGGTCGAACAGCGAGCCGATCCCGTACGGCTTGGCCCGCCAGGCCAGCTCCTGCCGCTCCTGCGGCGTCGCCTGGCTCATCTCCTCGGCCACCACCCGGTCGAACAGCTCGCGCTCACCGCCGTCCAGCAGCGCGAGGAGCTCGTCCGGCAGATTGCGCAGCCACGAGGTGGACACGTCGAAGACGCCGGGATCGGCCACCGCGGCGGCGAAACGGTGCTCGAAGGCCAGCGCCCTGGGCACCCAGTAGCCGGCCTGGCTGACGCCGATCAGCACGATCCCGCCGGCGTCGACCTCGGGGCGGGCGCACAGGAAGTCGACGACGGGGGTGAGCACCCGCTCCCAGTCGGGCCGGAACGGCACGCCGTGCAGGAAGAGCATCGACTGCTGGCCCGGCCCGTCGAACAGCAGGACGTTGTAGCCGCGCGCCAGCCCGCCCGCCGCCCCCAGCGACCACGCGGAGGTGATCGGCCCGTCGCTGCCGTTGTTGACGACCAGCGTCGGCCGCGGCGCGGGCTCGTTCGGAGGGACGAACAGGTAGCCGGGCAACACCGTCTCCTCGTAGGGGATCTCGACGGGCAGCGCGGGGGGATCGAGGCGGAAGGCGAACTCGTCGAAACAGGCCCGGTGCACGCGGAAGGTCGGCACCAGCCGCGACACGTCCTCGGTGCCGTCGATCACCGACAGGGCCGTCCCGTAGTAGGCGGCGGCCCGCAGGTAGGCCTGGCGCGCGCTGACCTGGTGGCCGCGGGCCGCGCTCGCCCCGGCCAGTGCGCGCACGCGCTCAGCCGTGCGTGTCCACTCGGTGAACCAGCTCTCGGCGTCGCCGTCGATGACGCGCGCCGTCGTCGACAGAATCTCCCCCACGTCGCCCGCGCCCGCCTGGACCTGGCCGAGCGCGAGCTGGATCTCGAAGTTGAACTTCTCGTCCTGCGCGAAACGGTAAGCCATGAAGGACCTCCCCCACCGGTCCGGAACCTGCCAGTGAGACGGGTATTCCCAGGTACGCGGTGCGCACCGAGCCAGTACGCGAGGTGATCCGCGAGACCCGTCCGAGGCGACATCGCGTGGCCGGGTGGCGCTCGGGGTGCCCATAGTCCTGGGAGATTCCGGTCGGATATCGCTCGATCTGACCGGAAAATGATCCACCTCAGCTGGGCGCGCGGCAGCGACCCCCAGCCGGTGATCATCGGTAAGGGGCGGGCGGGGGCGGTGTGGGTCAGGCGGCTGCGGCGAGGGTGACGGTGAAGCCGAGAGCTTCCAGCTGCCGGATGTGGTTGCGGACCTTCTTTCCTGTGTCGAGCCGGTTGCTGTGGTAGTCGGCTCCCAGCTCGCAGTAGGTGAGAGCGGGGTTGGCGAGCAGATGCCAGATGATGACCAGGATGGAGCGGGCGACGGCGACCAGCGCCTTGAGCTTGCCGCGGCGTTTGACGATTCTTCGGTAGCGTTCGCCGAGGAAGGTGTCGGTGCGGGCGGCCGTCGCGGCGGCCTGGCCGAGGACTCCCTTGAGGTAGGGGTTGCCCTTGCCGGCTTTGCCGGATCCGTTCTTACTGCCGGATTGGATGGTCCGGGGACACAGTTTGGCCCAGGAGACCAGGTGGTCGGCGGTGGGGAAGCGGCTCATGTCCAGCCCCACCTCTGCGATGATCACCTGGGCGGTCAGGGTACTGATTCCGGGAATGTCATCCAGCCGCTCCACCGCTGGGCGAGGGGTTCGGCTCGCCCCTGGGCGGTCGCATGCTGAGGTCGGGTGGCCGCCATCGCCGCTATCGGCGCCTGTGCCTTGATCGGGCGGGTCGCCGACCGGTGCGGTCGCAGCGGCGGGCATCGCGCTGATCAGTTGCTCGATCCTGGTGGTGAGCTTGTCGATCTGACCGGTGAGCGCGTCGATCTGGTCCAGCAGCAGCCGGGCCAACTCGGCGTGATGCTCATCGAATCGGCCGGTCAGCGCCTCGACCAGCAGGGCGTGTTTGGCTTTCAGCTTGCCGCGTGCCAGGCCGGCCAACCGCTGCGGACCGCGTTCCCCAGAGATCAACGCCTCGATCATGTCGCGACCCGAGGCGGTGTCCATCTTGCTGGTCACCGTGGACAGTTTGATCAGGGAGTCTTCCAGTAACTTCTCCAGCCGCGACCAGTAGCGGGTGCGCTCTTGAGTCAGGTCGATGCGCATGCGGGTGTAGTCCCGCAACGCCCGGACCGGTGCCGGCGGCACGAACGAGGGCCGCAGCATCCCCTTTTCCGTCAGCTTCGCCAGCCAGATGCTGTCCAGCCGGTCGGTCTTGGGGCGCCCGGGGGCGTTCTTCACCTCACGGGCGTTGACCAACTGCACCTCCAGACCGGCAGCCTCGAGCACGTAGAACCAGATCCGCCAGTAGTCCGACGTCGATTCGACGGTCACCTTCTCAACCCGCATGCCGACCAGCTCCTCACCCAACTGGCTGACCGCGTTGAACGTGGCCTCGACCTCCCACACCTTGCTGACCCGGCGTTCCGTCCCGGTGCCACTCGGCGTGCGCACGCACACCTTGCCCGAGTCCTTGGCCACATCGATCGCGCAGACCCGCTGATAGAGCTGTTCATGCTCTTGATCAGGGATCTCCTCCGGCTCCCGCTTGCCCAACCGTCTCCTCCATCACCTCGACAGGGGTGGGTGCCCGGGGGCCTCGGTCGGGAACCGAAATTCTGACCGGCGTGCTCGAAGCAACAGTGCGTGACCCTTCAGGTCGGGGCCCCGGCGCCAGACTTGTTCACGGGCTCGAGTCCCAAGATCGAACCGGCGTCGGCGGGCAACCCGGCCCCATTTTCACGCCTGCGCGGCGTCCCCTGGAAGGGTCAGGAGGACTTGTTCCACTTCGAGGTGGCGGGCGGCAGATGACAGACAGTGACGGTCAGGCCGGTCTCATCGGCGCATCCGGCCCTCGGCCTGCGGACGGCACCCCTGGTTTCGGGCGGTCTTACATCGAGTAGGCGCCGGAGGCGAGGGCGATGACGCCGACCACGGTCATCAGCAGCGCCGAGCCGGGGTGCATGGCGATCGAGATGCGGATGTCCTGCTTCTTCCAGGCGAGCCAGACGCCCGGGTAGAGGAAGACGAGCTTCGACAGGACCGTCCAAGGGGCCCAGAAGTGGTACACCGAGAAGAAGAAGGTGTTGAAGAACGGGGCCCACTTGCCGAGCTGCGGGAGGCGGGGCAGCAGGAAGCCGCGGAAGTAGTACTCCTCGAGCAGGGGCAGGGTGAAGCCGGTGAACGGTGCGCAGATGAGCAGCGTGGTGAGCACGAGGTCCTGCGAGTAGCCCTGGAGGTAGGCGGTGCCGTCGGGGCCGGCGCCCTGGTAGTCCACCCAGGTGAAGAACCAGTCGTAGACGATGTTGTCCAGCGGGGTCAGCGAGAGCGAGACCACGGTCATCCACACGAGGCACGCGGCCCCGAGCCAGAAGACCTTGCCGCGTGAGACCGGCTTGTCGCGGTAGTGGACGACGCCCTTCATCGTGAAGCGGCCGGTCTGCTTCTTGCCCAGCCACAGCAGGAATAGCTGGAGCGGGAAGAGCACAACCGCGAGAGCGATGGCCCACGCCAGGAAGATCGGGTAGTCGATCGCCCGGACCAGAGGGGCGGCGATGAACGCGTACACGGCGACGATGACCGCGCCGGGCACCAGGTGCAGTGCGATGGAGAACGGGACGGAGTGACGGTCGGCGAGGAGCTTCGCGACGAAGCCTTTCGGCTGGTCGCCCTGGGTGTCGGCCGGGGGGCGCATTTCTGTGTCCATGCCGAGAATGGTGGCCCCGCGACCTGACACGGACCTGATATCGCTCTGACACGGCTTCGAGTCGACGTGAAAGGCGCAGGTCACACGCGCGCCCGTCGGGTGACAGCAGCCGGGTCCAGCTCGTCGCCTTCACGGAAGCGGCCGCTGCCACCGCTCGGGCGCCACGGGGCCCTGCCGCGGCCGGCGGGGATGCGCGACGGGCAAGAAGGTGGGGTGGAGCCGTTCCGTCACCGTTGATCGACGTGTTCTTGCTCGGCGGCCGCGGCGTAGGCGGCCTCGAGACGCTCGAACGGGCCTGGACCGCTGTGCGGCTTCGGCGGGGCGCCGAGGTGGCGGACGCGAAGCTCGTCCATGAGCTCCTCGATGAACGCCGGACCCTCATCGCGCATGAGCTGCTGTCGGCTCCGGAGCTCGTCGCTGCCCGGGCGCCAGTCGAGGCCCCAGTTGCCGAGGGCGTAGATGATCGGAAGAGTCTGGATGCCGGCTTCAGTGAGGCTGTAGCGAGCGCGCTGCCCCCGCGCGGCGGTGCCGCGGGTGAGGATCCCTGCGTTGACGAGCCGCACGAGGCGGTCGGCGAGGATGTTCGAAGCGATGCCCTCGATCGACCCGGTGAGCAGCGCCCGAAAGTAGCGGCGGTCGCCGAAGATGACGTCGCGCAGCACGAGCAACGACCAGCGATCTCCGAGCACCTCGACGGTGGCGTTGATCGGACACCCGGACCGTGGTTCCACGATGCCTCCTTGACAGGTATTTCACCCTACGTATAGTAGTTGCAGAATGCAATCACTCTTGGAAAGAAGAGCTGATGGGCCGCTTCGTCTATTCGATGCAGGTGTCCCTCGACCTGCGGATCGAGCAAGTTCCTGGGGACAACGGTGCCGGCGAGTGGCTGCGCATCGACGAGGAACTGCACCGCGAGTGCAACGCGCTGACGCAGGAGCTCGCGCTCATGGTCCAGGGCCGGGTCTACTACGAGGTCATGGAGGAGTACTGGCCACGAGCGCCCGAGGACGCGTCGCTGCCGGACTACATGCGTGAGTACGGCGAGATCTGGACCGCCAAGCCCAAGGTACTTGTCTCCCGCACCCGCCGCAGCGCCGATCACAACACCCGGATCATCGGCGGAGACGACGCGATCGAGCAACTCGCCGCCCTGCGGGCCGGGACCGAAGGCAGCATCAGTGTGGGCGGCGCGGCACTCGCGACGCAGCTGCTCCGGGCGGGGCTTCTCGACGAGCTGCTGCTCTTCACCCATCCCGAGATCCTCGGCTTCGGCAGGCCGCTGTTCGACGACTACGACGTGCCGATCGAGCTCGACCTGCTCGAGCAGCGATCGTTCAAGCAGGGCGTCACGATGCATCGCTACGCCCTCCGGGACGCAAGGGAGGCGAGCCCGTGCTGAGGCAGGTCGCAGAGGGTGTGCTGGTCCACGAGAGCGAGTTCGTGCAGAGCAACGCCGTTGTGGTGCGGGGCCGGGCCGGCGTGTTGCTCATCGACCCCGGCGTGACCGGCTCTGAGATCGACTGCCTCGCGAACGACCTTCGCGAGTTGGGTCAGCCCGTTGTGGCAGGGTTCTCCACGCATCCGGATTGGGACCACCTGCTCTGGCACGCCCGGCTCGGCGAGGCGCCCCGTTACGGCACGGCGCGCTGCGCGGCCACTGTCCGAGATCGGCTGTCGGACGCAGATGCGAAGGCCCGCATCGCCGACCACCTGCTCGAGACGGAAATCGCCGGGCAGGTACCGCTGGACCTACTCGGCCTCATTACCGGCCTGCCCGCCGAAACCGCGCAGATTCCTTGGGATGGCCCTCAAGTCCGGATCATCGAGCATCAGGCGCATGCCCCGGGCCACGCGGCGCTGTTGATCGAGGAACGTGGGGTTCTCGTCGTCGGCGACATGCTTTCCGATGTCCTGATTCCGATGCTCGACCTGAACGACACCGCGGACCCGATCGAGGACTACCTCACCGCGCTGCGGCTGCTCGAGGGCGTGGCGAGCGACGTCGACGTCGTCGTCCCCGGCCACGGTTCCGTCGGCGGATCCGACCAGGTACAGGCACGGATCGACCAGGATCGGGCGTACGTACTCGCGTTGCGGAACGGCCAGGTCCCCGCCGACCCACGGGTCGGCCCATCGGCCAAGCCCGGCTGGGAGTGGGTGAGCGACGTGCACGAAGGGCAACTCCAGCGCCTCGCCCAATGAAGCGAGCGCGACGGGGCGCCCCGTCAGCGATCGGTGTGCGACACAGCCGGTGCGCGGAGGTCGCCGGTCGAGATCTGGGGCGGCCTTGCCGAGGGCTCCTTGGCAGACCGCCGCGGGTGGCGGCGGTCGTGGACGGAGTCGAGTACGACCCGGCGGACATCACACGCTTCGACGGCCAGATGCCGACCTTCGTCGCCGACGGCTCGCCCGAACGGATCCTGGCCGACGCCGACGAACGGCCGTCTACCGCTGGGAAGCGCGAGTGAAGCGGAGGTCGGCAGCCGTGGTGATCTTGCGGTAGGTGCGCTTGTCGACGAATCGCATGCTGTCACCCGAGCAGGTGAACGCCGCGTTCTTGACCAGCGGCGTGTCATAGAACCCGTCCTCCAACCCCGACAGCAGAGGCACGGGGTCGCCCACCGGCTGCGTGGAGGGGATGAAGTTCCCCGTCTCACCGGCGTTGCCGGAGGCACCCTTGGCGATCATGGCCACCCTGCCCTTGGTGTCGCCGACCACCTTGGCACGCATCGTGAGCACTCCGGAGTACTGATGCCAGCCCCGCAGATCCTCCACGCCACCGGTCCGGGTGAAGGAGGTCTTCTTCGAGCCGGTGAAGGTGTACTTCACGCTGGTCGCGGAGAGCACCATCTTGATCAGCGGCTTGCCTTTGTGCACGGTCGTCTCGACCCCGCCCTCGGGCAGCGTTTCCCTGTCCACGACCTTCATCGCCGTCAGCGTCCACGTCCCGGCGTAGCAGGCGGTCGCGGCCGCTGCGGGAGCGGCCGTCAGCGACCCGGCGAACAAGGCGGCACACATCACGATCTTCATGGTCGGATCCTAGAGGCGATGCGCGTCCGTTCGCGGCCCAGCCCCCTCACGTACGGCTCCGCGCCGAGAACAGGCGCTGGAGCAGGATGAACACGAAGAGCAGGAGACCGATGAAGATCTTGGTCCACCACGAGCTGAGCGTGCCCTCGAAGCTGATGACCGTCTGGATCAGGCCGAGCACCAGCACGCCCAGCACGGTGCCGAGCAGGAAGCCTGAGCCACCGGTCAGCAGCGTGCCGCCGATGACGACGGCCGCGATGGCGTCCAGTTCCATGCCGACGGCGTGCAGGCCGTAGCCCGACAGCATGTAGAACGACAGCAGCACCCCGCCGAGCGCCGAGCAGAAGCCGCTGATCGTGTAGACCGCGATCTTCGTCCGGCCCACGGGCAGGCCCATGAGCAGCGCCGACTGCTCGCTGCCGCCGGTGGCGTACGTGGAGCGGCCCAGCCTGGTGTAGTGCAGGACGTAGGCGGCGGCGAGCACGACCACCACCGCGATGATCACACTCGGCGAGACCCACAGGTCGGCGCCCAGCTCGATCCTGGTCTGCGCGAACGCGGTGAAGGTCGGGTCGGTGATCGGGATCGACTCGGTGCCGATCGTGTAGCACAGGCCGCGGGCCAGGAACATCCCGGCGAGCGTGACGATGAACGGCTGGATGTCGAAGGCGTGGACGATGTACCCCATCACCGCCCCGAGCGTGGAGCCGATCAGCAGCACCAGGGGGATCACCAGATACGGCGGCCAGCCGGGCCCCGCCATCAGGCTCGCGGAGATCATCGTGGACAGCGCCACGACCGAGCCGACCGACAGGTCGATGCCGCCTGTGAGGATCACGAACGTCATGCCGACCGCCACCACCAGCAGGAAGGCGTTGTCGACGAAGACGTTCATGAGGACCTGCCCGCTGGCGAACCCGTCGTAGCGGATGCCTCCTGCGACGAACATCGCCACGAACAGGCAGCCGGTGACGAGCACGGGGACGTACTTGGCGGGCATGGAGCGAGCCGCGCTCACGAGCGTGGTCATACGATCACCTCTGCCTTCTCCTCGGCCCGCGGGGCCGGCGCGGTCGTGCGCGGCCGTCGGGTGAAGGCCTTCTGGCGGAACGCCGGAGACTGGATGAGGCACACCACGGTCACCACGAGCGCCTTGAACAGCAGCGTGGTCTCCGGCGGCACGCCGACGGAGTAGATGGTCGTGGTGAGCGTCTGGATGACGAGTGCGCCGAGCACGGTCCCGCCGAGCGAGAAGCGTCCGCCCGACAGCGACGTCCCGCCGATCACCACGGCGAGGATGGCGTCCAGCTCGATCCAGAGCCCGGCGTTGTTGCCGTCGGCGCTGGAGACGTTCGAGCTGATCATGAGCCCGGCGATGCCCGCGCAGAGGGCCGCGAAGGCGTAGACCACCACGATGATCCCGCGTGCCCTGATGCCGGCGAGCCTGCTGGCCTCGGCGTTGCCGCCGACGGACTCGATGAGCATGCCGAGGGCCAGCCGCCGCGTGAGGAAGGCGGTCACCGCCAGGACCGCCAGCACCAGCAGGATCCCGAAGGGCACGGTCAGCCAGTAGCCGCCGCCGATGAGCTTGTAGGAGGGGTTGTTGATCGTGATGATCTGCCCGTCGGTGATCAGCTGGGCCAGGCCGCGGCCTGCCACCATGAGGATCAGGGTCGCGATGATCGGCTGGATGCCGACGCCCGCCACCAGGAATCCGTTCCACGCGCCGAGCGCGACCGCCAGGGCCAGCGCCGACGCGACCGCGCCGAACACGCTCGCGTCCTGGCTGATCTGCAGGCAGGCAAGCGCTCCGGAGATCGCCACCACCGAGCCGACGGACAGGTCGATGCCGCCGGTCGCGATGACCAGCGTCATCCCGAGCGAGACCAGGATCAGCGGGGCGCCGAACCGCAGGATGTCGATCAGGCTGCCGTAGAGGTGGCCGTCGCGCAGCTGGATCGACAGGAAGCTCGGCGTGAAGAGCACGTTGACGATCAGCAACACGGCCAGGACGAGCAGCGGCCAGAGCAGGCGCCTCATCCCGCTCCTCCGTTCCGGTGGCCCGGCCCGCCGTGCCCGGCGGGCGCTCCTCCGGCTCCGCTCGCGATGGTCTCCATGAGGATCTCCGTGGTGAGGGCGTCGTCGTTGGGCAGTTCGGCCACGAGCCGCCGGTCGCGCAGAACGCCGACCTTGTGGCTGAGCCGCAGCACCTCCTCGAGTTCGGCGGAGATGAACAGCACCGCCATGCCGCCGTCGGACAGCTGCGCGACCAGGCGCTGGATCTCGGCCTTGGCTCCGACGTCGATGCCCCGGGTGGGCTCGTCGAGGATCAGCAGCCTGGGCTCCAGGATCAGCCACCTGGCCAGCACGACCTTCTGCTGGTTGCCGCCACTGAGGTTGCGCACCAGGTGCTCGGGGTTGGCCGGGCTGATCTTCAGGGCCTTGATGTACCCGCCCACGAGGTCGTCCTGCTGGTCGCGCGGAACAGGCCTGGCCCAGCCGCGGGTGGCCTGCAGGGCCAGGATGATGTTCTCCCTGACCGTGAGGTCGGGGATCAGCCCGTCGCGCTTGCGGTTCTCCGAGCAGAAGGCGATCTTGTGGCCCATCGCGGCGCGCGGCGTGCGCAGCGCGACCGTCGAGCCGCCGACCGAGACCTCGCCGGCGTCCGCGTGATCGGCGCCGAAGAGCAGCCGAGCGACCTCGGTACGGCCGGAGCCCAGCAGGCCGGCGAGCCCGACGACCTCGCCCTCGTGGATGGTCAGCGTGAACGGTTCGACGGCCGCGCCGCGGCCGAGCCCGCGCGCCTCGACGAGAGGCCGGTCGAAGACCTTGACCTCGCCGTGCAGCTTCTCGAGCTCAGCCAGCTCCTGCCCGATCATCTTTCCGACGAGTGCGACCTGGCTGAGCTCGCTGGTGAGGTACTCGCCGACACGTCTGCCGTTGCGAAGGATCGTCATCCGGTCCGAGATCTCGTAGATCTGGTCGAGGAAGTGGGAGACGAAGAGGATCGCGATGCCCTCGGCCTTGAGCCTGCGCATCACCCTGAACAGCTGCTCGACCTCGCCGGCGTCCAGGCTGGAGGTGGGCTCGTCGAGGATCAGCACGCGGGCGTCGATGTCGATCGCGCGGGCGATGGCCACCATCTGCTGGACGGCCAGGGAGAAGCGCGACAGCGGGGCCGACACCTCGAGGTCGAGTTCCAGCCCGGCCAGCAGCTCGCGGGCCCTGGCACGCATCCGCTTCCAGTCGATGCGCCCCCTGCGGCGCGGCTCGCGGCCGATGAAGACGTTCTCCGCGACCGAGAGGTTCGTGCAGAGGTTGACCTCCTGGTAGACCGTGCTGATCCCGGCCTGCTGCGCCTCCAGCGGGCCGGCGAAGGCGACGTCCTTCCCTGCCAGCTCGATGGTTCCCGTGTCGACGGGGTGGACCCCGGTCAGCACTTTGATCAGCGTGGACTTGCCCGCGCCGTTCTCGCCCATGAGGGCGTGCACCTCGCCCGGCAGCAGCCGGAAGTCGACGCCGTCCAGCGCCTTCACGCCGGGGAACTGCTTGCCGATCCCGCTCATCCGCAGGATCGGCGCGGATTCGGCCATCCTCTCCTCTTTCTCGACTCGGACCTGGCGTCGTGACTGCCGTCTGCCTCGCGCGCCGGCGTGGCATCGCCCTGGCGGGTCCCCACCCCGAGCGCGGAGTGGGGACCCGCGGCACGCCTTCGCGTCAGCGCCCGCACCGGGCGGACGGCGTCAGTACTTGCGGCTGGGCAGCGCGGTCTTGGCCTGCTCCTGGGTGAACGTCGTCTCCTCTGTCACCACGCGGGCCTCGACGCTCTCTCCCTTGACGACCTTCTTGGCCAGGTCCATCAGCTGCGGGCCGAGCAGCGGGGAGCATTCGACGATGTAGTTGATCTTC
Organism: Nonomuraea sp. bgisy101; assembly: GCF_057708945.1. Lineage (NCBI taxonomy): Bacteria > Bacillati > Actinomycetota > Actinomycetes > Streptosporangiales > Streptosporangiaceae > Nonomuraea > Nonomuraea sp. bgisy101. The sequence goes on from NZ_JBYITD010000004.1 coordinate 319,515, forward strand.
CCGTCCGCGAGCGCCTGCATCCCGTCCTTGACCGCGTCGACCGTAATGATCTTGATGTCCTTGCCGGGGACCTTGCCCGCGCCCTCGATCGCCTCGATGGCACCCAGGCCCATGTCGTCGTTGTGCGCGTACAGCACGTCGATGTCAGGGTTGGACTTCAGGAAGGCCTCCATGACCTCCTTGCCCTTGGCCCTGGTGAAGTCGCCCGTCTGCGAGGCGATCACCTTGAACTTGGGGTCGGCCCCGATGATCTCGGCGAAGCCCGCCTTGCGGTCGTTGGCCGGAGCCGAGCCGGTGGTGCCCTGCAGTTCGACGATGTTCACCGGGTCGGTGGCGGACTTGTACTCCTCCACCAGCCACGTGCCCGCCTTGCGGCCCTCCTCCACGAAGTCCGAGCCGAGGAAGGTCTTGTACAGGCTGGTGTCCTTGGAGTCCACCGACCTGTCGGTGAGAATGACCGGGATCTTGGCGTCCTTGGCCTCCTTGAGCACGGTGTCCCAGCCCGACTCGACCACCGGGGAGAAGGCGATGACGTCCACCTTCTGCTGGATGTAGGAGCGGATCGCCTTGATCTGGTTCTCCTGCTTCTGCTGCGCGTCGGAGAACTTCAGCGTGATGCCGGCCTCCTTGGCCGAGTCCTGGACGGACTTGGTGTTGGCCGTGCGCCAGCCGCTCTCCGCGCCGACCTGGGAGAAGCCCATCGTGATCGTGCCGTCGCCCGAACCGCCGCCGGAGCCGCACGAGGCGACCGACATCGCGACCAGCCCGGTGAGCACCAGCACCGAGATCCTCTTCAACACGTGAGGGGTGTCCTTTCTGATGTGAGCGCTAACGCTCGCGCTCGGCGAGCCGCGCCCTCCTGCCGATCCTGTACGGCTATCGCCGGGCCGCGCTGGCCCGGGAGATGAGCGAGGGCGGCACCACGAGCCGCTGGAGCTCGTCGGTGCCCTCGATCTGTCTCAGGAGCACCTCGATGCTGTGCCTGCCCACCGCGCCGAAGTCCTGCCTGATGGTGGTGAGCGGAGGCGAGAAGAACTCCGACTCGGGGATGTCGTCGAATCCGACGACGCTCACCTGCTCGGGCACCGTCACCCCCAGCTCTGTGAACGCCCGCAGCACGCCCAGCGCCATCTGATCGTTGGCGACGAACACCGCGGTGACATCGGTGATCGCCGCCAGGCTGCGTCCCGCCTCGTAACCGGAGCGGGGACTCCAGTCGCCGAGCAGAGGCTTGGGCGCATCGCGACCCTTTCGCTCCAGCGCGGCGCGCCACCCGGACACGCGGCCCTCCGCCTCCAGCCAGTCCGACGGCCCGCGAACGTGCCACACGGTCTCGTGACCGAGCGCGAGCAGGTGCTCGGTGGCGAGCCTGCCGCCCTCCACCTGGTCGACGCAGACGACGGAGAGCCCGTCGGCCTCGCCGCCCTCCACCGCCACCATGGGCAGGTCGAGCCGCAGATCGGAGAGCGCCTGGCTCGCCGTCCACTGCGGGGCGACCACGACGATGCCGTCGACGCCCTGGTCGGCCAGGTAGTCGAGCGCGTCGCGCATCCCCGATCTGTCGATCGACTTGAGGCTGACGATGCTGATGAAGTAGCCGGCGGCCCTGGCGGCCTGCTCGATGCCGTAGACCGTGCTGGCGGGGCCGTACAGCGTGGTGTCGAAGCTGACCACGCCCAACGTCCTGGAGTGCCTGGTGACCAGCGCGCGGGCGACGAGGTTGCGGCGGTAGCCGAGCTTGTCGATCGCTTCGAGGACCCGGGTTCTGGTCTCGCCGCGCACGTTGGGGTGGTCGTTGAGCACGCGTGAGACCGTCTGGTGGGACACTCCCGCCTCCTCGGCCACGTCGGCCATCACGGGCGGACTGCGTCCCTGAGTCGATGCCACAGCGTTGCTCCTTCCTCGCTTGGCACAGACTGTGAACGCTAACAATAGGTGTCGTCAAGGGGCTGCTCGATTACGGTCCGGTTACACGAAACCTGATGGAAACACCCCTTGACGCGACGACCGCCGAGAGCCTTAACTGGTCACCGGTCTTCGCTTGTTAGCGCTAACATTCTCGGGAGGCTGTGCGAAGCCGTCCGCAGGCGGACCGAGGCCGCGCCGGTGGAGCGGCGGGTGGAGAGCCCCTCCCCCGCCTTCACCCGCACGCCCGCGGGCGCTCCGGGCCGAGTGGGCCTATGAGGCCATGCCCTGCGGCGCCGTGGAGTCACGGATCACCAGGTGGCAGGGCATGCGGTGCACGCCGGGCGTCGCCCTCCCCTCGAGGGCGGCTATGCGCGGGTCAGGCGGATCACGTTCCACGAGACGGGCGGGAGGGTGAGCTCGAGGGCGCCGCCGTCCAGGCGGGCCTCGTCGTTGCGCCGCGGCCTGACGGTGTCGGGCGCGTCGGCGGTGTTGCGGGCGTAGGGGTCGGGACCGGACAGGACGGTGGCCTCGGCGATCCGTACCGGGCCGAGCGCGCGCAGGTCGGCCGTCAGCGTGAGCGGCCGGTCGACCGAGCGGTTGACGGCGAACAGCGTGGTGGACTCGCCGTCATGGGTGGCGACGGCGTCGAGCGTGGCGACCTCGCCGTAGCGCTCGGTCTCGTGCGTGGGCGAGGCGACCTCGACGCGCAGCACGTCTCCTGCGGCGTGGCGGGAGGCCTGGGCGAACGGGTGGAAGGTGGTCTGCCGCCACGCCCGTCCGCCGGGCTCGGTCATGATCGGAGCGATGACGTTGACCAGCTGGGCCAGGCATGCGGAGGTCACCCTGTCGCTGTGGCGCAGCAGCGAGATCAGCAGGCCGCCGAGGGTCACCGCGTCGGCCAGGTGGTAGTGGTCCTCCAGCAGGCGCGGCGCGACCGGCCAGTCCCGCGGCGGTTCCGCGTTCTGGTAGCGGGACAGGTACCAGACGTTCCATTCGTCGAAGGAGATGTTGATCTTCTTGGTGGACTTCAGCCTGGCGCCGACGCTGTCGGCGGTGGCCACCACCGAGTCGATGAAGTGGTCCATGTCGACCGCGGAGGCCAGGAAGCCGGCCAGGTCGCCGTCGTGCTCCTCGTAGTAGGCGTGGCAGGAGACGAAGTCCACCACGTCGTAGGTCTCCTCCAGCACGGTGGCCTCCCATGCGCCGAAGGTCGGCATGCTCGATGCCGAGCTTCCGCAGGCCACGAGCTCCAGCCCCGGATCGAGCATGCGCATGGCCCTGGCGGTGGCGGCCGCCAGGCGCCCGTACTCGCGCGCGTCCTTGTGGCCGATCTGCCAGTGGCCGTCCATCTCGTTGCCCAGGCACCACATGCGGATGTCGTACGGCTCCTTGGCACCGTTGGCGACACGCAGGTCGGACAGGTGGGTGCCGGAGCCGATCGTGCAGTACTCGAGCAGGTCCACCGCCTCGGCGATGCCGCGCGTGCCCAGGTTGACCGCCATCATCGGCTCGAGTTCCGCCTTGCGCGTCCAGCGGACGAACTCGTCCAGCCCGAACTCGTTGGTCTCCGTACTGTGCCAGGCCAGGTCGAGCCTGCGCGGCCGGTGCTCGCGCGGCCCGATGCCGTCCTCCCAGCGGTAGCCGGAGACGAAGTTCCCGCCTGGGTAGCGGGCCGTGGTGACGCCCAGCTCGCGGGTCAGCTCCAGCACGTCGCGCCGGAATCCGTCCTCGTCGGCGGTGGGGTGGCCGGGTTCGTACAGGCCGGTGTAGACGCACCGGCCCAGGTGCTCGACGAAGGTGCCGAACGTTCGCCGATGGACGGGCGCAAGGCGGAAGGCGGGGTCCAGCGTGACATGAGCGGTCAGCACGAACGTCTCCTCGCATATGTTAGCGTTAACATCTTGCTCGCTTGGATGAGAGTGTCAGCACTCCGGCCGCCGCCGTCAAGCACGAGTTCCATCATGATCCGCTTTCCCTGGTCAGGGGCGTGCGGCCGTCGGCGGCACGCCCCTGACGACGGGACCGTCACGTACCGTGCGCGGGACCGTCCGCCGCGCGCCCCGTTGAGGACGCCGTCAACCGCGCGCTCCGGAGACGATCCTGTCGACCAGCCGCGACACCAGCCGCGTCCGTTCGACGAGCGCGGCGACGTCGACCCACTCGTGCCTGGTGTGGGCGCCGTCGCCGACGGCTCCGAGTCCGTCGAGTGTGTCGACGCCGAGGCCCGCGGTGATGTTGCCGTCGGAGCCGCCGCCGACGTGAGCGCCTTCGAGGAGCGGCGACCCGAGCTCGACGGCCACCTGCCGCGCGAGGGCGAACAGCCGCGCCGACGCCTCCGGCTCCAGCGGCGGGCGGTTGATCCCGCCGCGCAGCTCGATGCCGACGCCGGGCACCGGGCTGGTCAGCGCCCGCATCGCCTTGTCGACGCGCTCCTGCTCCGCGATCGTCGCCGCCCGCACGTCGACCAGCAGCGAAGCCTGGTCGGGGACGGTGTTGGACGTCGTCCCCGCCGAGGCGACCGTCGGCGTGACGGTCGTCCCCGCGAGGGGGTCGGCGAGGTCCACGATCGCGAGCACGGCGTGGGCGAGCGCCACGCAGGCGTTGGCCCCCTTGTCCGGCTCCAGGCCCGCGTGGGCGGCGCGGCCGCTGAACAGCACGTGGTAGTCGGAGACTCCCTTGCGCGCGGTCTTGAGCCTGCCCTCGCTGCTCGCTTCGAGCACGAGCACCGCCCCGGTACGGCGCCCCGCCGCCTCGATGACCGGCCTGCTGTCGGGCGAGCCGAGCTCCTCGTCGGAGGTGACGAGCAGGGCGGCCCTGTCGCGGTGCTCGGCTCCCGCCATCGCGTGCAGCGCCTGCACCAGCCCGGCCTTCATGTCGAAGACGCCGGGCCCGTAGACCCGCCCGCCGGCCAGCCGGTACGGCACCTCGGCGAGCGTCCCGAGAGGGTGGACCGTGTCGAGGTGGCCCAGGAGCAGCACCGCGGGATCGGCGGGCCCGAACCACAGGACCGGTTTTCCACCGGCCTCGGAGCGGACCGGCGCCGCGCCCAGCCGCTCCGCGCCGATCTCGGCCAGCACGTCGGCGCACCGGTGCAGCGCGCTGACGTTCGAAGAGGGCGACTCGCAGCGGACCAGCCGCTCGAGATCCGCCAGCATCGGCTCGTCCATGGACGTCCTCCTTCCTCCGGTGTCCGTCACGACTCGCCGAGCAGTCCCCACTGCTCGGTGTTGTAGGTCGGGAAGCCCAGGCTGTTCTCGCGGATGTTGCCGAGCTTCGCGTCGTAGGCGAGAAAGGACCTGTTCTGGTAGAGCGGCAGGACCGCGTAGTCCGACGAGACGATCTTGTCGGCCTCCTGCAGCTTCTTCGTCGCCGTCTGCGTGCTCGTGGCCGACAGCGCCTCGTCGAGCAGCGTGTCGACCTGGGGGTTGCCGTAGTTGTTGAGGTTGAACCGGCAGAAGGTCACTCCCTCTTCGCAGCTCAGGTAGTACGGGATGTTGCTGGTCGCGGTGAAAGGCGACTGCGACACCGTGCCGACGGTCATGGCCCAGTTCCCCTCCTGCACGGCCTCGACCGTGTTGGACACGGTCGCGACCTGCACCTCGACACCCAGCGGCGCGAGTGCCGCCTTGACCAGCTGGGCCTCGCTGGCACGCAGCTTGTCACCGGCCTGGACCGCGAAGCGCAACGTGGGAACGGCCTTGCCGTCGGGCGCGACGAGCTTCGAGCCGACACCGGTGTAGCCGGCGTCCTCCAGCGTCTTCCTGGCCTTGCCCGCGTCGCCGATGCCGTACTCGAACTCGCTCACCGTGTCGGTGTAGCCGGGAGCACCGCTGAGGAACATGTGGCTGCGCAGCGGTTGCGCCGTGTCGTCGAACTGGCCGATCGTCTTGTCGATCAGATCCTGGACGCTCACCGCCTGGAAGATCGCTTTGCGCAACGCCACGTCCTTCAGCGCGGGTGCGTTGAGGTTCAGCCAGATTTGGTGGACCGAGGCGCTCGGCGACACCTGGTAGCGAACCGCGGGTAGCTCGTCGACCTGCTGGACGATGTCGACCTGCGGGTTGGGGTAGATGACGTCGACCTCCTCGTTCGCCAGCGACGTCGGCTGCTGCGAGACGTCCGTGATGAGGCGGAAGACCAGCTTGTCGAGATTCGGCGGCTTGCCGAACCACTTCTCGTTGCGGACCATCACCACCGAACCGTCGGCGGTGAACTCCTGGATCCTGAACGGCCCCGCGGAGAACTTCGGGACCGACGTGGCGAAGCCCTCGTTGAAGCTCTTCTCCAGACCGGCGGCGGTGTCGATCGGCCCGTAGGTCTTCGCGACGTGCGCCGGCAGGAACGGCGAGAACAACGCCCTCCAGTCCACGTACGGCCGGTCGAACACGACGGTGACGGTCCGGCCCTGGTCCGAGCCCGTGACCGAGGTGATCCGGTCGTAGCCGGCGGTGTTGCCGGCCTGGCACTTCTGGCACTGGCGCGGGTCGAGGGCCCGCCAGGTGTAGACGAAGTCGTCCGCCGAGATCGGCTGCCCGTCGGACCAGACCGCCTTCGGGTCGATCGTGTACTTGATCGTCTGCGGCGAGTCGGAGACCTTCTCCGCGCTCGTCACGAGCGTCTCATTGCGGACGACCGAACCGTCCGGCCTGATCATGAAGACGCCCGGCAGCAGCACGCTGGAGATGTCGATCACCGAGTACGTCGCGCCGCCGGTGTTCAGGACGTTCCAGTTCGAGATCGGATAGGTGATCGTGTAGGTCACCGTCCCGCCGGTGCCGACCGTGGCGGTGTTCGCCGTGTTGACATCACCCGTGACGCGGCCGTCGCCGGTCGTCGTCGTGCCGCCACCGCCGCCCGCGCAGGCGGCGAGCAGCAATGCCAGGGCGCTTGTCGTCAGAGCCAGTGTGTACGTCCTGCGAAAAGCCATGGTCGGCTCCCGGGGGTGAGGAGGATCAGGGGCGCTCGCCGCGCAGCTGCGCGACGGCTTCGGCGGCCGCCCACCCGATCAGGGCGTCGAGGTGCGGGGCGTTGGGGGTGGGGTCGTCGGTCCGGGTGAAGACCCCCACGGCGTACCTGCCGCCGTCGGGGAACTCGACCACGCCGACCTCGTTGCGGACCAGCGGAAGGGTGCCGGTCTTGCCGCTGACCAGGATGTCGTCCGCGGGAAATCCGCTGGTCAGCCGGTGCGGCCAGATCTGGTCGCCCATCCAGCCGCGTACCAGGGCGCAGGCCTGCGGGTCGGCGGCCTCGTCACGCCAGATCGCGGCCAGCAGCCGGGTGATCTCCTCGGGTGTCGTCCGGCAGGTCTGCTCCGGCGCCAGCGCCCGCAGCGCCTGGAGGCGCTCCAGCGGCATCCCTTGCAGTTGACGTTCGTCGTCGATGTAGGAGATGCCGAGGTCCTCGTCGATACCGGCCAGGATCTCGGCGCAGTTCTGCGGCACGGCGGTGGCGGTGAGGCCAAGCCCCGCCAGCAGCGCAGCCACCCGGTCCTTGCCGACCCGGTCGATGACGAGGTCGGTGGCCACGTTGTCGCTGATGACCATCATCAGGTGGGCGAGGTCGCGGTAGGAGACGAGGACGGGGTCGCGGTGCGCGGCCAGACCGAACGGCGAGGGCACCGTGCCCTCGTCAGGAACGACGACCCGCTCGGTGAGGTCGACCTCGCCGCTCACGCACTGGCGGGCCAGCTCCAGCGCCACCGGCACCTTGAGCACCGAGGCGGTGACGACCGGTGTGCTCTCGCCGACGCCGACCGTCCTGCCGCTGCCGAGATCCCGCGCGTGCAGCCAGATGCCCGCGCCGAGTGAGCGCGCGTGGTCGCGGATCCGCTCGGGTGTCGCCGCTCTGGCGGTGGCCGGGGTCCGCAGGCGGGTCTCGGCCGAGCGCAGGTGGTCGACGGCCAGCCTGCCGAGCGTGCCCACGCACGCGTCGGCCGCGGGCCGGCGGTACTCGTGGTCGTCGCTCCGCACGAACACCGCGACCGCGTACCGCCTGCCGCCGTCCTCGACGACGCCGACCTCGTTGCGCCAGAAGCGGAGGGTGCCGGTCTTGGCGCTGACCTGCGCGCCGGGCTCGGTGAACCCGCTGCGCAGCCGGTGCGGCCAGGCCTGCAGGCCGAGGATGCGCCGCATCTCGGCGCACTGCTCGGGGCCGGCCGCCTCGTCGTTCCAGATGGCGGCGAGCAGCCGGGTGATCTCTCGGGGCGTGCCGGACTGCAGGGCACGTTCCGGGTCGACCGCTCGCGCGGCGCGCAGCGTCTCGGGATCGCCCTCGCCGCCCGGCACGTCCTCCTCCATCATCCGGTAGAGGTCGTCGCAGGTGCCGTCGACACGGGTCCTGGTCAGGCCCAGCTCGCGCAGGGTGGCGTTGATCGACTCGGTGCCCAGCAGGTTGACGAGGATGTCGGTGGCGGCGTTGTCGCTGACGCTCATCATCCAGTAGGCCAGGTCGCGCAGCGAGATCTCGATCGGGTCGGCCATCACCGACAGTCCGGTGGGACCGGCCGAGCGGCCCTCGACCGGGACGTCGACGCGCGCGCCGGGGTCGAGGCGCCCGTCGCCGAAGCGGCGGAACAGCTCGACCAGCACGGGGATCTTGAAGACGCCGGCCAGCACCACGAGCCCGTCCTCGCCGTAGCCGACCTCCTTGCCGCTGTCCAGGTCGACGGCGTGCACCCAGGCTCGCGCGCCGACGGCGCCGAGGACCTGTTCCGCCTGCTGCTTCACGGGTGGCTCCTGTCGTCTCAGCGCCCGCGCCGCAGTGCGCGGCCGGGCAGAAGTCCGGTGGGCACGCCGTCGGCGAGCGCGGTCTGTCCGTTGACCACCACGTGCCGGACACCGGTCGCGTACTGGTGCGGCTCCTCGTACGTCGCCAGATCGGCGACCGTGCCGGGGTCGAACACGACGATGTCGGCGTAGTGGCCGGGGGCGAGCAGGCCGCGATCACGCAGGCCGAGGTTGCCTGCCGGCAGGCTGGTCATCCGGCGCACGGCCTCGCCCAGGGTGAGCAGCGACTGCTCGCGGACGTACCTGCCGAGGATGCGGGCGAACGTCCCGTAGGCCCGCGGATGGGTGGGGGCGTCGGCGTCCGGCGACTCGACCGCGAAGGTCGGGGCGTCGGAGCCGACCGAGACCCACGGGTTGCGCAGCGCTGTGCGCAGCGCCTCCTCATCCATCATGAAGTACATGGCGTGCAGCGCCGGCTCCTGCTCGACCAGCTTGAGCAGCATCTCCACCGGCTCGGTGCCGTCCGCGTCCGCCGCCTGCAGGAGGCTGAGCCCCCGGTACTCGGCCGCCGGCCCGTTCGGGTCGGGCAGCAGCATGACTCCGCTCGCGCCGCCCGTGGCCAGGTAGAGGTTCTCCCAGCGCTCCGACGGGGCCTCGACGGCCGCGCGGATGCGCGCCCGTTCGGCCGGGTCGGCCAACCTGGCAGCGAGTGCCTCGTGGCCGCCGTCATGGAAGTCCGGCGGGATCGACGCGGCGAGCTGCGTCTGCCCGGCGAGATAGGGGTAGATGTCGGCGGTCACGGGCCGGCCCGCCGCCCGGGCGGCCTCGACACGCTCGACGGCTCGCGCCATCTTCGGCCAGTTGCGCCGTCCTGCGGTCTTGAGGTGGTAGATCTCCGCGTGCAGCTCGGCCCGGCGGCCGATCTCGATCAGCTCGTCGACGGCGTCGAGGAAGTGGTCGCCCTCGCTGCGCATGTGCGAGATGTACATGCCGTCGTGCCGGGCGACCACCTCGCACAGTGCCACCAGCTCGTCGGTCGAGGCGAAACACCCCGGCGGGTAGATGAGCGCCGACCCCAGCCCCAGGGCGCCGTCGGCCATCTCCTCGTCGAGGATGCCCCGGACCCGCGAGAGCTCCGCCGCGGTCATCGGCCGGTCGTCCGCGCCTGCCCCGATCATGCGCAGGTTGTGCGCGCCGACGAAGCTCGCGACGTTCTGGACCACTCCCTTGCCCTCGAGGTGGGCGAGGAACTCCGACAGCCGTTCCCACACCAGCGGCGGATCGCCGGGCTCGACGAACGTCGCTTCGAGCTCGGCCCTGACGGCCGGCGTCAAGGGACCGATCGAGACGCCCTCGCCGAACACCTGCGTGGTCACGCCCTGGTACAGGTCGGACAGGCCGCGGCCGTCCTTCTCCAGGGTGAAGTAGGCGTGGCTCAGCACGTTCACGAAACCGGGCGCCACCACCAGACCGGTGGCGTCGAGCACGGGCGTGTCGTGCCCGCCCGCGCCGGGCTCGACGGCGACGATCCGGTCACCGTCGACGAGGACGTCGGCAACACGGCCTGGGCCGCCGTTGCCGTCATGGACTGTGCCACCGCGAATCACCAGCGTCGTCGACATGCGAGCATCCTGCGCCGACGGGGGGCTCCGGCAGTTCATTCGATCCGACGAACTCGTCGGAGATCTTACGTCGCTTTCGACGAAGTACCGGGCGGCCCGAACGGCTGCACTGGCTACGAGGTCCTGTACGGCGACGCGGAGGTCGACCATGGAGAGCACCCCCACCACACCAACGCCGCCCGGCGAGGTCGAGGGCGCGATGAGGAGCCGGTGACCCGATCGTGCTCGTCTACGCGTTGCGCCGCCTGCTGGTCGCCGTACCGGTGGTCGTGGCCTCGACCTTCGTCGTCTTCCTGCTCGTGACGCTGTCCGGCGACCCGCTCGCCAACCTCAAGGGCCGCAACCCTCCCCCGTCGCCGCAGGTGATAGCGGTCGAGGAGCAGCGGCTGCACCTGGACGAGCCGCCGCTGCTGCGGTACTGGACCTGGATCACCGGCGTGGTCCGCGGCGACTTCGGCCCATCAGTGCGGACCAACCTGGACATCGGCCACGAGATCGCCACCAGGTTCGGCGTCACCGTCCGGCTGATCGCCGTGGCCGTCGTCCTGGCCCTGGCCCTCGCCGTCGTGGTGGGCGTGCTCAGCGCGGTGAAGCAGTACTCGGGGCTCGACTACGGGTTCACCCTCGCCGCGTTCCTGTTCCTGTCCATGCCGTCGTTCTGGTTCGCCGTGCTGCTCAAACAGGGCGGCATCTCGCTCAACAAACTCGTCGGAGACCAGGTGGTGTACACGATCGGGGAGAGATCCGTCGTCGTCGACGGCGGGGCGTGGGCCCAGCTGGTCGACACGGCGGGCCACATGGTGCTGCCGACGATCTCGCTGGCGCTGATCTCGTTCGGCGCCTGGAGCCGGTTCCAGCGCGCGTCGATGCTCGACGTGCTGAACAGCGACTACGTCCTGTTCGCCAGGGCCAAGGGGCTCTCACGACGACGGGTGGTCGTCCGGCACGCGCTGCGGACGGCGCTCATCCCCATGACCACGGTCACCGCGCTCGACTTCGCCTCGCTGATCTCCGGCGCGGTCATCACCGAGACGGTCTTCCAGTGGCGGGGACTCGGGGACTTCCTCGTCACCTCGGTCGACCAGCGCGACGCCTACGCGGTGCTGGCGTGGCTGCTGGTGGTCGCGGTCGCCGTCATCGTGTTCAACCTGATCGCCGACCTGCTGTACGCCGTTCTCGACCCGCGGATCCGCTATGAATGACGACACCGAGGCCATGGTCGGCCACGCACCGAACCGGCCGGCGGCCGTCGTGGTACGGCAACGCGGCCAGGGTGAGCTGGTGCTGCGCCGGTTCCTCCGGCACAAGGCGGCGGTGATCAGCCTGGTGCTGTTCGTCGCCGTCGTCCTCCTGGCCTTCGTCGGCGGCGCGCTCTGGCGCTACGACTACGCCGACATCACCTCGGCGGCCTCGGTCCCGCCCTCGCTCGAGCATCCCTTCGGCACCGACAACCTCGGCCACGACACCTTCGCCCAGGTGCTGCGTGGCACCCAGCGCTCGATCGAGATCGCCCTGCTCATCGCGTTCCTGGCCGGGCTGGCGGGCACCCTGTGGGGCGCGTTCTCCGGCTACTACCGCGGTGTCGCCGACAGCGTGATGATGCGGTTCGCCGACCTGGTCCTCACGCTGCCGCTGCTGGCGGTCGCCGCCGTGCTGACCCGCGCGACCTCGGGCTCGTGGTGGTTCGTCGCCCTCGTCATCGCCGCCCTCCAGTGGGCGTACGTGTCCCGCGTCGTGCGCGGCGTCATGCTGTCACTGCGCGAGAAGGAGTACGTCGAGGCGAGCCGCGCGCTCGGCGCCACCGACCGCTGGATCATCTTCCGGCACCTGATCCCGAACGCGCTCGGGCCGATCATCGTCAACATCACGATCCTCGTGGCCGCCGCGATCCTGGTCGAGACGGCCCTGTCGTTCCTCGGCCTGGGCGTCCAGCCGCCCGACACCTCGCTCGGCCTGCTGGTCAGCGAGGCCGACACCGCGGTCAGCACCCGGCCGTGGCTGTTCTACTTCCCTGGCGCGTTCATCGTGGTGATCGCCCTGACCATCAACTTCATCGGCGACGGGCTGCGCGACGCCTTCGACCCGACCCAGCGGAAGGTGCGCGCATGACCGGCGGCGAGACCGTGCTCGAGGTCGAGGACCTCACCGTGGCGTTCCCGACCGACGACGGCCTGGTCCAGGCGGTCCGCGGGGTCGGTTACGGCCTGCGGCAGGGCGAGGTGCTCGGGATCGTCGGCGAGTCAGGCTCGGGCAAGTCGGTCACCTCCATGGCGGTGATGGGCCTGCTGCCGGCCTCGGCGAAGGTGGGCGGCTCGGTCAGGTTCCGCGGCAGGGAGCTGCTCGGCGCGCCCGACAAGGAGATGCGAGCCGTCCGCGGCGGCCGGATCGCGATGGTCTTCCAGGACCCGATGACCTCGCTCAACCCCGTCCACCCCGTGGGCGACCAGATCGCCGAGGCGGTCAGGGCACACAACGACGTCAGCGCCGCGGCGGCCCGTGAACGCGCCGTCGAGCTGCTGGGGATGATGCAGATCCCGCGTCCCAGGCAGCGTGCCCGCGACTATCCGCACGAGTTCTCCGGCGGCATGCGCCAGCGAGTGGTCATCGCCACGGCGATGGCCAACGACCCGGACGTCATCATCGCCGACGAGCCGACCACCGCGCTCGACGTCACCGTCCAGGCGCAGGTGCTGCGGGCGCTGGAGACCGCGCGGGCCGCGACCGGCGCCGCCATGGTGCTGATCACCCACGACCTCGGTGTCGTCGCGGGGACGGCCGACCGGGTCCTCGTCATGTACGCCGGCCGGCCGGTGGAGCTCGGGGACGTCGACGACATCTACTACCGGCCGCGCATGCCGTACACGCTCGGCCTGATCGGCAGCCTTCCCAGGCTCGACAGCGCCCGCAGGGGTGACCGGCTGGTCCCGATCACCGGGTCGCCGCCTTCGCTGCTCGAGCCACCGCCCGGATGCCCCTTCGCGCCCCGGTGCCCGATGCGGCAGGAGATCTGCGAGACGACCGAGCCCGAACTGCTCGCCGCCTCGGGCCCTGGCCACCTGGCCGCCTGCCACTTCTCCGCCGATCTGGAGGGCCGGCGGCCCGAGGACGTCTTCACTCTGACATCGGTCGACAACGCTGGAGGCGCACGATGAGCCCACGGCCGCTGCTGTCCGTGCGGGACCTGGTCAAGCACTATCCGGTGCGCGGCAAGGGTCTGCTCCGGCGGGCCACCGGCGACGTGCACGCCGTGTGCGGGGTGTCGTTCGACCTGCACAGGGGCGAGACCCTCGGCCTGGTCGGCGAGTCGGGCTGCGGCAAGTCGACCACCGGGCGGGCCGTACTCCACCTGCAGCGACCGACCTCCGGGCAGGTGCTGTTCGACGGTCAGGACCTCGGCGCGACCGGCGACACGGAAATGCGCCGGCTGCGGCAACGCATGCAGATCGTGTTCCAGGACCCGTACGCCTCCCTCGACCCGCGGATGACCGTCGGCAACGCGATCGCCGAGCCACTGCGCATCCACGGCACCTACGGCCAGGGCGGGCCTGACCGGGTACGTGAACTGCTCGGCACCGTCGGGCTCGACCCCGAGCACGGCAACCGCTACCCGCACGAGTTCTCCGGCGGCCAGCGGCAGCGCGTGGGCATCGCCAGGGCGCTGGCGATGCGGCCCGAGCTGCTCGTGCTCGACGAACCGGTTTCGGCGCTCGACGTGTCGATCCAGGCGGGCGTGGTCAACCTGCTCGAGGACCTCCAGGAGCAGCTGGGTCTCGCCTATCTCTTCGTCGCCCACGACTTGTCCGTGGTCCGGCACATCGCGCACCGGGTCGCCGTGATGTACCTCGGCAGGGTCGTCGAGATCGGCGACAGGGACGAGCTGTTCGACCGGCCCGCCCACCCGTACACCCAGGCGCTGATCGCCGCCATCCCGCTGCCGGACCCGCGGCGCGAACGGATCAGGGCCCGCGAGCGGATCGTCATCGGCGGGGACGTCCCCAACCCTGCCAGTCCGCCGAGCGGCTGCAGGTTCCGCACCCGCTGCCCGAAGTTCGCCCAGCTCACCGACGCCGAGCAGGCGGCCTGCGTCGAGCGGGCGCCGGAGCTGGTCGACCGCGGTCAGGGCCATCCGTCCGCCTGCCACTACGCCGAGGCCGTCGCCGTCGTCTGACCTGTCCGCCTCTCCGCCCGGCCGTACGACGCCTGGCGGCCGGAATGACTCGCCCGCCACGTCAGGCCGTACGCTGGCGGGCGGAATGATTCGCCCGCCACGTCAGGCCGACCCCGCCGCCTCTACTCATCGCGGACGGTGAGACCCATGGAGCGGGCCGTGCCCGCGACGATCTTCTCGGCCTGATCCAGGTCGGCGGTGTTGAGGTCGGGGAGCTTGGCCTGGGCGACCTCGCGGAGCTGGGCACGGGTGATCCAGCCGCCGCTCTGGTGGCCCGGACGCGGGCTGCCGCCGTCGAGCCCGGCGATGCGGCGGATCAGCGAGGCGGTGGTCGGCTGCTTGGTGACGACCTCGAACGACCTGTCCTCGTAGACGGTGATGACCGCGGGGATCACGAACCCGCGCCGGTCCTGCGTCTGCGCGTTGTACTGCCGGCAGAACTCCATGAGGTTGATACCGAGCGGGCCGAGGTCCTTGCCGACGTTCGCCGGGCCCGCCTCGCCGGCCTGAATGTGCAGGGTGACGACCCTGGCTACCTTGTTCTTCACCATGCCGGTTACGCTAAAGTCTCCCGTTACTGGAGACTCAAGGGAATTATGAGCTATACGATCGGCCGCCTGGCGAAGCTGACCGGCCTGCCGGTGAAGACGATCCGCTTCTACTCGGACGCGGGCGTGCTGCCCGAGCGCGAACGCACTCCCTCCGGTTACCGCCTCTACGGCGACGAGGACCGGGCGCGGCTGGAACTGATCCGCACGCTCAGGGAGATCGGGGTCGACCTGGCCACGATCCGCTCGCTCGGCGACCGCCGGCTGAGGAGCGTGCTCGACCTTCATCTCAAGGCGGTCGAGACGCAGCTCAAGTCGCTCCAGCGGACCAGGGCGGTGCTCAGGGCGACGCTCGCCCGGGACGGCGATCCCGCTGAGGAGGATCTGCGCAGACTCCACGCGCTCGGGCGGCTCGGCGCGGCCGAGATGGCGATCCTGCTCGACGAGTTCGTCGACGAGGTCGGCGGCGACATCGAGGCTCGGCACGAGTGGCTGACCCACATGCGCGATTGCATGCTCCCCGAACTGCCAGAGGAGCCGACCACCGCACAGCTCGACGCATGGCTGGAGCTGGCCGAGCTGCTCGCCGACGAGGACTACCGCGACAGCCTGCGCCGGCAGAGCGGGGACTTCTGGACGGAGGAACGGGATTACGGCGCCTGGCACGAGATCAACATCCAGGTCATGCGGGAGGCGCTGACCGCTTCCCAGGCGGGCATCGAGCCCGGCTCGCCCGAGTCCGAGCAGGTTCTCGATCGGATCCTGGCGCTCATGGGACAAAGCCGCGAGGAGGCCCTGCGCGCGTTCGACGAGCACGACCCGCGCGCGGCCAGACTGTGGGAGCTGGTGTCGATCATCCAGGACACGCCCTGGCCGTCGGAGCCCACACTCGCGTACGGCTGGATCGAGGCCACGTTGCGTCGCGTGTCGAGCACCAGTCGCGTGTCGAGCACCAGTCGCGTGTCGAGCACCAGTCGCGTGTCGAGCACCAGGGGAACGCCACCGTAGGGTCAGGCCGATGCGAACGACGGACCGAGCGCGCGGGCCAGCCGTTCCAGCCACGTCGTGGCGCTCCCCCGCACCTGGGGGTACTCGGCGTGGAACTCGGCCCAGTCGACCATCTCCAGTGACCGAACCGCGTCGGCGTCGAAAGCCGCCGCCTCGGCCTCGCCCAGCGCCTCGACCAGCATGGGCCGCAGCAGTCCCGGCGCGAGCGTGACCCGCTCGGCCAGCAGGACGGCGTCGTAGAGATCCTTGCCCTGCGGCCACATGTCGGCGGCCAACCACAGGATCTTCCAAGCCAGTGACAACTCCGGAGTCGCGGCCTGGACTAGCGTCGGCTCGGCCCCACCGGCCCGCGGGATCAACGCCGTCGTGGGGGCGACCGGCAGGCGTTCGGCGAAGACGAAGTCGAGCTGCACCGTTCCCGGCGGCAGTCCCTCGGCGCGCCAGGTGAACACCAGCCGCCGTCCTGGCGCACGCTCGTAGGTCCAGATGTCGTCGACCGCGATGTCGTCCGCGTCCACGGTCACCTGGTCCTGTGTGTCGGGTGCCGCAGCGACGGCGCCGATGAGACCCCTGAACATCTGCACGGTCAGCGGGCTGTCCAGAGTGATCGTGTGCGGCACCACCACCCAGTCCATGTCGCCCGGCTCGCGCGCCTCCTCCCCGATCCACGCCTCCAGCAGGAGGCTGCCGCGCAGTACCAGATGCTCGCTCCACGGCGAGCCGGCCACGATGCGCGCGAGGTGGTCGATCGCCGAACGGCGGGCCCGCCGCCACCTTCGCCCGGTTTCCTCGTCCTCGAACGCGGGCTCCCCCGCCCGGAACGCCCGGGCGAACTGCTTCAGCGCGGGATCGAAGATCGGCGGCTGCCGGACTCCCTTCCCCTGCGCGACCGGCAGGTAGGTCGCGGGGAAGTCCGGCAGCCCGCGTCCGGCCACCCACTGCTGATCGGGCACGTTCATGCCCTTGTACCGCTCCCAGGACGATGTCATCGCTCCTCGATCCAACCGTGATCAATGCCGGGGTTGTCGTCGTCCACCACGAACTCCTGCTCGGCCTCCAGTACGGCGAAGCCTGCCGACTCCAGCGCCTTCAGCAACGCGTCGAATCGCCGGCGGGCCGCAGGCAGCCCGACATCGCGGCAGCGCTGGGTGACAAACCGTTCGTGCACCCCGTCCCCGTGCCTTCGCCTGGCGTTGCGTGACACGTGCGCCGCGTGCGCCTGTGCCAGCTCCGCCAGGCCGATCAGGTCGTCGCGGACCACGACCTTGACGTGGTGCTCGAAGTAGCGCCCGGGCGTCACCACGTCTTCCTGGGGCACGTCGGCGTTCCACGGCGCCGCCTCGATCTTCACGCGGACCACGGTGAACCCCTCCGCGCGCAGCCTCGCCGCGCAGTCGGCCGCCGCGCTCCGCTGCTCGCTCAGTGTGCCGCGACCGGCCAGGGTCAGCATGGGCTGGGAGGGGGCCTCACCCCGCGCGAGCACGATGTGGGTGAACTTCACGCCGTTCGCCCGCGCCCAGCGAGCCAGCCGGACGGCGTCGTCGCCCGCGGCCACCGTCAGGTGGATGTCGAAGACGCCCGCGAAAGCGGTCAGCGTTCCGAGCACCCAGCGCAGCGTGCGGGCCGTGCCCTCACCCACGGCGTGCTCCGCCCGCGCCAGCAGGTCGAGCAGGTGCGCACGCAGCTCGTCGGGACAGCGTTGATACGTGGTCGCCGCGTCCCGCGCGCACCAGACGGCCAGGTCGGCGCGGGCGCGCAGAACCAGCGCCTCGTCCCGGCCACCGGCCAGGACGAGGTCCGCCCGGATCCTGGTCCAGGCGTCACGCCCGGTGAGCAGCCGGTGCGCGGCCTGCCGTACGTGACGAGGACGGTCCTCGCCGAGCAACGCCCACAGCCGCTCGGCCGGCACGCCCGGCCCCGCGGCGCGTATCGCGTCGACCACGTTGCGGACCACCACCGGCGCGGGATCCTCCAGCAGATCCGCCAGATCCGCTCGTGCGCCCAGGCGGCGAAGCACGCGCACGGCCTCCGCCCGGACACGCGGTCTCGGGTCACGCAGGTAGGCAAGCGCCAGGTCGGCGTCGGAGCGCGTGCCGCAGTCACCGAGCCCGGCCAGCAGCCCACGCGCGCCCCGCCCGGCCGGCGGTGCCAGCCGCTGCCGGTAGAGCTCGGCCGGGTCGCCGCCCGCCCGCCTGACCGCCCACTGCGCGGTCAGGCGCATCAAGGATGCCTCGTCGGCCAGGAACCTCTCCCCCGCCGCGGTACGGCCGAGCCGCACCAGCGCGGTCAGCGCTTCGACGCGGACGCGCGCCGAACCGCTGTCAAGCAGTTCCTCCACCAGTTCCGGCCGGTCACCGGCCAGCGCCTGCGCGGCCAGCACCTCGGCGCAGCGGGTCCGGGAAACGATGTCGCGCTCCCCGAGCGCCGCCGCGGTGAGCCGCCGCAGGTCCATCCTCCCCGCCTCCAGCGACACCGTGTACGCGAACCGCCGCCCGCGCAGGTCCTCGCACCGCCGAACCGCGCTCAGCGTCTCGTCATCGGTCCGCAGCAGGGCCTGACGGACCAGCTCCGTGACGGAATCCCCACGCTGCCGATCCAGGAGTCTCACCGTCACCGGCACCAGCGCCCGCAGCATCGCCGCGTCGGCGTGGATCAGAACCTCCGCCATGACCCGCAGGGCGTGGCGGCGCACGGCCGGCACCCAGTCCACGGTCCGGATGGCCAGCACGGGCAGGAGCCGCACGTCCGTGCCCATGAGCGGATGCCTGAGCGCCGCCTCACGTTCCCGGCCGTCCCGGCTGCAGGCGGCCAGCGCGACCGCGAGCGCGTTGCTCGGCTGCGGTACGGCGGAAGCCGCGGCGACGCGCGAGTCGCGATAGCCGTACGCCCAGGGACGCAGCGCCGGGTCCAGCTCGATCCAGATCGTCGGCCCTGCAGTGGTCAGGACGTCGAGTGCCTCCTCGGCGAGCAACCCGTCGCAGACGACGCCGAACAACGCGCGCGCGAGGTCGTCACAGGCGTGGCGGTGACCCTGTGCGCTCGGCAGGACCAGCCGGCGAATCACGTCCACCACCGGATCACCGGGCGTCTCCTCATGCCGGACGAACCGCTGCAACCACATCCTGACGCCCATCACGCGCACATCGTTCCACGCGGCCAACGACGCTTTCGATCGGATATTTCCCACCAGCGGACAGCAGAGGCAGGCTCGCCACGGCGGCATGGCGCGCAGCCGCCCACGCGGCCGAAAACGCGTTGCGGTAGCAGGCCGGCCCGCGCGACGATCCCGGCGTGAAGATGCACGACGACCAGCTGACGGTGGCGCCTGAGACGGTGCGCGCGCTGGTGGATGAGCAGTATCCCGAGTGGCGGAGCCTGTCCGTCACGGGCGTCGCCGCCCACGGGACGGTCAACGCCATCTTCCGCATCGGCGACCGTTTCACGGCCCGGTTCCCCCTCCAGTCCGGGGGCGTCGACTCGACGCGACGCTGGCTGGAGTCCGAAGCGGAGGCGGCCCGCGAGCTGGCGGGCCGCACGCGGTTTCCCACGCCAGAGCCGGTCGCGATCGGTGAACCTGGGTCGGGGTACCCGCTGCCGTGGTCGGTGCAGACATGGCTGCCCGGCGCGGTTGCCACCGACGAGGACCCGGGCGCGTCAGTCGCGTTCGCCCACGACATGGCCGACCTCATCGGCGACCTGCGCGCCATCGACACGCGTGGCCGTACGTTCGCCGGCAAGGGCCGGGGAGGCGACCTCCACGCTCACGACGCGTGGATGGAGACCTGTTTCCAGCACAGCGAACGGCTTCTGGACGTTCGCCGGCTTCGCCGCATGTGGGAAGCCCTGCGGAGCCTGCCGCGCGAGGCGGCCGACGTGATGACCCACAGCGATCTCATCCCCGGCAACGTGCTCGTGTCGGCCGGCCGGCTGACCGGGATTCTCGACGTCGGCGGCTTCGGGCCGGCCGACCCCGCGCTGGATCTCGTGAGTGCCTGGCATCTGCTGGAGGCGGGGCCTCGGCGGGTGCTCCGTCTGGACCTCGCGTGCGACGACCTCGAATGGGAGCGGGGCAAGGCGTGGGCCTTCGCCCAGGCGATGGGGCTCGTCTGGTACTACCGCGAGACCAACCCCGCCATGAGCCGGATGGGCCGACGCACCCTGGAGCGCATCCTGGCCGACGAACCGCCCTCCTGAGCGCCAGGACGGCCTTACGGAGCGAGTATGCCGGGAAGCTGGCTCCGATGCTCGATGTTCAGCTTGCGATAGATCCGGTACAGGTGGCTGTGCACGGTCCGCACCGAAAGGTGCAGGCGTTCGGCGATCTCCCGGTCGGAGAGCCCGCGCGACGCGAATCCGGCCACCTCGTACTCCCTGCGGGTGAGGATCGCGGGCGGTGAGGACAGGCCCGGGGTTCGGGCGCGTTCGCACGCGGCGGACAGATCGTTGAGCCGGGTCGCTGACGCCGTCGCCGACCCGAGGCGTCCTTCTGCCCGGTGGATCAGGCTCGCGGTCGCCGCCGCCTCGGCGGCCCACAGCGCGCAGCCGGCCGCCGCGGCCTCGCGGGAGACGTCGTCGAGAGCCGCCGCGTCCCGCCGGGACAGGGCGGCGGCGTTCCTGGCCATGAGCGCCTGCAGGGCACTCTGGCTGGACGAGGCCAGACGCTGAAGATCGTCGACGACCGCGACGGCGGCGCCCAGCCGCGCGGCGTCGTGCAGCACCCAGGAGGCCATCAGCAGCGACCCGACCTGTTCCAGCTCCGCGCCCTGTCTGATGGCCAGGTTCACGGCGGCCGTCAGGTCGCCCTCGGCGTAGGCGTGCCAGACGGAGCCGCTCCGGCGCGGGGCCGCGAGTCCTCCTGGAAGGGCGGCCCGCAGCCGTTCCATGGCCTTCCCCGCTCGGTGCGCGTCGCCGAGCAGCGACTCCGCCTCGCTCAGCGCGTCCAGGCCCCACATCTGCGGACTGGCCGCGATGCCGTGGATGGGCATCACGGCGAGCGCCTCCCGCAGCCAGCGCCGCGCGGTGGCCGGCCGGCCGGAGAGCAGGTACACCTGCCCGAGATCGTGAGCCCAGTAGGCACGCCACGTCGCGGCGGTCCCCGTCGCCTCTCCCTCCAGGGCAGAGCGACCAAGGTCGATCGCCTGCGCGATCTGGCCGTCGAGGGCCAGGGCCTGGAGGAGGGCCATGCGGGTGAGCTCGGCGCGCGGCCCGTCGATGATGTCCAGGGCGAAGCGGGCCAGTTCGATGGCGTCCCGGGTCCGTCCCGCGCACGCGAGGGCGCGTACCTGGGAGAAGGCGAGCACGGC
Organism: Nonomuraea sp. bgisy101; assembly: GCF_057708945.1. Classification (NCBI taxonomy): domain Bacteria; kingdom Bacillati; phylum Actinomycetota; class Actinomycetes; order Streptosporangiales; family Streptosporangiaceae; genus Nonomuraea; species Nonomuraea sp. bgisy101. The sequence goes on from NZ_JBYITD010000004.1 coordinate 340,797, forward strand.
GAGCACCTCGTGATCCGCCGGGTGCCTGCGGAGGATCCGGTCCGCGAGCTCCACCGACTCGTCGATGTGCCCGACCGCGAACGCCTGGGCGGCCCTGCCGATCTCCAGCCGCAGCCTGGCCCGCGGGTCGGCCGTCGTCAGCGCGGCCGACGCCAGTGTGTCTCTCGCCTCCCCGACCTGGCCGCGGATCAGCTGGACGCGCGCCCGCGCCGAGAGCGCCCTGGCGCGCGACGCGTCGTCCGGCGCGTCCGCCTCGAGTGCGCGGGCCAGGTCGAGGGCGCGCCCGGCCTCTCCCAGGTAGGGCAGCTCGGCGACGAGCGACAGTCGCGACTCGAACGACCCGTCGGCATCGACCGCGGCCTGGAGCAGGTGCCCGGCGAGCTGGTGGTCCAGCGCCTCCGACGCTTCCCTGGCCGCTTCGCGAAGCAGCGCGGGATCGGCGGCCACGCCCGCCTCGACGCGCCACACCGCGATCCTGACCCTGTCACGTCGCCTGCGCGCCCCCGCGGCCTCGACCGCGTCGGCGAGCCTCCTGCGGTGGTCGCGGGCCCGCAGCGGAGGAAGCGTCGCTCGCAACGCCTCGCCGTACAGGGGGTGGACGAGCGCCACGAGGTGTCGACGGCGGTCGGGAATCGCGGTCAGCAGCCGCTCGGACTCCAGTTCCGCGATCACCTCGGGGGTGAGGAGACGCTCCAGTATCGCCGCGCCGACCGGTTCGGCGAGAGCCACGAGCTCTGCCGCGGCCCGCACGGCAGGAGCGAGCCGGTCGAGACGGGCGGCGATGGCCGCGGGCAGGTTCGTGTCCGCGAAGACGGGCCGAAGGAGCCGCCAGACACCGTCCACCTCGGTGAAGGTCGCCGCCTCCACGAGCTCGCGAAGCAAGAGCGGGTTTCCACCGCTCAGTCGCAGCAGGTGGGCGGGCAGCGTCGATTCCACCTGGCCGCCGAGCGTCGTCGAGAGCAGCTCAGCCGTGTGGCCTTCAGTCAGCCCCTCCAGGGCCAGTCGCTCGAGGTCACGCCACCATTCGTCGGTCCCTTCGCCGCGTACGGCCAGCACGACGGGAACCATGGCGCCGGCGACGAGATGCCGTGCCAGTGCGGCCGACGCCGGATCGAGCAGGTGGGCGTCGTCGATCACCAGCGCGCCCCCGCCGGCGATGTGGGCGGCCGCCGCCGTCAGCGTACGTGTGAGCTCGCCGTCGACGGCCCGCGGAGGCAGCAGGTGCGCGAAGGGCAGCAGCGGGATGCCGCCAGGCGTGGCGAAAGCCCAGCTCACCCCGACCCCACCGGCCTCGGCTCTCGACCTGGCCTCGGAGAGCAGCCGGCTCTTGCCGATCCCGGCCGGGCCGGTGACCACCAGACCGGACCCTGCGCGTCCGGTCATCACCGCCACCAGGCGTTCGAGCTCGCACTCGCGGCCCACCAGCGGCCAGGAATTCATAGCCGCAGGGTACTGCGCATGCCTGTGGCCGAGAATGCAGTAATCCACTACCGATGTGATGGCGCCGGGCGCGCCACACAGTGGTCCCATGACTTACGACGTTGTCATCGTGGGCGCCGGTGTGGCGGGGTGCACCGCCGCCATCCTGTACGGCAGAGCCGGCCTGCGCGTCGCGATCATCGAGAAGCACCGCACCATCTCGACGCACAAGGTTCTGTGCGGGCACTTCGTGCGGTGGGACGCAGCCGATGCTGCGGCGTACCGGCCTCTGGGAGGCCATGGTCGACGCGGGCGCGGCCGTGGGCGACATCGCACGCTGGACCACGGCCGGGTGGTTCGTGCCCGAACCCGGTCTCCCCGAGTGCATCAGCCTGCGGAGGGAGAAACTGGACCCCCTCCTGCGGACGATCGCGGCCGGCACGCCCGGCGTCGATCTCGTGCTCGGCCGTACGGTGACCGGACTGCTGGAATCGGGCGGGCGGATCACCGGTGTGCGCGTCGGTGACGAGGAGATCCAGGCGCGGCTCGTCGTCGGCGCGGACGGGCACAGGTCGCCGGTGGCACAGGTCGCAGGAGTCCCCGAGGACGTGGCGCCCAACGAGCGCTTCGGACTGTGGGCGTACTACCGCGGCGTCGTCCCGCGCGGCCCCGCCGCGAGCCAGATCTGGTCACTCGACCCGGATGTCGGCATACTCGTCCGGACCGACCATGACCTGCACATGCTGGTGGCGTTCCCTGCCAAGGCCAGGCTCGCCGAATTCCAGGCCGACCGCGCCGGTGCGCTGGAGCGGTTCATGGCCTGCCTTCCCGACGCGCCTGACCTGTCCTCGGCGGAGCGGGTGTCCAAGGTGATCGGGACGAACGACTACCCCTGCGTGAGACGCGACCCGGCCCCGAGGCCCGGGCTCGTGCTGGTGGGGGATGCGGCCATCACCGGCGATCCCACACCGGCCGTCGGCTGCGGCTGGGCGTTCCGTGCCGCCGAATGGCTGGTGGAATCGACGGCTCCGGCGCTGCTCGACGGCGGGGACCTCGAAGCCGGCGTCGCGGTCTATCGTCAGGCGCTCGAATTCATCGTGGAGCATGACCGGATCGGCCGGCGGGACGCCCTGGCCCGGCCCGCCAACCCGGCGCAGAAACTGGTCACGAAAGCGGCTCACCGCGATCGCGAGCTCGCCCGCCGCGTCTACCTGTTCTCGATGCGCGCCATTCCCGCGGCCGGGTTGGTCAGCGCTCGGACTCTTCTCCGGGCCGTGTGGGGCGCGATCCGTCCGTAACGCGTCACCACCCCGTCGGACGGCATCACCGATTCTGTCGGCGACCGCTGTTATGAATGACGCCATCAGATGATCTTTCGCGAGAACAGGGCGTTCGATGGCATCAGTAACGTTTCGCGATGAGACCGCGACGGGCCGGGCACTGGAGGAGTTCTCGCTCCCCGGCCTGCCCGAGCGGATCTCGGCCAGGGAACTGGTACGGCTGCGCGTGCGTGAGGAGGTGGCCCGCCACAACGCCGCCCCCTCCCACCACTTCCGCGGCCTGGTCAGACCGACCGACGCCGAGGCCGAGCTGAACGGCTACCGGATGCGGACCGCCCGCAGGCTGAACTGGGAGAGGCAGGCCGACGCCGCCGAGGCCGCGTTCGCCCGCAACGGCTTCCTGCTGCTGGTCGGCGACCGGCAGATCGAGGATCTGGACACCGAGATCGACCTGGCCGCCGACCCCGTGGTGTCCTTCGTCAAGCTCGTCCCTTTGGTCGGGGGCTGACATGGACTGGGAACTGCTCGCCGACTCTCCGCTGCGCAACCACTACGACTTCGTGTACCTGGCCAACGACCACAAGGAGACCTTCGACCGGTTTGACGCGACCTTCGCCGCGCACGGGGCTTTCGAGGTCGAGACGTACGACGACAGCCGGCTCCGTCTCTTCGCCCTGTGGGCGCAGATGCGGCTCAGCCTCGGTTGGGACGGCGGCGGCGACCACGAGGACCGACGGCTGGCCGTCATCCGCGACGTGATCGACCGTCTTCCGGCGTTGTCCAAGGCGACGGTCACCCAGCTGTGGTCGGCGGCCAACGGACTGATGACCTGGCAGCACACCAACTACGCCGAGCTGTACCGGCTGCCGCTCGCCGCCACCGCCCTGCTTTCCTTTCCCGAGCGGCGTGCCGTACTGAACCATCTGCCCAAGTGGTTCGCCCAGCACTGGAAGCCCGCGTGGAAGGTCCTGCGCGAACCGGTCGAGGCGCTGCTCACCGAACCGGAGACCGACGATCCCGGCGCGAGAGTCCGCAACATCATGTGGGAGGACGACGCGTTCGCCACCCAGATGATCAACGACTACGCGGCCCGGCTCGCCTGCCCCGAGGTCCTGCCCCTGCTGCGGCACTGGAACACCGCCACCGCGTCAGGCCCCAGCCCCAGATGGGCCCTGCGCGCCACCGACCTGCTGACCCCGGAGGCCGCCGGCCTGGTCAGAGACATCCTCGGCCGGGTCCTCGCCCACCGCGAGGTCACGCACCGGCACCCCACCCCTCACGGCGAGTGGACAGAGACCGTTTTCCTGCGCGAGCGCACCGCCGTACCGCTCCGGGGCATGGTCTGGACCTGCGAGCTGATCGACGAGCCGTGGGTGACCGCGCTGCTGGGCGACCTCGCGGTGGCCACCGGCACCGGCATCGGCGGCTCGGGTGCCAACGCGCGCAGCGAGATGCTGGCGAACGCCGCCATCGGGGTCCTGTCCCGGCGTGGCGGGCTGGAGGTGGTCGCCCAGCTGGCCCGGGTGCAGGCCAAGGTCCGCAAGAAGACCATCCTGGCCCGCGTGGGCCGCACCCTGGACGCGGTGGCCGTACAGACCGGGCTGTCGACCGAGCAGTTGCTGGAACGCACCGTCCCTGCCTTCGGACTGGGCTTCGACGGCACGCGCACGGAACACGGCCTGCGGCTGGGCCTTGACGGCTTCGTGGGCTACGTCGGCGCCGACGGCAAGGTCCGCAAGACCGTCCCCCAAGCGGTCCGCGAGGAGCACAAGGAGGTTCTGACCGAGTTCAGGGCCACGGCCAAGGAGCTGAAGAAGGCGCTGCCCGCCGAGCGTTTCCGGATCGAGCGCGCCCTGGCCACCGAACGCATCTGGCGCTGGCGCGACGTGTGCGAGTTCTACCTCGACCACCCGGTCACCGGTTCGTTCGCCCGGAGCCTGATCTGGGAGATCCTCCAGGGCCCGGCCGGGCTTCCCGTCCGCGTCGACGGGACCTGGGAGCTGACCGACCCGGCCGGACGCCGGATCCAGCCCCGCCCTGACACGCCTGTCCTCCTCTGGCATCCGATCTCCCACTCGACGGACGAGGTCCGCGCCTGGCGCGACCATCTCATGGAGCACGGCCTGCGCCAGCCGTTCAAGCAGGCCTTCCGCGAGGTCTACCTGCTCACGCCCGCCGAGGAGGAGACCCGCGACCACTCCCGCCGCTTCACCGGCCACCTGCTCCGGTACGGCCAGGCCAAGGCACTGCTCACCGAGCGCGGCTGGACCGGCATGTCGCTTGGCCACTGGGACGCGGCCGGAGGGTCGGACTGGTGCGACGCCACCAAAGACCTGCCCGGCGGCCTCACCGCCACCTGGGACTTCCACCTGGACGAGCACTCCTTCGAACGCGACGGCTACGGCACCACCGCCTCCATCTGCGTCAGCGGCGACCTCCGTTTCCTCGCCGGCCCCTCACCGGTCCCGCTGGCCGAGGTTCCCCCGCTCATCCTGTCGGAGGCGCTGCGAGACGCGGACCTGGCCGTCGGCGTCACCTCCACCGGCCTGGACCCGACAGGCAGCGGCGAGTACTGGCAGTCCTACGGCTTCGGCGACCTCACCGAGACCGCCCGGATCCGCCGCGACGCCCTGTCCCGGCTCGTGCCCCGCCTGGCCATCGCCGACCGCTGCACCCTGGAGGACCGCTTCCTGCGCGTCCGCGGCGACCTGCGCGCCTACAGAATCCACCTCGGCTCGGGCAACATCCTGATGGAGCCCAACGACGCCTACCTGTGCATCGTCCCCCGCGGCTCAGGCGACCCCGTCTTCCTGCCCTTCGAGCAGGACGGCGGCATGCTGTCGATCATCCTGTCCAAGGCGTTCCTCTTGGCCGCCGACACCACGATCACCGACCCGTCCATCACCCGCCAGATCCACGGCTGACCGGATCCCCTCGCATGCGGCCTTCTCCTCAGGACCGGCGAGAAGGGCCGGCTCCCCCAGCGCCGGGGACGCGGCGCCTGCCTCCCGCGGGCAGCCCCACGTCCTCGGGCATCGCCACGCTGCTCAGCGACGAGGGCCGCTGGATCACCGCGCAGAACATCGAGGTCTCCGGCGGCTACGACCTCTAGCCGGTCGTTTCACCATGAGGTCCGGAGACAGCTCTGGCAGATGACGCCGCACGCTGGACCAAGCGGCCCCGATGGAGATCAGCGCGCAGCCGTTTGAACTGACGCGGCAAGGCCAGGGTTCACTCAACCACCCGCCGGATGCCGTCCGGCCCGGAACCGTGCTGGACGCCGCGTCGGGCGATGACCGGTGTGATCCCGCGCTCGCAGGTGGCGGCGGATGAGATGGTCGCGGCCGCGATCGGCGTACAGACGCCGGGGTCCTCGGAGACGCGCACATCGGTGTGCCGTGGGCAGGTCAAAGTGCCTTCTTCCGTCATGACGGCATCGTGGATCAAGCTCTCCCTGCGCACAAAAGATAACCAGCACACAGAAGGTGCGGTACTCATGTTTGATCCCCCGAACAGAGCCGGGGTCCGCCCGGTCACCACCCGCCGCGAGATCCCGCACGACCAGCTTGACCAGTTCTCCCCGGCGCCTGTCCGGGACGCGCTGGTCGAGCAGGCCCGTGCCCTCCCCGGAGTTTTCACCGGGCCGAGCCAGGTCTCCGAGCCCGCCTCGCTTGCGCTGCGCCTGCACCGGCCGACCGGGCCGTGGGAGGCGTTCCTGCACCCCAGCCGGGACGAGTTCGCCCATATCCACCAGGCCGGCTTCATGCACCTCACCGTCCCCAAGCCGATGGTCGCACCGCTGGTGGAGGCGGGCTGGGCCGAACTGCACCCGATCAGCCTGCGGCCGCAGTGGCCGGACACGATCGTCATGTTCTACGCCCCACGCGACGAGGCCGAGCTGTCCGTCGCCGTCGATGTCCTGCGCGCCTCCTGGCAGCAGGCGTCCCTGGAGAAGGAGTAACCGGTCATGCGCTCGACCCGCTCCGCCGCGGCGGCGCGGGCCTGCTCCCCCGTCACCGACCGTGGTTCGGCTCGGCCTGGTCCGGCTCGTAGATCGGCAGCACCGACCGGCGCAGGATCACATTCAAGGCCTCCTGCTCCGGCGAGGCCGGCCCGTACGCCTCGATCGCCGTCTTCGGTAACCACACCGACATCGACAGCCCATTGGCCGGCCGGATGAGCGCCATCCGCCCCGCCTCGATCCGGCCGCCGAGTCACGCGCTACGGCCCGCTCCTTCAGCTCCGGCGGGGGTCGACGGCGACCTCGGGGCAATCACGGCAGGGCGCCATGGTCCGACCCAACCCGACACCCCTACGCTGAAGATCCACACAGCTGCGAGAAGAGGGGGCGATGATGTTCGACACAGTGATGCCAGTGGCATTCGTGGCCGTGCTTGTGCTCTTCGTCATCGGGGGCGTCCTGGCGATGATCGGCGGAGGTTCCTCCTCGCGGAGCGGGTCACATCACCAGCGCTCCTTGTTCTCCGGCGACGCGTCTTCTTCGGACGACAGGAACGACAGCGATTCCCCCGGCAGCGATTCCTCCGGCAGCGGCTCCTCCGACGGCGGCGGGGGTGGCGGCGACTGATACCGCGATCTCGCGGTGATCAGGTGCCCGACCGGCGAGGCGCCGCTTACGCCGACCCCGCTGCGCTGGAGGGGCCGCGGACGCTCCCCGAGCATCCTCCGACGTCCTCATCCCCCTTGGACAACCTGCTGTGGGACAGGAAGCGGGTCCACCGTCTCTTCGCGTTCGAGCACACTTTTGAGATCTACATTCCGGCCGAGCGGCGCTTTGGCGGGAGTGGGACTCAGGAAGATCTCGGGAGCCGACCTTCGCGGGAACGGCCGTCAACGGGCCCCTACGGCGTACCCGCAACCGACCTGGATCGCCGGATCTTCGCCCTGACGGCCCAAGTCCCGGATCTCGAAGACCTCAGCCTGCACGATGACGTTTCCGAGGCCCTTGCGGCGGGGTTGGCCCTACGGACCACGCAGGGGTGTCCCGTCCGTGAGCTCAAGGTCGCCTCGTGGTCACGGGCAGGCTCTTCCCCCTCCAGTCTGGATCTGGAGATCCTCAGCCCGGGACGAGCTGCCACAAGTCTCGTAAGTACGGCGATCCGCCACACCCCCATCGGTGCACGGCTCTACTGATCAGGGAGCATCCCACTCCCGCAAGCAGCCATCGTTGGGAGGGCGCAGGCGGAGAGTGCGGGCGCGGTCAGGGTGTTTCCGCCGCGGGGAAGGGGTTCCCACACCCCATTGCCGGTTACAAAGAGTGATGGTTCTTCTACTCTGAGAAACGAAAGGTTGTGTGCATGAAAGCACCGGCACTGGCAGTCCTGGTCACTGCGGGCCTCCTCGCGGCAGTTCCCTCCGGCCCGGCGGCGGCCGCCCCCGCACCTGGCGACATCATCACCTGCCCTTTGATCGCAAAGGTCCCCGTAAACCCCGATCGCAACATATACAGCGGATATGGCCATTGCCACGACGCCGACGGAGACTTCGTCGGGATCAGTTCGGGTGGGGCGGGCGAACGGTGGCTCATCAGTCGTGGCACGGACGGCCTGAGACTACGCTGCTACGGCCCTTACTCGACCGGCGGCGGCTCGGCGGGGCAGCCGACCGTGACCATGTGGGACTGCAAGCCGCTGGGCTGATCACTGCCCTGCGTCCCGCGGCGTGCGACGAGTGCGGCGCCATCGGGGGGCGGGCGGCTGCTCGGGCCGCGTGCTCCCCGGGGCGCGGTCGGACGCAGCCTGCGCCTCGGGGCCGATGGGCCGATCCGGCGGGCCCGAGGCGCGGCAGCGGCTCGCTCTCGCCGTGCTCACCCTGTCGCTGCTGGTGTCCGTGGACGCGTCGGGGCGCCGTCAACCACCATGGCACCAGCCGCCGTATAGGCCCTGAACCAGGGAATCAGCTTCCCACTTCCAGCCCGGCGAGTGCCCGTTGAGGGATCGTCTCATCGGACCCCGACCGCATTACACTCACGTCCATGATCGCGACCATGATCGAGCTGGATGACGGTGCACAGCTACGTACTTGGACTGCGGGCTCGGTGATTCCGCAGAGATTTCCCGTGGTCATGCTGCACGGCGGTCCAGGAGTCCCCGACTATCTCGCCCCGGTCGCCGGCATCATCGACGACCTGTGCCTGGTCCACCGCTACGACCAGCGTGGCACCGGCGGATCACCCTGGGAGGGCGAGCACACGATCATCCGCCACGTTCGCGACTTGGCGTTGTTGCTCGACGCGTGGGGACACGACCGGGTTGTTCTGTTGGGGCATTCGTTCGGAACCAATATGGCCGGCTACTTCCTGCTGGCCCATCCCGAACGCGTGGCCGGACTGATTCAGATCGCCGGCCCCTTCCTCGATCCATGGCGGGAAGCCAACCGAGCAACACAGCGGGCACGACGCACCGACGAGCAACAGACCAGGCTCGATGAACTCGATGCGATCGAATCGCGTACAGACGCCGAGGAGATCGACTACCTCACGCTGTCGTGGTTCACTGACCACGCCGACCAAACGCGGGCATGGGATTGGGCGCTGGCATCAGCCCGTACGCTGCGGCCCATCAACTACGCGATGAACACCCAGCTCAACGCGGCGAAGAAGGCCGACCCGCTCGAATCACACGTCGACGAACTTCGCGAGCACCTGCCGCCCGGCGCGGTGATCATCGGCGGGGCCGGCGACAGCCGCCCAGCGGATGCCCTGCGACGTCTCGGAACCCGCCTCGACTGCGAGGTCGTCATCGTCCCGAACGCGGGGCACAATCCATGGTTGGAAGCACCAGACCAGTTCGGTGCGGCGCTCCGAGCTGCGGTGGAGAGGCAGTCCCGAAGGGCCGGCTGACGGGTCGACGATCCCTATGGCGGACACGGCCGGGGCTCAGCGCAGGCGAACACGGGCTGTCCAGGCGATCCACGACGTCGCGGACCGAGCGGTTCGCGCCTGGACTCGGCACGGCCACGTTCCCAAAAAAGGTAAGCAACGTGGCACCGGCCACCATAGAGGCCCTGGCCGGGAATCAGCTTCCCGCTTCCAGCTCGGCTCGCGCCGCTGACTGTTGGACGGCAGCGCGGCCGGTCGCACATTCGGGGACGTACTTGTCGATGGCGACCGGCTGCCGCCGAGTAGGCGGGCGATGGATGAGACAGTGTTCTCCGGCCGGGTGAGCAGGTCGCGGGCGTGCCGGACCTGTTCGGGGTCATAGCCGGCGGGCATCCCAGGCGCCGGCCGCGGACGCGGGCGGCGGCCAGGACCGGGACGCCTTCCTGGCCCCCGCCGGTCGCCACGACATCAGCGACATCGTCCACCTCGCCGGAAGCATCCCCGACGAGGACCCGGTCGCCTTCTTCCGCACGGAGACGAGCGGCCTGCTCAACGCGCTGGACGCCGCCCGCACCTGGGGCGTGCGCAGGTTCGCCGTCGCCGGCAGCCTCGGCGTCTACATCGGCCGGACCGAGACCCGCTGGCACGAGGATCTCGCGCTCCCCACCACGAACCTGCCGCACCTGATCATCGCCTTCAAGAAGGCGGTCGAGCCGCTGACCACGCACAGTCGCCGGGGCGTGCGCCGTTCCAGTCGACGCGATGGCCGTCGCGCAGAAGAGTCTCTTCCACGTCTGCCCAGTCCTCCGCGTACTCCGCGATGCAGTCGATCTCCATGCCGGGATCGGCGGCGATGCGGATCATGACACCTGTCGCAGCGTCCTGCGATGTCTCGGCCAGGTCCGTCAACCTGTCGACCCGGATGTACATCCCCGCCCGAGTGCCGGATGTGATCCGACCGACGACGTTGTAGAACCGGGCCGCTCCTGCATGTCTCGCGATCACCTCCGAGCGATCGACGACCGCGTTCACGCTCGATTCGGTGTCGGCGGACAGTACGACTCGCACGGACCTTCCGAAGAGCTCGATCGTTCCCTTGGCCGTGGTCGGGGTCTCACCCGACGCATCGATCGTCGCCTCGAGCGTCATGAACGGCCCATCCGTGACGACGACCCGGTGACCAATCTGGAATTCGACCATGTGCCCGATATTTCCACATCGCCCGCGGCCTCCTCGTCGTGCACCACCGAGAAAGTTCGGCTGGCACCGCGAGCGGGCCCTCCAGGAACAACCCGATCTACCCCACGGTCGTCAGCTGCAGCGCGAACCCCAGCAGGTGCGACGTTGTACGGCGCAGCGCGATCAGGTCCCGGTCCGTGTCGTCCAGATAGAAGAACCGCCTCAGACTCCCACCGCATCGGCACCTCGACGAGGTTCCCGCCGCGGCCTGCTCATCGCCCAGAAACTTCACCGGCACGGCCAGGACGATAGCGATCAATCAGGACTGCATGTCGGGCCCTTGATCGACCGTTCCGAACGACAGAACCACGCCGTGATCATCTCGGCGCTGATGGCTTTACCACTGTTGCCTCAACCCCGAAAGGCCGTCGGCCGGGCGGCCGTGGCGGACCTGCCGGTCGCCGTCGTGCCGCCCGCCCGGGCGCCGCTGGATCTGCGCGAACCCGTGCTGCGCGTATCCGCGCCGCCCGGCACGTCCCTGAAGACCCACCCTGCACGCGCCGGCGCGCGTGCTCGCCTCATGAGGTCCTAGCAGGAGGAGGAGTCCAGCGCCGTTCCCTCGGCGCAGGCCGCGGCGACCAGCGTCGTGCGCAGGGCCGTCAGCGTCGGCGGCGTGGTGTTGGCCGGCTCGGTGCCGCCCGCCGGAACCGAGGTCGCCGTCGCCGAGGGCTTGCTCGTCGGCGTGTAGCAAGGGTCGAAGTCGTCGCAGGTAGGAGAGGGAGCCGGCTCCGCCTCGTGGTCCTCGGAGACGTAGGTGTACCCCAGCAGCTGTGCCGCGCGCTGGCCGTCCATGAGCGGTGCGATGACCGGGATGCCCGCCGTCTCCTCGACGAACAGGCCCTCGCCGATCGGTGCGTAGACGGACCGGGCGTAGGCCAGCCGGGTCGCGTCGGTGATCGGGCGGCCGACGAGCTGCTGCCGTTCCGCGAGGTTGTGCACGAACATCAGGCCGGTGCCCGCCGTACCGATGGACTCCTTGAGCTCGGCGAGCGTGCTGGTGGCCGGGTGCTCGACCTGGAGCCGGATCTTGCCGTCGGCGTAACCCTCGCCGAGCCGTCCGGCCAGCACTGTGTCGACGCGCACCACCAGGCTGGCGTAACGCATCGCGGCGTCGGCGCTGTCGTAGGCCACGACGGCCGAGCCGCTCGGCGCGTCGTCGGAGGCGAAGGCGATGCCCGGCTCGATGTCCACGATGGACCCCTGGACCAGCGCCCCAGCAGCCTTGAACGCGCCGGAGTCGGCGGCTCCCGGGGTGATGTCGGCCACCGAGTCGAACAGGTACTCGCCGTCGTTCGCACTGCCGCCGTTACGGAGCTGGGCCCAGAAGGAGGGCTCGGGGCTGTTCAGGAGGCTGCCCGCACCGACCCCGGTGATCACGGCGGCGGCGACGGTGAGGACGACCAGGAGACGGTTCTTCATGGTCACCACTCCCCGTTGACGTGCGAGCGGTCGTGGCTGCTGTAGGTCGGGGTGGTGGACGAGCCCTGCTTCATGCAGGAGGTCAGGTTGGTGTGCCCGAGCCCGATGGCGTGTCCGATCTCGTGACAGGCCGTCTTCTTGCGGATGGTCGAGCTGGTCATGTCGGCCAGGTCGAAGCGGAGCTCCGCGCGGTCGCACGTGTACTCGCCGCCGATCTGGGCGAGCACCCTGACGCACTTGGTCGAGGCGGTGATGTTCACGCCCGTGCTCGAGCCGTCCCAGTCCTTGCCCCAGTAGTCGACGTAGTAGGCGTCGAACATCACCAGGTCGGTGTGCGTGCCCGCACTGCTGTCGTACCCGCCGATCCTCAGGTCGGTCTGGTAGTCGAGGTTGGCCATGCCGTAGTCGGCCGCGGTGATCATGTTGCTGGTGAGGGTGGACGCGTTCCAGTAGACATCCCGGTTGTCGGTCTTGGGACAGCACCAGGTGGGGTGGTAGGCGTAGAAACCGAACGTGTTCGCGCCCGCGGGTGCGGCGGCCGTGAGCCCGGCGGAAAGTGTCGCCGTGATGGCGAACACCAGAGCGAGTGCTGACTTGCGCATGGCTGATCAATCTAGGTCCGGGCACGGGTCGCAAAAAGATCGGGAAGGCGAAGCCCGCGCCAACAGATGGTGTACGCGGCTGGACGACCTTCTCGGTGCCCTCCAGGGTGGCGCGCCACCGGCGGGTCTCGATCGAGTACGACCCAGCCGTGGCCGAGCGCACGAGGAAGGCGAGCGGATCAGGTTCAACCTGAGCCCTGCACCGACACGTCCAGCGCCGAAGTGATCTCATCGGCGATGAGCAGGTCCGGTCGCCTCCCGTCTGGCGATCGCGCTGGCGCCGGCCGCCGGAGAGCTCGCGGGGGTAGCGTCCGGCGAGCCCGGCTGGCAACGATACGAGGTCCGGCAGGCGGCGGGGCTCATCGGGCGCAGGTTGGCCATGGCGGTTGTTCATTGCTGGGCACGGGCGAGCCACTGCTGGTTCTGGACGTCTCGACAGAGGCTCGCGAGGTGATCGGCGGTCACCTGGTCGACCGCCGGATTCCGCAACCACGCCGCGGCCACCGCGGCGACGCGCCCCAGACCGGTGTCCATGGCGGTGAGCGCCTGACCTGTGGTGAGCGCGCCGAACGGCAGGGACTCCAGGGTGTTGCGTTCGCTCAGCGTCTCGCTGCAGGCGTCCGGCCAGCCGCCCAGTCCGGCGATGCGCTCGGCCAGCGTGTCAGTGTGGGCCCGCAGGGTTTGTGCCAGTTCGTCCAGCCATCGGTGCACGGGGAGGAACGCGGCGCCGCGGACGTTCCAGTGCGCCTGCTGGGCCTGGGACGCCAGCTCTGCGACGTTGACGAGCACGTCCTGCAACGCGGCGATGGCCAGGTTGTCGAGCTGAGTGGCGGTGGTCATGGCGCTTTCGTCCTTTTCGGTGTGTGAGGGGTCGTCGGCGAGGTCGTGGTCTAGAGCTGCACCTGTTCCGGCGTTCCCAGGGGAAGCCAGCGGAACAGGCCGGTGATGCGCTCCGGTGCACGCCGCAGGTCCTGCTCGATGCCGTCGCGGCCCTGCCTGAAGTGCTGCCAGCCCTCGTAGTGGATCGGCAGGACGGTGCGCGGGGCGATGGCCGCGCACAGCCGTACGGCCTGACGTGCGGTCATGGTGTAGCGCAGCGGCCCGGTGCCGGGGAAGCCGACGCCGCCCAGGTGCAGGAGGACCGTGCCTGGCCGGATCGCGGCGGCGGCCCGGCGCAGCGCGCGGTGGTGGACGGTGTCGCCGGTGATCCACAGGGGTCCGTGCTCCTGGCCGGGCCAGGTGAGCGCGAAGCCGATGACCTCGCCCACGATCGGCCTGCTCAGCGGGGGTCCGTGCCGGCAGGGGGTGGCGGTGATGTCGATGGGCGGGCGGCTGGGCGCTTCCAGGCGGGTCGTCTGCCCCGCCTCCAGGCCCCGGGCCGGGTACGGCAGGGAGCGGGCGCCGGAGGAGGTTGTGACGATGGTGCCGGCGGCCGGCAGCAGAGCGCGTCCGGCGTCGTCGAGGTTGTCTCCGTGGTGGACGTGCGAGAGCAGGACGGCGTCGACGGGCGGCAGGCAGGCGGGGTCCACGGCGGGGCCGGTCAGCTTGCGGGAGGAGGTCCCCCAGCCGAAGGAGTAGGTGCGGCCTGGGGGATCGAAGGTCGGATCGGTGAGCAGCCGCCAGCCGCCGAACTCGATGAGGACCGTGGGACCGCCGATGTGGGTGAACCGGGCCTTCGTCATGGGGGTCAGCGCCAGTAGTCGTTGGCCGCGGCGATGGTGGCGAACTCCAACGCCACTACCTGGGCGGCGGCGATCAGTCCCATCGGGTCTCCGCCGTACCGGGCGCGCCCGGCCCGCAGGGTCTCCAGGTCGGGCTGGATGGTGTGGACGGTGTGGCGGGCGAGGGTGATGGCCAGGGCCCGGCCTTCTTCGGGGGTGGCGGTGATGAGGGTGTCGCCGGGGACGAGGAGCATGCCTTCGTCGGGAACGCGGGTCATGAGGATTTCGGCCTTTCAACTGATGTGCGCTGTCGCGCGGGTGTGGGTGCTCCGGGCGGCTCGCAGGCGGTGCTCCTCGCGGGCGACGCCGCCCCCATGCCGTCCGCTTCGACGGTGGCCGGCGCCCATCGGCTTCCGCAGCCTGCGCTGCGGAAGCCGACCCCCGATGTCAGGAGTGGTCCAGGGCCCAGGTGAGGGCGTGGTCGGCGATCTTCTCCCAGCCGTCCTCGGCGGGCATCAGGTGCGAGCGGCCGGCGTACTCGACCACTTCGGTGATGGTTCTGGGCGACTTGTAGTGCGCGGCGTTCGAGCGCTGGATCTTGGGCGGCATGAGGTTGTCGTTCTCGCCGGAGACGAACAGCAGCGGCTTGCGCTCGTCGTTGTGGTAGTCCACCCAGTTGTCGTCCTTGCCGGGGTGGATGTTGGCCAGAGCGCTGCCCCAGAAGATGTTGCCGGAGGCGGGGATGTGGTAGCGCTCGTAGGTTGCGCGGGCTTGGTCCTCGGGGAAGGTGTTGGTGAAGGCGTAGCGCCACTGCTCGTAGGTGAAGCCGACCGCCTTGTGCCGGTTGGCGGGGTTCTTCAGCACCGGGAAGGTGGCCTTCAGCTGTGACAGCGGGATGACCTTCACCCCTTCGGTGGGGGCGGAGTTGATCGCCACGCCGGCGGCGCCGTAGCCGTGGTCGAGCAGGATCTGGGTGAACACGCCGCCGGCCGAATGGCCCATGATGATCGGCGGCTTGTCCAGGCCACGGACCAGTGCCTCCAGCGACTCGATGATCTGCGGGACGGTGACCTGCTCGATGGGAGTCGGGTCGGCGTTGAGCGCCTCCACCTCGACCTCGAAGCCGGGGTAGGCGGGGGCGAGGACCTTGAAGCCCTGGGCCTGGTAGTGGGTGATCCAGTGCTCCCAGCTACGGGGCGTGACCCAGAAGCCGTGGATGAGAACGATGGTGTCGGGTCTCATGGAAGGTTCCTCCTTATCGGGTGGCGTGGTAGGCGGACAGCACGACCGCGGTCGCGGCGGCCGGGTGGGAGGTCATGACGACGTGGGACGAACGGATCTCGCGGACCTTGCTGCCGGCGCGCTCGGCCATGAACCGCTGCGCGGCGGGCGGGATGACCTTGTCCTGGGTGGGGATCAGGTACCAGGACGGGATGGTCTTCCAGGCCGGCTCGCCGCTGCCGCCGCTCAGGCCGTCGACGCTGCCGGGCCGTTGGGTGGCCGCCATGAGCCGGGTCGTGGCCGGGGGCAGGTCGGCGGCGAACACCTCGCGGAACTTCTCGGCCACGATGTAGCCGTCGGTGCCGCCGCGCGTGCCGTCGGGCAGCTTGTAGTCGCGGGCCAGCAGCGCGTGACCGAGCTCGCTGCCGGGGAACTGGTCGGCCAGCTTCAGAGCGCTCTCGCCCTTGTCGGGTGCGAAGGCGCCCAGGTAGACGAGGGCTTTGACGTTGGCGTGACCGCGGGCGGCGTTGGTGATGACGATGCCGCCGTAGGAGTGCCCGACGAGGATGATCGGGCCGGTGATGGTGTCCAGGACGCTGGAGACGTACGCGGCGTCAGCTGCCACGTCACGCAGCGGGTTGGCCGGGGCGATCACCGGGAACCCGGCCCGCTGCAGCAGGTCGATCATGTCGTTGAAGCCGGAGGCGTCGGCGAAGGCACCGTGGACGAGCACCACGGTCGGCTTCACACTGCCGGCTACGGTGCCGGCTACGGTGCTGGTCGCGGTCGCGGGGGCGGTGGTCAGGCCGAGCGTCAGAAGACAGCCGGCGGCGAGGACGCCCAGCAGGCGGCGGAAAGAGGTCATGGCGATGCTCCTTCAGGAGTTCAGGAAGGCGAGCAGGTCGGCGTTGAAGTCGCGCTCGAAGGCGCCGGCCAGGCCGTGCGGGGCGCCCTCGTAGATCTTCAGGGTGGCGTCCTTGACCAGCCTGGCCGTCTCCAGCGCCGAAGCGGCGACGGGCACGATCTGGTCGTCGTCGCCGTGCGCGATCAGGACGGGCACGTCGATGCGCTTGAGGTCCTCGGTGAAGTCGGTCTCGGAGAAGGCGCGGACGCAGTCGAGTGCGCCCTTGATACCGACCTGCATGCTCCAGGCCCAGAAGGCGTCGACGGCACCCTGGGACACGTGCGCGCCAGGACGGTTGAAGCCATAGAAGGGGACGGCCAGTTCCTTGTAGAACTGCGATCGGTCGGCCGCGACCCCGGCCCTGATGCCGTCGAACACCTCGACAGGCAGCCCCAGCGGGTTGGCGTCGGTCTTGAGCATCAACGGCGGCACCGCGCCGAGCAGCACGGCCTTGGCCACCCGGGAGGTGCCGTGCCTTCCGAGGTAGCGGGCGACCTCACCGCCACCGGTGGAATGCCCGACCAGCACGACGTCGCGCAGGTCGAGCGTGTCCAGCAGGGCGGCCAGGTCGTCGGCGTAGGTGTCCATGTCGTTGCCCTGCCACGGCTGGCCGGAGCGGCCGTGGCCGCGCCGGTCGTGGGCGATGGCGCGAAAGCCGTGGGAGGCGACCAGGTGCAGCTGGCTGTCCCAAGCATCGGCGTTCAGCGGCCAGCCATGGCTGAACACGACGGGCTGACCGCCGCCCCAGTCCTTGTAGAAGATCTGTGTGCCGTCGGCGGCGCTCACGTGGGGCATGTCAGGTCCCTTTCGGGTCGGTGTCGATGGGCTCGACGCTAGATCCGCGGCCCTCGGCGGCAATCGGTCAGATGACTGCACCGCGGCGGGAAGTCGGCGGTACTTAGGTGCGGCGACGGCGCCCGCGATGTGAGACGGCCAGGCCCGGCCGGCCGTCGTCGTGTGATGATCATGTCCTCGTCGGATCACCATCGTGGGGGCAGGCGGAGTGGCTGAGCGGGAGTTCGGTTCCCTGTTGCGGGAGTTGCGCGCCGATGCGCGGATGACGATCGAGGAGCTGTCGGAGTCCTCAGGGGTGAGCGTGCGGGCGATCGGCGATATGGAGCGGGGCAGGGTGAGCTCGCCGCAGCGTCGCACGGCCGAGGCGCTGGCTGACGGCCTGGAACTGGGCGACCAGGATCGGGCGAGGCTGCTCGCCACGGTCAAGACGCGCCCGCGGGCGGGGGCTCTGGCCCAGCTTCCGGCTGATCTGCCGGTGTTCACCGGCCGCCGCGCCGAACTCCGGCAGGCCCTGGCGTTCCTGGACCAAGAAGGGCAGGGAACACCGGCCATAGTGATTGGCGCCATCGGCGGGATGGCCGGCGTCGGTAAGACGGCGCTGGCCCTGCACTGGGCGCACGGGATCGCCGGTTCCTATCCCGACGGGCAGTTGTGGGTAGACCTGCGGGGTTTCGACCGCAGTGGCCAGGTGCTCGACCCCGGACAGGCGCTAGGCGGGTTCCTGCGCGCGCTGGGCGTCTCCGAAGGCCGCATCCCGGTCGGCACCGACGACCGGGCCGCGCTGTTCCGCAGCAAGCTGGCCGGCCGCCGGGTGCTGGTCGTACTGGACAACGCCCGCGACAGCGAGCAGGTCCGTCCGCTGCTGCCCGCCGCACCGGGGTGCCTGGCGATCGTGACCAGCCGCAACCAGCTCACCGGTCTGACCGCCACGCATGGCGCGCGCGTGCTCACGTTGGACGTGTGGACTCCCGCGGAGGCGAGAGAAGCCCTGGCCCGCAGGCTCGGTGAGACGCGGGTGGGGGCCGAGCCGGAGGCGGTGGCGCAGATTCTGCAGCTGTGCGGGCATCTGCCGCTGGCGGTGGCGGTCGTGGCCGCACGGGCCGCCGCGCGGCTGTCCTTCACGCTCGCGGACATCGCGGCCGAGTTACGGGAGGCGCACGGCACCCTGGACGCCTTCCACACCTCCGACGGGGTCGATCCGCGCGCGGCCTTCTCCTGGTCCTATCGGGCTCTCAGCCCGGCGGCCGCTCGGCTGTTCCGGTTCTTGGGGCTGCATCCTGGCCCGGACGTCTCCCTGCCGGCCGCCGCCTCCCTCGTCGCCCTGCCCACGCGCCGGGTTCGTGCCTTGCTGGAGGAGTGCTGCGCCGCCCACCTGGTCACCGAGCACGCGCCTGGCCGCTGGCGGCTGCACGACCTGCTGCGCGCCTACGCCGCCGAGATCGCTGAGGAACACGACGGGCCCGCCGGGTGCCGGCAGGCTTTCCACCGCCTTCTAGATCATCTGTTGCACACCGCGCACGCCGCCGATCAGGTCATCTACCCCGTCGTCTCCACGCCCATCGAGCTGGCGCCCGCGCAGCCGGGCACGGTCGTCGACGGCTTCGGCGACCGTGAGCAGGCGGTGGCGTGGGCCGCCCGCGAGCTACAGGTGGTGTGGGCGGCTCAGCGACAGGCGGAGGTCCTGGGCGGGTTCGACACCCATGTGTGGCAGCTCGCCTGGACCGTCGTGGACGCCTTCCTCGATCATGTGTGGATTCTCGGCCAGGAATCACTCGCCTTCCTCACCCGCGCCGCCGAAGCCGTGCACCGCGATCCCGCCGGAGAAAGGTACGCCGGCGCTGTCGTGGGCTGGCTGGCCAGGCAGGAGCATCGGCTCGGCCACTCGGAGGCGGCCAAGAAGCGTCTTCTGGCCCTGCTGCGATCGCCGGGCACGATCGCCCGGCCGCTGGATCAAGCCAGGGTCCACCACGATCTGGGCTGGCTGCACGGCGATCTCGGTGAATACGAGGATGCCCTGCACCACGCCCTCGCGGCTCTCGGCCGCTACCGCGAGGCCGGCAACGTGCCCGGCCACGCCAACGAGCTGGCCTCCGTCGCCTGGTACCACGCCATGCTCGGCCACTACGACGAAGCCATCGCCTGCAGCGAGCAGGCCATCACATACCTGGCCGAGCAGAAGATGGCGCTCAACGAGGCCACGGCGTGGGACACGTTGGGTTACGCCCACCACCACCTCGGCGACCACCACCGGGCGATCGCCTGTTACCGGCGCTCTCTCGACCTCTACCGCGACACCGGCCGGTCCCACCTCGAGGCCGAAGTCCTGGAGCACCTCGGCGACACCTACCGCGCCCTGGGCGAGGCCGACGCCGCCGGCGCCGCCTGGCAGCAGGCACTCGACCTCCTCGTCCCGCTCGATCACTCGAGCACCGGCCGTCTGCGCGTGAAGCTCTCCGACCCTCCGGCAGCCGGTTGATCCGGCAGCGGCACTCCGTCGCGGCTTGAGAGCGATCGAGGCCGGCGCGGGCGCGCTGGAGTTTTCTGCCTCCAAGGTGCCTGGAAAGCGGCGCGGTCCGCTGCTTGGCCGGCCGCGGCGACGTCGCCGGTTCACTCCGGCCGAAAGGAGAGCCCCGTTGACCAGGTCGGCATGCCCCTGGCATGACCTCGCGAGACGTTTCTCACCCGGCGAGGAACTCCAGCACGAGCTGGTTCCACTGCTCGTGGTGTGTGAGCGGCGCGGCGTGCGGCGCGGCGGGAATGGTGGTGAGCACGCTGCCCGCCACAGCGCGTGCGACGCGCCGACCGCCGTCCTCGGGCGGCACGAATGCGTCGGCCTCGCCCTGGACGATCAGGGTGGGTACGGCGATCCGCGCCAGGTCGAGGCCCGGGTCCGCGGCCTCCCAGACCGCCAGGGACTCGGCGGTGGCCCGGGGAGAGGCGTCGGCGGCCAGCCGCAGCTGGTACAGCCGCGTCTGCTCGTCCAGGGCGCTGTGGCCGTCGACGGCGAAGAACCTCAGCAAGACGTCGTCCAGCATGTGAACGCGATGCCCAGCCGCGGCCGTCCTGAGCTCGTGCGCGAGCGGGTCCGGGTACACCACGGGGCTGGCCAGCACCAGCCTGCTCACCCGGTCCGATCCGGCGGTGTAACTGGCGGCTTCGGCGCAGCCGGTGGAGAAGCCCACCAACGCCACCCCGGTCAGCCCGAGGGCGTCCACCACCGCGGCAAGGTCCCCTGTGAAGGTGTCGTGGTCGTAGCCGTCCCAGGGTTGCGAGGAACGACCGAAGCCGCGCCGGTCGTAGGAGACCACACGCCGGCCCGCCGCGACGAACGCGCCGACCTGCGCCTCCCAGAAGCGCTGCGACAGCGGCCAGCCGTGCACCAGCACGACCGGCTCGCCTTCGCCGAAGTCCTCATAGAAGAGGGTCACTTCTCTTTCCACCTGTAAGAGCGGCATCCGCACAGCATGCCGTGGGCGCGTTCGCGCGCCATCGGTCAAATGACTGCACGTGAGGAGATCAACGCATGGACATCATCGGACGGGAGCGGGAGCTGGCCGCGCTGCGGCAGGCGATCGACCGCGCGCCCGGCGTGCTGCCGAACGTCGTGCTGCACGGCGACCCGGGCGTCGGCAAGTCCGTGCTGCTGCAGGCCGGCATCGCCTACGCCGGGCAGCGGGGAATGCGGGTGGTGGGCGGCAGCGGTTTCGAGAGCGAGGCGCAGCTCGCCTTCGCCGGGCTGTATCAGTTGTTCGGGCCGGTGATGGAGTATGTCGACCGGGTGGAGCCCTATCACCGGGACGTGCTGCGCCGGGTGCTGGGCATGCAGGACGGGCCGACGCCTGACCGGCTGGCGATCTCGGTGGCCTCCCTGGCGGTGCTGGCCACGGTGGCGCAGGACGGGCCGGTGCTGATCGCCGTGGAGGACGCGCACTGGGTCGATCACCCCACGCGCGAGGTGATGATGTTCATCCTGATGCGGCTGAAGCCGTATGACCTGAGGGCGATCTTCGCGCGGCGGCCGCTGACGGCCGGCGAACGTGTCACCCCGGGCATCAACACGCTGGAGGTCGGGCCGCTCGACGAGCAGGCGGCCGGGGAACTCCTGGATCTGCTCCACCCAGGACTGCCCGAGTCGGTACGCCTGCGGGTGCTGAGTGACGCCGCGGGCAACCCCCTCGCGCTCACCGAGCTGGCGCGGACCTCCGTCGGGGTGGAGATGCTGCCCACCGGCGCGCCGTTGCGCACCCGGCTGGAGACCGCGTTCGCCGGCCGGGTGCTGTCACTGCCGCCGGAGATCCGTACCACCTTGCTGGTGACCGCGCTGGACGGTGACCGGCTCGAGCACCAAGCCGAGCTGTCGCCGCACGACCTCCTGAAGGTCGAGCGGCTGAGCCTGGTCACGCGCGACTCCACGCCGTCCGGGATGCGATTCCGGCATCCGCTGGTCAGGTCGGCGATCATCAACACGGCCGCACCCGACGAGCTGCGGCAGGCGCACGCGGTCCTGGCCGAGCAGCACCGGGCCGACCCGGAACGCCGGATGTGGCACCTCGCGGCGGCCACGGTCGAACCGGACGAGCGCGTGGCCGCCGACATGGAGGACGCCGCCCGCGCGGTGAGCCTGCGCGGCGGCAGCGGCCTGGCGGTCAAGGCGCTGCAGCGGGCGGCCGACCTCACCCCGGACCCGGCGGCCCGTGCCGCCCGGCTGGAGCACGCCGCCGAGCTGGCCGGCGAGTCCGGGCAGCTCGACCTGGCGCAGGAACTGCTGGACCAGGCGCGCCGCCACCTGAACGACCCGGCCAGGGCACTGGCCGTCAAGGCACAGATTCTCCTGCTGCGCGACGGCGACCTGGACGCCGCGCGCCGCCTGCTGCGCGGCACGCCCGGGGCCGGCCCGCTGATCAGGGTGATGGCCGCCTCCTATGCCCAGGATCCCCAGGAGTGGGCGGAGGTCACCGACGTGGTCGCCGGCTGCGACGACGAGCACGTACGCCTGCTGTACGACGTCTTCCTGGGCACCGGCACGGCCGAGCGCGTGCGCACGGCGCTGGACGAGCTGCCGGGTGACGCCCCGCCGGGACGGGTGGCCGCACTGTGCAGGGCGGCGACCTGGATGGACCTGCTGCCCGACTACCGCACCCGCATCCGCGCCCTGATCGACGGCGAGGTCGGCCGGGGCGCGGTGACGCACGCCGCCAGCGGCTACTGGCTGGCCGCCCACGACCACTTCCTGGCCGGCCAGTGGGAGGCCGCCGAGAGCTCGGCCAACGCCGGGCTGGACCTGTGCGTCCGGCACGACCTGGAGCTGCTGGCCCACGACCTGCGCTGCAGCCTGGGCTGGATCGCGGCCGCACGAGGCGACGCCGACAGCGCCAGGGAGTACAGCAGGACCGTCCAGCAGTGGGCCGCCCCGCGCGGCAGCGCGCTGCACCTGACACTGGCCGCCCGCAACCTCGCGCTGGCCGCGACCGCGCACGGCGACTACGAGACGGCCTACGCGCATTGGACGAGCATCAGCCCGCCGGGAGTCATCCCTGCGCACGTGGCGTTCGCGCCGTGGGCGGTCTTCGAGCTGGTGGAGTCGGCGGTGCGCACCGGCAGGACGGCCGAGGCCCAGGCGCACGCCGCCGCCGCTGCCGGGCTGGCAGACCGGGCGCCCCGGCTGCGCCTGCATGTCATGGCCGCCCAGGCGCTGGTGGCGCCGGAGGAGGAGGCGGTGCCGCTGTTCAAGGCCGCGCTCGCGCTGCCCAGGACCGAGCGCTGGCCCTTCGACCACGCCCGGGTCCGGCTCGCGCTCGGCGAGCTGCAGCGCCGCCGGCTGCAGCCCGGCGAGGCGCGGCCCGAGCTGCGCAGGGCGGCCGACCTGTTCGCCGGGATCGGCGCGACCGCCTGGCAGCAGCGGGCCGAGCAGGAACTACGGGCCACCGGCGTGGCGGTCGCCCAGCGCGCCAACGCCGCCCACAGCCTGACCGCCCAGCAGCTGGAGGTGGCCCGTCTGGCCGCCTCAGGGCTGAGCAACAAGGAGATCGGCGAGCGGCTGTTCCTGTCGTCGCGGACCGTCAGCGCCCACCTGTACCGGATCTTCCCCAAGCTCGGCATCACCTCCCGCGCCGCCTTACGCGACGCCCTGGAGGGCCATGCGGTCAACTGACCGATTCGCGCCCATCCGACGGCGGCCGATGCTCGTGCCGTGGCCAACGCCGTACCGGCACGACCTTCGAGGAGAGAGTGATCGCAGGCCAGCGGGCCTTTCGCCTGGGTGCGCAGGAACGCCCGCCTGGAAATGTCGATGTTGCGGGGAGCCGGGCGGTGCCAGGCCGGATCGGCAGCCGCAGAGTGACTTCAGCCAGAACCGCTGGCCCTTCTCGTGGCCTACCTGGTGCGGCGAGCCTGACTACCGTCGCGCTGACAGATTCGCCGCGGACAAGATCAGCCTAATTTCGGTGTCACCAGAAAGAACATCGAAAGGGGAGGTCATGAAGGTGACTCCGGTGGCGGCGATGGGACTCGCAGCTGGGGCCGTACTCGCGCTGTGCACGTTCGCGAGCCCGGTGCAGGCGGCCAAGGGAGGCTGGGACCGAGAGGGCTGCGCGGAGGCGCGGCCGGAGGTCACCTCCATCAGCGGCTGGGTGTCGCCCGGCGCGTGCGCGTTCATCAAGCGGCAGATCACGTTCGGCAAGGTCATCACCCCCGACCGGGTGGGCGCCTACGTCGACATCTGGTCCAAGGACGCAACGTTGTGGGAGCCTGCGAAGGCGGGCAGGCCGCCGGTCCAGGGCCTGGACGCCATCAGGACGGCGATCAGCGGCACGCTCGCGCTGGTGCCCGACTTCCGCTTCCGCGGCACGCGCATCGCCGTGAACGGCCCTGCCGTGATGTTCGAGGCGCACAACGAGGCCACGCTCAAGGGCCGCGAGGTCGCCTACTCCGCGGTCTACCGGGTCCTGCTGACCGACGACGGCAAGGTCATCCAGGGCCGCCGCTACTACGACCGGCACTCCTGGTTCAAGCCGCTCGACCCCAGCCTGCCCGACCTGTTCGCGAACGTCACCGACGGCGGCGCGCCTGACCAGGGCCGCCGGCCAGTCCTCGGCTCCGACGAGCTCGTCGAGCGCGTGGAGGCGTGGAACAACGAGGACGCCGAGGCGCTCGCGGGACGGCTCACCGGCGCGCCGCTGTCCGCCCCGGGACTGAACGGCGGCACGCTCCGCACCACGCAGGGCAAGCTCGCCTACCTGAAGACGTTCTTCGACCAGGTCAGCGACGTCCAGCTGCAGCCGGGCCAGGCCGTCAAGGTCAACGGCGCGACGTACCTGGAATGGCACGGCACGGTCCTGCCCAAGGGCCAGACCGACCCGGTCAGCTTCGGCATCATCGAGCGCATCGGCGACACCAGGGGCGTCTCGAGCGACTGGAGCCTGACCTTCGACCAGCTGCCGCTCGTCGCCGACGAAGCCAAGATCATCGAGCTGTACGGCAAGCTCAGGTAGTGATCGCGGCCAGCTCCGCCCGCGAGGAGATCCCCAGCTTGGGGAAGGCCTTGTAGAGGTGGTAGCCGACCGTGCGCGGGCTGAGATACAGCTGGGCCGCGATGTCGCGGTTGGACGCGCCCGTGGCTGCCAGCCGTACCACCTGCCTCTCCTGCGCGGTGAGCACGCTGAGCGGGTCGTCCGCCTGGCGCGGGGCGGCCGGGACGTCGCCCGTTGCGCGCAGCTCCGCGCGCGCCCGCTCGGCCCACAGCGCCATGCCGAGCCGGTCGAAGGTCTCCAGGGCGCCACGCAGCTGGGCGCGGGCGGCGGCGCGCTTACGCGCCCGCCGCAGCCACTCGCCGTAGAGCAGCTGCGTGCGTGCCCGCTCGTGCGGCTGCTCGCCCTGCTCGTGCACCCGCACGGCCTCATCGTAAAGTCCCTCGTCGTCCTCGACGAGGGCACGGCAGCGCAGCGCGACCGCGTCGGAGGACGGCAGACCGACACGGGCCGCCCAGTCCAGGTAGTACGCCAGGGGCTCGCGTGCCCGCTCGGGCTCCCTGGCCCTGACCGCGGCCTCGATCTGGTCGGGGGCGAAGAAGACGGACACCGGCGCGTTGGCCTCGGCCGGAATGCTTTCCAGGATTCCCAGCGACGCCTCCGGACTGCCCAGCGCGAGCTCCAGCCGCCCGAGCCCGGCCACCGCGATCGCCTCGGCCATGCGGAGCCCGCGCGCTCCGGCCTGCTCGAAGACGGCCGCGGCCGCCGCCCTGCAGCCCTCCTCGTCGCCCAGCTCACCGCGCGCCAGGGCTAGCAGCGCGGTGAGCGTGGCCGCACTGTTCCACTGCCCCAGGTCGCCGACCATGGGGATGATCTCCTCCAGCATGGCCGCCGCCTCGCGATACCTGCCGAGCAGCGTCCGCGCGTGCAGCAGGGTCTCCGTGGCGATGGCCAGCCAGCCGCCCATGTCGTGAGCCCTGCACTCGGCCTCCACGCGCGCTGCGGCGGCCTCGCCCTGACCGTACCGCCCGATCGGCACGCACAGCTGGGCCACGAAGAGCAGGCCCGGCACCTGGAACGCGGACTGATCCGGTTCGAGCACCAGCTCCTGGATCAGCGTGACCGCGTTCTCCAGATCGCCGTCGAGCAGCGCGGCCAGCCCCAACGCGCCGCTCACAAGCGGGGAGCCGATCTCAGGCAATGCCCTGAGCCGCTTCGCCGCCCGCCCTGACAGCTCGGGGTCACCGGCAAACCATCCGCAGCGCACCGCCTCCACCAACAGGTAGCCCGCCCGCTCGGCGTCCAGCGGCGCCACCCGCTCCGCGCCGCCGATGACAAGCTCGCCGGCCGCGGCCGGGGTGCCCTGCTCGAACTCCCGATGTGCCCGCACCTGAACGAGATGGGCGAGGGCCAGCGGATCCTGGATCTCCTCGCTGGCCCGGTCGGCCAGCGCGCCCGCGCGGGTCGGCTGGCCCGCGTCGCTGGCCGCCACAGCCGCCGCGGCCAGCCGTATCGACCGCTTGGCGGTGTCAGGTGTGAGCTCGGCGGCCCGCTCGTACGCCGCGGCCATGGCCGCATAGCCGGAACGGGTGCGCGCCCGCTCCGCGGCAAGCTCCAGCTCGCGCGCCACCTCCTCGTCGGGCGTGGTCGTCGCGGCGGCCAGATGCCAGGCCCTGCGGTCGGCGTGCTCGCCCCCGACGAGCACCTCGGCAAGCGCGCGCCGTACGGCCAGCCGCGACGTCAACGGAACGTTCTGGTAGGCGGCGCCCCTGATGAGCGGATGGCGGAAGGCCACCGCCGACCCGTTCACCGTGACAAGCCTGGCCTGCTCCGCCGCCTCCAAGTCCACGAGCCTGGCGGAGAAGGATTCCGCAGCGCGCAGCACGATGCCAAGGTCGCCCGTGTCATCGGCGGCGAGCACTGCGAGCAGCGACTGAGCGGTGCAGGGCAACGCCCTGATCTGCCGCTGGAAAGCCTCCTGGACCCGGCTGGCGACCGGGATGGTGGCGAACGGATTCAGCTGGCCGGCCCGCTCCTCCGCGGTGAGCGCGGACGGCAGCTCCATGAGCGCGAGCGGATTTCCGCCGGCTTCGTCCAGGATGCGGTCACGCACCGAGGGCGCCAGATCCGCTGCCCCCTTGGCCAGCAGCGCGACGGCGGCGTCACGGTCCACGCCGTCCAGCCACAGCTCGGGCAGCCCCTGCGGCCTGAACTCCTCCCTGCCGGCGAACACGAGCGCGACGCCTTCGGCGTCCAGCCGCCGCGCCACGAACACCAGCGCGTCAATGGATGCCTGGTCGAGCCACTGCGCGTCATCGATCAGGCAGAGCAGCGCCCCCTCTCCCGCGACCTCGGCCAGGAGGCTGAGCACGGCCAGCCCGACGAGATACCTGTTCTCCGGCGCGGCCGCACCGAGCCCCAGCGCTCCCTGGAGCGCCGCTGACTGGGCCGCCGGCAGCGCGTCGATGCGGTCGAGCTCGGCACGCAGGAGCAGATGCAGGGCGGCATACGGCAGCTCGGCCTCGGACTCGATACCGACCCCGCGAAGCACCCGCACCCCCGCGGCCCGCTCCGTCATGTGGCCGAGCAACGCGGACTTGCCCATGCCCGGCTGCCCGCGCACCACCAGCACACCGCTGTGCCCGGACCGTGCGTCCTCCAGCAGCCGATCGACCTGAGACTGCTCCACGGCCCGCCCATACAACATGGCCGAAATCTAGCGGAACGCTGACAAAGCTTCGGACTCGAGGCCGGACCGAAGGCCCAGGCGGCATCCCTGCCCGGACCTTCGGCCCGGGAGCCTGCCTGGACGCCACAGGACGCCATCGGGTCGGGTGCCAACGGGCTCGTCCACCTGGCCGCCGCCGCGGTCTTCGGCTCGATGTTCGGCCTGCCCACGGCCGTCCTGGTGCCGACCGGGGTCTTCTTGGTGGCCTTCGCCGGGTTCCTGCTGCACCTCGCCTCGCGGCACGTGGTGAACCGGCCGGCGGTGATCACGGTGATGGCGGTCAACGTGGCCTGGGTGATCGCCAGCGCGGAGGCGCTGATCGCCGCGTGGTTCCCGCTCACCACACTGGGCCTCGCCTTGGTGATCGCCCAGGCGGTGGTGGTCGCGGGCTTCACCGGCCTTCAGTTCGCCGGCCTCCGCAAGCTCTGACGGCGGCCCCGGATCGCCTCAGATCGGGCAACGGGGTGGTGTCTGGGGGGGGCCGGCGTGCACGTAGGCCAACGATTTGGGGGTGTTCTTCCGAACGCAGGGACCGGCGAAGCGCGAAAGCCGTGGGAGGCGACCGACCGCACCCACCGCTCCATGTCCGCCGCGATGCGGGTAGGGCGACACGCGCTCCGGTGTCGGCACGTGACTCCTTCGCCGCATGGCCGGCCTACGGGCCGAGGTAGACGTCCGGCGAGAGCCATGCCGGACGCGGCAGGTCGAAGTGCTCCTCGAGCATCAGCTCGGCCTGGGTGAGCGCGCCGTAGACCCAGCCCTGCCCGGTCGACCACGCCGATCCACAGACGTAGACGTTGGCGTCGCGGATCGGACGGCGCATCCGTGGCATGATCTCCCAGCTCTTCGCCCCCACTTGCCAGAAGTGGTAGGCCGCGCCGTACGGGTCCTGCACCCAGTTCTGGAAGTAGGCCGCTGTCGGGTCGGGGATGCGGGCGCGGGGGCCGTGCAGCTCGCGCAGCTGGCGCTGCGCCTCGTCGACCAGTGCCCCCGGCGCCGAGGCGTCCATCGGCCGCGGCGGCCGTGTCACCGCCACCGGGGCGAGGCGTTTCGGCCGCGTCAGCAGCTCGTTCCAGAACTCGACGTCGCTGAGGTCGTTGTAGGAGGCCAGCAGCAGGGCGTTGCGGTTGGCGCGGTCGGCCCCGGGCTGGTTCCCCTCGACGCCCCAGTAGTAGGTCTGACGCAGCGGGAGGTCGCTCACCGAGCGGCCGGCGTCCAGGCCGAGATCCTCCCACCATGGCCGGTCGTAGGCGAGGAAGAGCTTCGAGGCCGGCCTCGTGACGATCGAGCCGAGGTCGGACAGGAGCTGGCTGCTGGAGAAGAGGAAGGTGTCCGGGTCCAGCAGCTCGATCGAGCGCTGGGGCATCGCCAGGATGACGTGGCGCGCCAGCACCTTGAGCGGCTGGCCCCCGGGCCACACGGTGAGGGCAAGGGCCAGCACCTCCTCGCCGTCAACCGTCTCCCGGTCGATCCGGCGCACCTGGTGGTGGAGGTGGACGCTCCCGCCCTCAGCCACGAACCGCCGGACGAGTTCCTCGGGCATCGTCTGGTAGCCGTCGCGCAGGAGCAGGTACTGCGGCGGCGGGGAGCCGACGAAGTCCGCCACCGACGCCTCCATCGCCTCGACGCTGTTGACGTTGGACACCACCGACCCGTAGCCGAAGCCGTCGCGGAGGAACGACCATCCCTCTTGCCCGATCGCATCGAGCAGCAGGTTCCAGAACCCGATGTCGTACAGGCGCCGGCCCCCGACCGACGCCGTCGGCTTGATCCTGTCCCACGCCTGGTGGTTCATCTGGGCGGCGTTGGAGACGAAGCGCTGGATGACCGACAGGAGCGCGTCGTCCGGCGTCATGCCCCGGATCTCGGCCGGCAGGTCGTAGGGCACGACCCTCGGGTCAGTGAACTGCTTCATGGTGAAGCGGCGCTGACGCAGGTAGACGAGGTTCTGCGGCTCGTCGACCGGGAAGGGGGCCGTCGGCAACCGAAGATGTCTCACCAGGTCGGCCACGACCGGCTGGTTGCTCAGGTAACGCATCCCGCCGAGCTCGGCGTGCAGATGTGGCATGCCGGGCGGCGTCACCGAGAAGAGACGGCCGCCGACGCGCTCGCTGCTCTCGAACAGGCGCACCACGAGCCGGCCGCCGCGACGCCGCCGGAGCCTTGTCAGCACGCCGCTGCTCCTGGCTTCCGGTCCGAGCAGCCGCCAGCCCGCGTACGCCCCGGACACCCCGGCGCCGATGACGGCGACGTCGATCACGCCGTCCGTGGTCGGTGCCGAGGCGGCCCACGCCGTGGCACCCAGCGATCCCTCGACGATGGCGGCGGTACCGACCGCCGCGCCCCCCTTGAGTAGATCGCGCCGCGTGGGTCCGCCCCTCGCCGACGGCTTCCCGGTTTGGATGTCCTTGCTGTGGCTGTGGACGCTCACGTCACTCCCCCGGCGTGCTTGCACCTGTTTCCGCAAGTGGGGGACGTGGCGATGTTCCATCCGGCGGCCGTACTTGTCGAGGCGACACCCCGGTCGGGTCGCTTTGTCATACGGGTGGCATGGATCGGTGGAAGCATCCAGCCTGCTCCACAGCCTGTCCGCCGGCGGCGAAGACGGCGAGCAGTCCCTCCAGGATCACGCCGACGCCGGCCACGAGTTCGCCGACGGGTAGGTCGCGTGCGTCCATGACGCCGGCATCAGCGCCGGGCGGGCGAGTGGTCTCGGGAACGGCGCTTTGCCCACGCCGAATTGCGAGCCCATGTTCGCTTCGGTTGGGACGCGGCGCGCGGAGGATCTCCGCCAGGGTGGTGAACACGGCCTCGTCCTTGGACTGCGGATAGACGTTGTGTCGACTTCGCGGACCTGCTCGCCTATCACGGAGTAATCAGCTGTCAAGGCGAATCTTGTGGACTCTCCGGCGAGAAGGATCCCGTTCTCGAGGAGTGGACACAAGTGAAACGAAGCATCGCCGGCGCGCTCGTCGGCATCATCGTGGGCGCGAGCCTGGTATTCGGAGCCGCGGGTACGGCACAGGCCGCCACGGCCCAGGTCAATGCCGGAGTTCAGCAGCGCATCCTGCCGGTTGTCGTGGCCAAGATCGGCCGCCGACTGGCCAAAGAGCTCATCAAGGCCATCGTGCGGCACTTCAAGAACGAGGCCCAGAAGGCGAATGATCGCCGGGAGTACATGCGGGCGGTCCTTGACGACGTCTGGAACAACGACAGTCCAGGGGCCGACGACCAACTCCCGTTCGGATACCACGTGCTCATCGCCGACGACAGCCGAGTCGACCTGAGCAAGCTGCGGTGCGACGACTGCCCCGACGGCAGGCCGATCCTCGAGCAGGAAACGGTCGACCTCGGCGCGGACGGCACCCAGCAGACGTTCTCCTACAGCATCGCCATCTTCGAGAAGGGCGAAGCCACGCTCAAGGGGCGTAAGGGCCAGCGCGACCGGATCCAGTGGATCGAGCCGGAGACGGCCAACCGCGCCGACGACGGCGTCCAGGTCAGAGAGGACGACTATCTCGGGTCCTGCGGCGCCGGCGGCTGCAACGACTGGCAGACCAGTGTGACATTCGCCCCCTACGGCGTCGAGAACAAGCCGGACTGCGGGGATGAGGACCTGGAGGACGGATGCCAGGGCGGCGGCGGCGACGGCTCCAAGCCCGTCCCGGGTAACCGTCTCGAGCACGGCAAGCAGCTGACCATCACCGCACAAGGCGGCTTCTCCCTCGGCAGACGCACCGTGTGGGACAAGGGCGACGGCACCTGGGAAATCGAGGTCCCCGCCACCGGCAACGTCCTGGAAGTCATCCCGAACAACTGGCGGGTCGAGGACAAACGCGTCCACCACGGCCCCACCCAGCTGTGGCGTTTCATCGACCCCGAAGGAGACGGCTGGTACAGCATCAAGAACGTCTACAACATGACCCATGGCTACCCGCAAGGCGGCTGCCTGACCGTCGACGACAACGGCGGCAGGCCCATCTGGGCGATCGACTGCAACAAGCCGGGCAACCAACAGCTGTGGAAGCTGTCCTGACCTGACCGTCGGGTGGGCGCCGGCCCCCGGGCGCTCACCCGACGGTCAGCCGGGCGCGCACCTCGTCAGCCTTCGGCACGCCGACGCCCTCGAATGCGTCAAGCGCCGCCGACCACGAGGTGCGCGCCCTTTCCGGCTGACCAAGCGTGAGCGTGGTCAAGCATCGCGACCGCTCTGGCCAGTCGAGTTCCATGCCGTGGCCGACCTGGCCGGTTCGACGGATGACCAGGCGGCCTCCGCCCTGTCGGCGGTGGCCGGCATGGAATCCCGCGTGACGAGTCGCCGCTGGTCGGCAGGCCGTACTCGATGGCGTGCCGGCCCGCGTTCCGCAGTCCGCCCGAACGTGGTTGACCCCTGGTCCTGCAGTCACGAACTTGACGATTGATTGACGGCCTCCGAGATCCGTTCATCGGCCCCTGTCATCCGGCGTCAATCGGCCCGCTTCACGCTGGACCCAGCAAATGTCCGGATAGAGAGGGCTTTCCAATGAGCAGGGACACAGCGCTGGTGGACGCTGACTGGGCGCAGGCGCATCTGAGCGACCCCCGGGTGGTCTTCGTCGAAGTGGACGAGGACACCTCCGCCTACGACAGAGGTCATCTGCCGGGAGCGGTTCGCCTGACTTGGACCACGGACCTGCAGGATCCCGTCCGGAGGGACTTCGTCGACAAGGCCGGGTTCGAAAGGCTGATGGCCAGAAAAGGCATCTCCAATGATCACACGGTGGTGCTCTACGGGGGCAACAGCAACTGGTTCGCGGCCTACGCCTACTGGTACTTCACGATCTACGGCCACGCGGACGTCCGGCTGCTCGATGGCGGACGTAAGAAGTGGGAGCTCGACGGCAGGACGCTCACTCTCGATGAGCCTGCCCGCCGGCCTACGGTCTACCTCGCCCACGAGCCCCGCACCGACATCAGGGCGTTGCGGGAAGACGTCATCAAGGGCGTCGGCAGCGTCAAGCTGATCGATGTGCGCTCGCCCGAGGAGTACGCGGGCCGCCTGCTCGCCCCTGCCCACCTGCCCCAGGAAGGTGCGCAGCGGCCTGGACACGTGCCCACCGCCACGAACGTTCCCTGGTCCAGAGCCTGCGCTTCCGACGGCACGTTCAGGTCCCAGGAAGAGCTGCGCGCGCTCTATGGCGAGCCGGAGGGCCAGGTGATCGTCTACTGCCGAATCGGCGAGCGCTCCGCGCACACCTGGTTCGTCCTGCACGAGCTGCTCGGCCTGCCCGAGGTACGCAACTACGACGGGTCGTGGACGGAGTACGGCTCCCTCGTCGGTGTCCCCGTCGAGCTGGGCGACGGCCGGATCTGGGACAACGTCTGAGTGTCTCCGGCAGGCTCACACAGCGGTGCCGCCCGTTGGCGGGCCTCTGCGCCCGCCACGCGCAGGATCGCCGACGCCCGCAGCGCTGCTGGAAAGGGTCCGATCCTCGGCCCCTACGACGTGCCCGAGGGGCTCGCCGTTCGCCGGCGTCTCTGGCTGGCCAGGACGCCACCGGCACGACGTTCTGCCTCGCCTCCCGCCCGGCGGCGCCTGCAGCGTCCCGTGGGGCGTGCAGCACGGCAACACCTGGCGTGCCGGGTGTCACGATGCGATGCAGTCGAAGGCGAGCGGGTAACAGGTGAGCAGCACCAGCCAGCCGAACACGCTGACCACCAGCAGATACAGAAGTCGAAACAGCACGAGAGCCGAGCCTGGAAGTCCAGGTCAGAACCTCGTTACCAGTGCTGGCGCCGGACTGGCGTCGAAAGACAGCCCTGACCTACGGGAAGAGGCCAACAGCCCAAGATGACGATCGCGTGGTGCCTAGCCGGAAACACTGATCCGGCCGTCCTCGAGATGGCCCATGATCCGGCGGTGAAAGGACGGGTCCTCGGCCACGGTCAGCCGCAGGTCGTACCAGCCTGACGTGGTGTCCCAGCAGAGGACTGTCCGTCCTCCGGGCGTGACCACCGCGTTCTTCCTACCGGCGCCGTACTCAAGCGCTTCCAGCGTGAACGACAACCGGGCAGGGCCCGGGTTGGCGATCGTCACCGTGAGCAGGTGTCCGTCACCGCGGGAGGACACCGCCACTGCGGCGGCCGCGCCCGCGTCCGACCCGGCGAACTCGCGCCGGAACCCGTTCGGGCCGGTGAGAACCAGCCGGTAGGCGCCGCTCTTGACGGGGACGGTGAGGGTCTGCGTGCCGAGCACGTCGTACTGGCGCGGGAATTCGAACTCCCCGGCGTATGGGTAGAGGGCGAAATGGCTGCCCCGTTCCCCGACGTCGGTCATGGTGACGTTCAGCCCGTCCCCTGCCAGGACGGCGGACGCCTCCGGCCGGTACGGCAGCGGCCGGGCCGGCCGGGTGCCGGGCTCCTGTGTGGCGAGCCGCCCCACTGCGGGCGGTGTGGCAGGCCAGCGCACCCGGAACGGTGGCACGACCACCCCTGCACCGGCCTGCGGCACTTCCCCGACCGCGCCGACCTCGGGTCCGACCGCCCCGGCGTTCGCCTCCGTGGTGGGCGCGGGCGGGTTGAAGTCGAAGGCCGAGGTGAGGTCGCCGGCGACACGGCGGCGCCACGGGGTGATGTTGGGCTCCGCGACGCCGAGCCAGCGTTCCACGAAACGGATCGTGGACGTGTGGTCGAACACCTCCGAGCAGACGTGCCCGCCGGCCGTCCACGGCGACACGATCGTCATCGGCACCCGGTAGCCGAGCCCGATCGGGAGCCCGTCGATGAACTCGTCCTCGGTGCCCTCCGGCGGCAGCGGTGGCGGCACGTGGTCGTAGAAGCCGTCGTTCTCGTCGAAGGTGAGGAAGAGCGCGGTCCGCTCCCACACTGAGGGGTGTGAGGCGAGCGCGTCCAGGATGTCGTAGACGAGGTCGGCGCTGTGGGCCGGGCTGGACGGGTCCGGGTGCTCGGAGTACGCCTCCGGCGCGACGATGTAGGAGACCTGCGGAAGCCGTCCTTCGGCCACGGCCGCGCGGAAGGACGCGGCGAGCCGCCCCGGCTCGACCCTGGACAGCCCTCGCTCGTAGGCGACGAGGTCGGCGGGGGACAGCTCCGCGACCCCCTTACGCAACGCCGCGAGCATCTCCTCCCGCCCGGCCTCGGGGAGCCGGGCGAGCGAGGTGTAGAAGGAGTGCAGGCTCCGGTGGGGGGTGTGCGCCAGGGCCCTGCGCGCGACCTCCTTGAAGGAGACGAAGTAGTCCAGCGAGTTGCACTGGTAGTTGTCCCACTCCTGGTAGACCTGCCAGGTACGGCCCGCCGCCGTCAGCCTCTCCGGGTAGGACGTGTGGGTGTAGCCGGGGTGGGTGTCCTCCTCGCAGGCGTCGTTGCCGGTGGTGCGCCGCCCTGACGGCTCGGTCCCCGCGGTCCCGGACCAGTGGTAGAGCCGGTTGGGGTTCGTCGGCCCGAACATCGAGCAGTGGTAGGCGTCGCACAGGGTGAAGGCGTCGGCCAGCTCGAACTGGAATGGCAGGTCGCGGCGGTCGAAGTGGACCATCGCGCCTGGCCCCTTGCCCGCGATCCAGCCGTCGTGCCAGCCGCCGCCCCTGGTCCGCTGCCCCGTGTCCCACTCGTGGTCGACGCCCTCCACGTACTGGAGGTCGCCCTCGGTCAGGTCCCGGCCGCCGATCCCGGCGCGCACCGGGTAGGGCAGCACTTCGGACTGGTCGAACACCGACCGGCCGTCCGGCAGCGTGATGGCGTTGCGATCGCCGAACCCGCGCACGCCACGCAGTGTCCCGAAATAGTGGTCGAAGGAGCGGTTCTCCTGCATGAAGAACACGACGTGCTCGAGGGAACCGAGCCCGCCGGGCGGCACCGGCCGGGCCAGCGCCGCCCGCAGGGAGGGAGGAAGAGCGGACAAGGGGCAGCGGCCTTTCAGAGTTTCCGGCAGTACAGGGCGTCCGGCGTACCGTAGCGTCCGGCACTGTAGGAGAACGCGATCCCGGCGGCGTACTCGTCGGACGCGCACTGCGCCTTGTGGTAGCCGGAAGCGTAGTCGCCACCCTCACCGGAGGGGGGACGGCTGTCGCCCCGGTCGTCCCACAGCGTCCGTCCGGCGCCAGCGAGCGGCACCCGCCCGGGAGCGCAGAGGACGGCCGACACCCGGTCCCCCCGCAGACTGTAGCCGATCATGAACCGGCCCGCGGGGCACTGGTACTTGGTGAACCCTGACGCCCAGTCAGTCGTGACGTTCTCGCTGGTCACCACGGTCGCCGGGCCGGAAGCCCACAGGTCCGCCACTCCGGCGTCTGTGCACAGGCCGCCCTGGCCCTTCTGGCTGATGCCGATCAGGCGCTGGTCGTCAGGGCAGGACAGTTTGTGCGCGCCGGAGTCCCAGTCTCCCTGGGCCCGCATGCGCGCGGACTGGTTCGCGTCGTCGCGGATGGCCTGCAGCATGGACCAGGTGCGGACCGGGGTGACCTGGCCGGTGTGCCCGGCGGCGGCGATCAGGCGACGCCAGTGCGCGCCCCGCCAGTCGTCGGTGTCGTGCACGCTGCGCAGCCCGCCGTCGGCGGCGTACCGGACGAGGCCCCAGGTGTTTCCCTGGTCGTTCTCCTGGAAGCCGACCATCGGCCAGTACGCGAACTCCACGTCGGTGTCGATGAGGAAGTCGACCATGTTGGCGAACCAGGCCTTGTCCTTGTCGGTGGCGGACTTGCCGACGCCGAACTCGCTGATCCACACGGGCGCGGTGAAATGCCGGTCCGGGGTGGTCGCCACGTAGGTGGCGGTGTCGCGCATGACCGCGAACAGGTCGGAGCGGCTCAGGTCGCGGTAGCGGGGGTCGTGGGTCTCGCCGAGGCCGTCGGCGCCGGTGTGCTGCGGGCCGGTGTAGCCGTAGAAGTGAGCGGCGTAGACCAGTTTGTGCGAGCGGACGAGGGTCTGCGAGAGCGTGCTGACCGGCTTGAGGAGCGGTCTGTCGTGCCAGAGTCCGTCGACCGGGATGCCCATCCAGTTGATTCCCTCGATCATGATGAGCAGATCCGGGTTGGCCTCGGCGAGGATGCGATCACCGGCCCGCTGGGCGGCGGCGGCCCAGTCGTGGTCGTCGCCCCAGCCCCAGTTGGGATTGTCCCAGGTGTCCCTGCGCACCTCGTTGCGCAGGTCGGCGCCGACGACCCGGTTGTTGGCCCGGTACCGCCGGGCCATGAACACCCAGTCGTCCAGCCACTTCTGGGTGCTCTGGCTGCTGTTCCACCGTTCGTTGCCGTCGACGCCGCAGCACCAGCGGGTGGTGGTCGTGTGGTTGTTGAGGATGACGGCGAGCCCGTCGGCGGTGAGTGCCTCGACGACCTTGTCGTAGACCTGGAGCGGGGTGAGGCCGCGCAGTGGCGGGTTGGCCGCCACGCCGGCGTCGGTGACGGGCCGCGTGTCGTTGATCATCGCGTTGGAGAACGGCAGCCGGATGCTGTTGACGCCGAGCGCGCGGAAGTCCGCGATCAGCTTGCTCATCGGGACGCGGTCCAGGCCGAGCGGGACCCGGTGGGAGGTCTCCGAGGCGTAGTTGTTGGCGGGGTCCTCGTCGTCGCCGCTGCCGGTCCAGGTGCCGCTGGCGCCGTGCCAGTTGCCGGACCGCAGCTTGAACCGGTTGCCGGTGGCGTCCACGATGTAGCGG
The DNA here is from genome assembly GCF_057708945.1 of Nonomuraea sp. bgisy101. Lineage (NCBI taxonomy): Bacteria > Bacillati > Actinomycetota > Actinomycetes > Streptosporangiales > Streptosporangiaceae > Nonomuraea > Nonomuraea sp. bgisy101. Next base: position 378,024 of record NZ_JBYITD010000004.1, read on the forward strand.
CCCCGGGTGCTGAGCGGTCCCTCCCAGGACACGGCGAGGGGGGTCGGCTCGGCGGCGGACGCGGGATCGGGTACGACGGCCAGGCCGCTGAGAGCGGTGGCGAATACGGCTAAGAGTGCTCTGATTCTCATGAGGGCACCTCGGGTGGGGGGAGTGACGCGCGAGGACCGCGACGTCACGGGGTGGAGGGGGATCCGCTCGACCTTGGGGCGCCGGTGGCGAGCAGGTGGGTCAGGAGGGGTCTTGGCAGGGGTCGATGGCGGGCGGCGGGCTCGAGATCGAGATGAACCATTGGCTGGATGGATCCTCGATTCCTGATCGATCAGGTCAGTGGTGGTGGGTGCTGTCGGGCTGATGGATGTCCGCAGGGTGTTCGAAGCCCGGCATCAGGCGGACGTGGTCCGCAATCTGCGCGCTCGTCCACAGCGCGAAGACCCGTCGCCGCTCGGCGTGGGTGAGCGCGTCTCGGATCGCCCTCAGGGCGGGGGCGGCGGAGGTGTCGTCGGCGGCCTGGATTTCACCGAGTTCGAACCAGTGGTCGGGTGATGGGCTGATCTTGTCGTTGGTTTGTCCGGCGAAGACTGCTTCGGCGATCTGGGGTGGGACCTCGTTCGCGGCGAGCAGGTAGGGCTTTCCGTTGTTGATCCGCCGGCCGCGGTGCCTGTGGACGACCCAGCGTCGCGGAATATCCGCCCCGGATCCGTGCAGCCGGTCGCGGTAGTCGTGCACGGCCGCGTCGGAGACGGTGACGTCGGCGGTCACCAGGTCGTACGTCGCCCAGGCCGGCGGGGACGTGGCGAGGACGGCCGCCAGCACGCTTCCCAGGTCGATGCGTGCAGACGGGGGCAGGCGACGGGGCGCGTCGGGCGGGGCTGACAGTCCGTGGCGTCGGGCCTCGTCGTGCAGCAGACGTTCTGTGACCAGGACCTGCGCGGTCCACCGCCGCAGCTGGCGGCCTTCGGCGGTGGCGGGCGCGGGGAGCAGGGCGGCACGCGGGCCGCGTCGCAGCTCGGCCACCCGCGCGTCGACTTCGCCGGCCGTGATCACGCCGGTTCTGAGGTGGGCCGCGATCTCGTGGCTTCCGGCGTGATGTCCGCCGTGCCGGTGGTGCTGGTCGGCCGCGGTCACGGCTTCGTCTCGATGACTATCTCGGCGGCCGGCGAGTAGTTCACATGGCCGAACCACATCGTCTTGAGGACGAGCCACCATTGCCCGCCGCGGGCGTCGCCGGGGGCTGTGACGTCGATCCGGACCTCGCTGTGGCCCAGTGGGGGAATGACGAACTCCTGGATGGCGGGCGTGACCGCCGACCAGGTGCCCCACGGGCTGATGGCCTGGCACTCGCCGCGGATCTCGAACGAGGCATCGTTGTGCAGGGTCGCGGACAGCGAGGCCCTGCCGCCTGCGGCGAGCGTCAGGCTGTCTTGATTCAGCTCGATCCGGAGCCGGTCGCGGTTCGACGGCGCGGGTTCGCCGTGGCCGTCCACGAACACGACGTCCTCGTAGGTCTGCCCGTCGTATGCGAGCAGTGCCCGGATCGGGTGCGGGCCGGGTCCTGCGTCGTTCTTGGGCGGCGTCGCGGTGATGTCTATCCCGGTCCAGCCGCCGGGCTCGAGCCAGCATGGGCGGTCGGACGGATCGACCTGCCAGCCCTCGGGCGCGATCAACCGGAGCCGCGCCTCGACCGCGCGATCCATGACGTCCGAGGCGACCGTGACTCGCAAGGCGGCGTTGCCCGTGGCCGTCAGGTGGACGCTTACCGGTTGGTTGCCCAGAGGTGCCGGGCCCTTGTTGTGCAGCCAGTATCGGCTGCAGACCGGCTGGACGGTTTCCGTCGCGTGGCCGAGTGAGGTGTGCGCACTGTGTGCCGGAGCCGCAGAAGGGACCATCAGCAGCGTCTCGACGGCGTTGGCGCCGATCGTGGTCGATACGGATGTCCCCTGCTCGATTCCGAGGTCGGTTCCCTGGGCTTCGTTGAGGTCGCTGCGTGACGCCGACCGCACAGGGACCGGGAGGTCGATCCGCAGTTCGGTGTCCCGGCCATGCGCTTCGTACACCCGCGCCACGATGCCGGAGGCCGGATCGGAGCCGCCCGCCCGGCCGGTGGCCAGCGGGTTGCCTGCGGCTTTGAGCGCGGTGAGGACGACCGTGGACGGCTCGACGCTGAGCAGCGACCCGGTGCCGGCGAGTTCTCCCCGATGGTCGCCGGTCGAGACCACGGCGGTCAGCGGGTGGTTGTAGTCGTGGGCGCGGGCGACGATGCCGGTGTGGCGCCAGTCGCCAGGTCCGGTGACGAGGGCGTACTCGAAGGAGTGGGTCCAGTGCTGGAGCTGGAAGCCGCTGCCATCAGGCGCGGTGCGTTTGGGAGGGTCGATCCACACTCCTGACGGCCAGCCGGTGCACGAGCGCATGAGTGAGAGGTGGAGTCGGCCGCTGACGTCGACGGCGAAGCCGGGGATTCCCCGGTTGAGGAGGGCGACCGTACGGTCCTCGAACGCCGGGTTTCCGGACAGGGCCGCAGGCTGGCGGACGTCTACGCGCGCGTCGCGTAGTCCTGCGATGACGTGGGCGATGGCGTCAGGGAGGTCGGGCCCGTCGATGATGAGGACGGGCAGGTCCAGGGTGCCAGTGAGGTCCGCGCCGGGAATCCAGGCCTCGGTGAGGGGCTTGCTCGCGGGGACCCAGACCAGGGCGCGGCCCGTGGTGTCGAGCTGCCGGCGCAGTTCTTCCGCGTAGGCCGGGTCTGCCTGGGCGAGGACCGTTGCGGTGAAGGAGTTGGTGCCGGGGCCGCCGACGCTGATGCGTACGTCCGGCAGGTTGGAGTCGAAGGACAGCGCGCCGTAGCGGTAGCCGTCGGCCACCGAGCAGGTCGAGGTGACGCCGGATCGCACGAGCGCGACGCTCAGGTCCCTGACGAGGCCCGTCGCCGCGGCCTCGTCCGCGGCCACGATCTCGGCGATGCCGATGGCGCGGGTGCCGACCAGCGTCTCGTCGTCGAGCAGCCGTATCCGGGCGGTGCTGCTGAGCCCGAACCACTGGTACGCCGGGTTGTCCAGCGTCCACGGCTGTGCGGCGCTGTCGACGTCCGGATGAGCGAATCCTCGCCCGATCACGGCGTCGGCCACCTCGGACACCGGCAGCCCGCCCTCGACCGGCATCGGCCATCGCAGGCGGATCAGTTCGTCGCTTCCTGTGTAGTCGTCGAGGTGAGTCTCGCAGTCGAGCCGGTCCAGCCCTCGCCACAGCGTCAGCCGCTGGGTGAACCTGACCGTCCCGACCGAGCCTCGAACGGTGACCCGCTGGCCGACCGCGCAGTCCTCGACCAGAACCTCGTCCGCCGGCCGCGTTGCCGATCCCACGCTGTGCCCGGTCGGCAGCAGGTGCCAGGGCCCCTCGCGGAAGACCGGGTGCTCGGAGTACTCGTCGTAGACCACGATCTCGTTGCCGACGCCGCCTGGCGCGATCAGCTGCCGCCCGCTGGCCAGCTCGACCAGGCTTTCGACGGCCCCTCCCGACGCGGGCGAGACCCGCAGTTCGCAGAACTCGTTGGCGATCGTCGTGGACTGCCGCGGCACCCACGCGGAAGGCTCACCGTCCTGCGTCAGACGATACGTACGGCAGCCGAGCGCCGGGACTGACTCGGCGAGGAACGTCACCGCGACCGTCTGATCCGCATCCGGTTCGCACACCACGGGAATCGACCGTCCGCCTTCGTCCACGATCCCGGCGAAGGGCGCGGAGACGGTGAAGCGTACGAGGTCGTCCCGCGCCCACGAGCTGGGGTTGAAGACGGTCACCGCCGCACCCTCGCCGGAGGTGTCGACCAGGCCCACGAGGTGTTCCAACGCGCGGTCGTGCACCGCAGAAGCCAGATCCCATGCCTCGCGCCACCCGGACAGCAGGTCGATGTAGACCTGATCGGACTCCGATCCGGTGATCGCGTCGTGATGCGCTCCGTAGACCAGTTGGCGCCAGGCCTTGTCCAGAGCGGCGTCCGGGTAGGCGGCGTCGCCGAGCAGGCAGGCGAGGGTGGCGAACTTCTCGGCGTCGACGAGCTTGTTCTCCGTGGCGCGCTGGGCGAGTTTCGTGTCGATGTAGGACACGTCTTTGCCGGTGTAGATCGGGTTCATGTCCCGGGTCTGCGGCGACAACCTTCGCCCCGACGCCTCCAGCTCAGCGCGTACCGCGGCGAAGAAGTCTCGGGGCAGGGCACAGATGAACCGGGGCCACACGTATCGCGCGTTCCAGTCCCGGTGGATCGCGGTCGCCCACTTGTTGGGCGGGGTGTAGTCCGTACCGACAGGCAGCAGTGTGTTGCGGGTTGCGGACACCTTCTTCATCTGCTGGAACAAGCGCAGGACGGCGGCTTCGGCCTCCTCGAGCGTCGGGCAGGAGTCCATCCACCAGCCGGCGCTGTAATGCGCGGCCATGTAATGAGTGAGCAGCGCGTCCCCGCTGGGCGAAACCCAGTCGAACTCGCTCGCGAACTGCATGCCGTCGAGTTCCGCCTGGGGAGCCTCGTGCGAGCCGAGCGTCATGTTCGGACCCCACTGATGGAACGGCCCCCGAGCCCAGGAACTCGACGTCAGACCGGCCGCGGCCATCAGCCCGGGGAACTGCGGATCGTGCCCGAACGCGTCCAGTTGCCAAGCCGTGGCCGGATCGCCGCCGACGACGTCCTTCTGGAACCCGATCCCGTACACGGCATTGCGAATGGTGCTCTCGGCCCCGGTCAGGTTGGTGGACGGCTCGTTGTACATCCCGCCCATCAGCTCCAGCCGGCCCTCGGCGAGCAGGGCGCGGATCGTGGCGCGATCCTCGGGATAGGCGTCCCAATAGGGCTTGAGGTAGTCGACCTCGGCCAGGACGAAGCAGTAGTCGGCGTCGCGCCTGGCCAGGTCCAGGTGCGCCCGTACCAGCTCGAAGCCGGTGTGCTGGGAGTCGCCCCGCGACTCCTGGTCCCATGTGGCCGTGTACCCGGCCTGGGTGTTCCACCACACCGGGTCGTAGTGGAAGTGCGAGACCATGAACATCGTCCAGCCCGCCTCGGCCACGGTCATCACGGCATCGCGGCTGACGTGCTCGTCGCCGGCCACGACCTTCACCGAGACGGCGATCTCGGCCCCCTCGGGCTCCTGACATTCGACAGGAACCTCGAACGGACCCGAGTAGCCCGCGGCGGTCAACGTGCCCGTGGCCCCGCCCCGTACCGAGATCTCGACGGATGCGCCAGGCCGGACGCCGGAAACCGTGACACGCAGAACCTGGAGCGGATGCTCCTGCGATCCGACGAACAGATCGGTGCTCTGGATCGAGTCGATGTGAAGCGTCAACGCGGTCGCTCTTTTCCGGGGGAGGGGCGGCGGCGTGCCGAGCTTAGATTCGCGAGGCGTCGAGATTCAATACTTGACTAAGTTATTGATTCCCTCCTAGGTTTCACCCGTGTTACAAGAACCGACAGCCAAGACGCTGGCGGCGACGCCGGCCGCGTCCGCCGTCCTGGCCCTCTTGCTCACAGAAGGCCCGCTCAGCCGGGTGGAGATGGCGCGCCGTCTCGACCTGTCGTCGGCTGCCGTCACCAAGGCCGCGCGGCCGCTCCTCGACGCCGGGTACCTGCACGAGCTCGCCTCCGAGCGCACTGCCCCGGGGTCAGGCCGTCCGGTCAGTCCCCTGGCCGTCACCGCTGAGCGTGAGTACTTCGTCGGCGTGAAGGTCACCACCGATGACCTCGTCGACGAGATCGTGGGAGTCCTCTGCGACCTTCGGGCTCAGGTTCGGGTGTCCGTACGGCGTCCGCTGCCTGACCGCAGCCCCGAGGCGGTGGTCGTCGAGCTGGCGGCCCTGGTCGACGAGTTGCTGGACGCCGGGCCCGACTACCGCGCGCGGACCAGGAATCTCGGCATCGCCATCTCGGGGGACGTGGACAGGGCCCGTGGGCTGGTCCGGCTGTCGGCCAGGTTCGGCTGGCGAGACGTCCCGATCGGACAGCTCGCCGCCGAGGCGACGGGGCTCAGCGTCGTCGTCGAGAACGACGTCAAGGCGCTCACCGTCGCCGAGCACTGGTTCGGCGAAGGGGTGGGGACCGACTCGTTCGCCCTCGTCACCGTCGGGGCCGGCATCGGCTGCGGCATCGTCGTCGACGGCCGTCTCCTCACCGGGGGCTTCGGCGTGGCCGGGGAGATCGGACACATCTGCGTCGATCCGGACGGCGCACCCTGCCGCTGCGGCAATCAGGGCTGCGTCGAGACCGTCGCCACCACCGGAGCGATCCTGGCGGCGGCGCGGGCCGAGTCCGGTGAGGCCGACATGACCTTCGGACGCGCCGTGGAGCGGGCACGCGCGGGCGACGAGGCGGTGAAGAAGGTCTTCGCCAAGGCGGGCACCGCCATCGGGCTCGCCGTGGCGGCGATGGTCAACATCGCCGGCCCCGAGCGGATCGTGGTCTCCGGCGAAGGACTCGACACCTACGACCTGTTCGAGGAGCGCATCTGGGCGTCGTTCGCGGCGCACGCTTTCGGAGCCGCCGCTCAGGCTCCGGTCTTCATCCGTCCGCTCCCGTTCGAGGAGTGGGCCCGCGGCGCCGCCGCGGTCAGCCTCAGGGCCCTGTTCCCACAGGTCCGCACCCACCACGCGCGCGCTCTGACCCATCGCGCGTAAGCAGCACGGCCCTGACCGGTGTCCTCTACTGCCTGCAAGCAATCTCCGGAAGACACCGGCTGGGGCGAGCCATTTCCGCCGCGCCCGATTCCCCCCAGTCGAAGAAAGGACGCGAAATGAGCACACGCAACGCAGATCTTAGCCGACGAGGATTCCTCGGAGGCTCGCTACTGTTCGTCGCCGGTGCCGTCACCGGGTGCAGCAGCAACCCGATGGGCGGCACCGCCACCAGCGCCGCGAAGACCACCCTGAACGTCTGGTACCACGCCTACGGCGAGGCCGGGACGCAGCAGGCCGTGACCCGCTACGCCGCCGCCTTCACCAAGGCCAACCCTGACATCGCCGTCAAGGTCACCTGGATTCCCGGCGACTACGGGACGAAGCTGAACTCGACGCTGCTGACCGCCGACGCGCCCGACGTGTTCGAGGTCGGCGACTTCAACACCGGACTGATCCAGAGCGGCCAGATCGCCGCGCTCGACGACCTGTACGGCGACACCAAGTCGGACTTCAGCACCACCAATCTCGACTACCTCAGCGCCGGCGGCAAGATCTACGGCATCAAGCAGGTCGACGACGTCATGATGCTCTACTACCGCAAGAGCGTCCTGGACAAGGCCGGTATCAAGGTTCCGACCACCCTCGCCGAGCTCGCCGACGCGGCCAAGGCGCTCACTACCAAGGACGCCAAGGGCCTGTTCGTCGGCAACGACGGCGTCGGCAACGCGCCCGCCAACGCGATCTGGTCCAACGGCGGCGAACTGATCGCCGACGGCAAGGCCGCCTTCGCCTCCCCGCAGGCCATCGAGGCTGTGACCGCCGTCAAGCGGCTGCACGACGACAAGTCGCTGCTGCTCGGCTTCACCACCGACTGGTGGGACGCCGCGGCCCTGACCCAGAACGCTGCCGCGATGCAGTGGGGCGGCCTGTGGTCGATGCCGGACATGCAGAAGGCTCTCGGCGACGACTTCGGTGTGGCCCCGTGGCCCGCACTGAAGGCCGGCGGCAATCCCGTGGTCCGCATCGGTGGCTGGGCCAGCCTGGTCAACGCGAAGGGCAAGAACGTCGAGGCCGCGAAGAAGTACGTGCAGTGGCTGTGGATCTCGCAGACCGACCTGCAGAAGGACTTCAACGAGAGCTACGGCCTCCACGTCCCCCCGCGCAAGACCGTCGCAGCCACGGCCGACAAGCTGCGGGCCGGTAGCGCCAAGGACGCCGTGGACCTGGCCGCCAAGTACGGCAAGTCGAACCCGAACACCTGGTCCAGCGCGGTCAGCAGCGTGTTCGACACCGCAGCCGCCAAGGCGATGACCGGGCAGGGTGATGTCGCGGCCCTGCTGACCGCCGCTGCCGAGAAGGCCCAGCCCGAGATCGACAAGCAGAAGGTCTGATGAACACGGCACCGAAGGCGACGCTGCCGCCGACGGGCTCAGGGAGTCCCGCGACCCGGTCGCGGGGCACCGCCTCGACGATGGCCCGACGCAGGCGCACCGACTGGCGGGCCGTGGGCGTCTTCGCCCTGATGACCGCCCCGGTCCTGCTCGGGATCGGGATCTTCAAGTACTTCGCCATCGGCTGGAGCTTCCTGCTCAGCTTCTCCAAGGCGGACCGTACGATCTCCCTGGGCGACTGGGTCGGGTTCGCCAACTACTCCCAACTCCTCGGCGACCCCGACTTCCGGGAATCCATCACCCAGATCCTGCTGTTCACCCTGTTCATCGTGCCGGTGACGTTCGCCGCCTCGCTCGGCCTGGCCCTGCTGGTCCACCGCATCCGGCGGGGCAGAGCCCTGTTCAGGACCAGCTTCCTGATCCCGGCGGCGGTGTCGTATGTGGCGGCGTCGCTGCTGTGGAAGATGTCCCTGTTCAACGGCCTTCCAGGCGGCGTCGCCAACACGATCGGCGACTGGTTCGGCATGAGCGCGACACCGTGGCTCCAGACGCAGAGTCCGCCGCTGTACTGGGTCGTGATCGTCACCCTACGGCTGTGGCTCCAGGTCGGATTCTTCATGATCCTCTTCCTGGCCGGACTCCAGGGCATCCCCCGCGAAGTCTACGAGGCGGCCTCACTCGACGGCGCGAGCGGCTGGCGCCTCTTGCGCCGGATCACGCTGCCGATGTTGCGCAACACCTCGGTCGCGGTCCTCATGCTGCTGTTCATCGCCGCGTTCCAGGCGTTCGACGAGTTCTACAACCTGTTCACCGGAGGAGGAGGGGCCACCAGCGGCGCCGCGACAGCTGTCCGACCACCCCTGGTCTACCTCTACGACGTGGCGATGCAGGCCCAGAACTACGGCCTCGGATCGGCGGGCGCATTCGTGCTCACCGGCCTCATCGTGGCCGTGACGTTGATCCAGGGCCGAATCACCGGCTTCGGCAAGAGCGAGGAGTGACAACCGTGCACCCACTGACCCGCACGCTGCGGGTAACGGCCCGCAGCGCGCTCATCGGCGTGGTCACCCTGATCTTCCTGACGCCGTTCTACCTCATGCTCCGCAACTCCCTGATGGACTCCCGGGAGATCACATCACCACACTGGGTATGGTGGCCGTCCTCCATGCACTGGGACAACTTCACCTCCCTGTTCACCGACCCGAGTGTCCCGATGGCAGACGGCCTGAGAAACTCACTGATCGTCGCGGCGATCACCGCGCCGCTCTCGACGCTGTTCGCCTCGGCGGCCGGATACGCCTTCGCGCGGCTTCCTGTGCCAGGGCGCGGACTCCTGCTGGCGTTCGTCGTCGGCACCCTCATGATTCCGGGCTCGGCGACATTCGTCCCGACGTTCGTCGTCGTAGGGTCACTCGGCGGGGTGAACACGTTGTGGGGCATCATCGTGCCCGGCCTGTTCAACCCCTTCGCGGTACTGCTGTTCCGCAACTTCTACCTGCGCTTCCCCAGGGAACTTGAAGAAGCCGGCCGCCTGGACGGCCTCGGCTGGTTCGGGCTCTACCGGCGGATCGCGCTTCCCAGCTCCGCCGCGATGCTGGCCTCACTCGGAGCGCTGGCGTTCATCGACAGCTGGAACGCCTTCCTGTGGCCGCTGGTCATCGGACAGGACCCAGGATCGTGGACGGCACAGATCACGCTCTCGAACTTCCTCACCGCCCAGACCATCAACCTTCCGGGACTGTTCGCCGGAGCCGTCCTGACCATCGCGCCGCTCGTCGTCATGTTCCTGGTCGCACAGCGCTACATCGTCGAAGGCATCGCCACCAGTGGCCTCAAGGGTTAGAACGATCACTCGGAAGTGGAACGACCAGGGCGTGCCCGTCTGATCTGGACGGCCCCCAAGAACTCGAAGCAACCATGCGAGGAGCACCACAGGCATGCCTGGACTGGACATCGTCGAGGACGGATTCCGCCTCGACGGCGAGCCGTTCCGCATCATCTCCGGCGGGATCCACTACTTCCGGATCCACCCCGACCAGTGGGCCGACCGGCTGCGCAAAGCACGCCTGATGGGGCTGAACACGGTCGAGACCTACGTCCCATGGAACCTGCACGCGCCCCGGCGCGGCGAATTCCGCACAAACGGAATCCTCGACCTGACTCGCTTCCTGGAACTGGCCGCGGCGGAGGGGCTGAGGGTCCTCGTCCGCCCAGGCCCGTACATCTGCGCCGAGTGGGAAGGCGGCGGCCTGCCGTCATGGCTGCTGGCGCAAGAGGGAATCGCGATGCGCAGCTGCGATCCTGTCTTCCTCGCGGCTGTCGAAGAGTACTTCGACGCCCTGCTGCCACTGATCTCGCCGTACCTCGGCAGCCGTGGCGGTCCGGTGCTGGCCGTACAGGTGGAGAACGAATACGGTGCCTACGGTTCCGACACCGATTACCTGAAGCACATCGCGAAGCTGCTGCGCGACGGCGGCGTCGACGTTCCTCTGTTCACCTGCGATCAGCCCGCTGATCTGGCGCGCGGCGGTCTGGACGGCGTGTTGCGCACCGTCAACTTCGGCAGCCGTGTGGACGCCGGCCTGGCCGCATTGCGCGAGATCCAGCCGACGGGGCCGCTGATGTGTTCGGAGTTCTGGATCGGCTGGTTCGACCGCTGGGGTGCGGTACACAAGGGCCGCAGTACACAGGACGCCGCAGCTGACCTCGACCGTCTCCTCGCGGCCGGCGCGTCGGTGAACATCTACATGTTCCACGGCGGGACCAACTTCGGATTCAGCAACGGCGCCAACGACAAAGGCACGTATCGGCCGACGGTCACGTCGTACGACTACGACGCGCCGCTGGACGAGGCGGGCGATCCGGCCGCCAAGTACGCGGCGTTCCGTGAGGTGATCGCTCGCTACGCGCCGGTGCCGGACGAGCCGATTCCCGCGCCGGGCAGCAAGCTCGCTCCGGTCCGGGTTCCGCTAACGGAGTCCGCCGGATTGTTCGAGCACGCGGAGCTCTTCGGGTCGGGCGTCGAGGCGTCCCGACCGCTGTCGATGGAGGAGATCGGCCAGTCGTTCGGCTTCGTGCTCTACCGGGCCTCGCTGCCTGACGCGGGTCCGGCCGTGCTGCGCGTCGAGGACGTACGGGATCGCGCCCAGGTGTTCATCGACGGCCAACCGGTCGGCGTGCTGGAGCGCGAGAACCACGAGCACGCGATGTCGTTCGTCGCACCGCGGGCAGGGGCCGTACTGGAGCTGCTGGTCGAGAACCTGGGACGGGTGAACTACGGTCAGGGAATCCACGATCGCAAGGGTCTGATCGGCGACGTCACCGTCAACGGCGCGGCCCTGGACACGTGGATCACGACCGCGCTTCCGCTCGAGGAGAGCGGCTGGGAATCAGGTCTGCGATTCTCCGCGTCGGCGGCTCGGGTCGGTCCCGCGTTCCACCGGGGCGAGTTCGAGATCGACGAACCCGCGGACGCGTTCCTGGCGACCGACGGCTGGACCAAGGGCCACGTCTGGATCAACGGCTTCGCGCTCGGCAGGTACTGGTCGCGCGGACCGCAGGCGACGCTGTACGTCCCCGCGCCGGTGCTGCGTTCCGGGCGCAACGAGCTCGTCGTGCTGGAGCTGCACGGCTCGGCGACGAACGCGGTCGAACTGCGCGGTTCGTCGGATCTGGGCATCACCGAGGAGTAAAGAGAGTCCTGTGCCGCAGACACCACCGAGCCTGGACACGCTCGCGAGCGAATGGCTGCCGCGCCGGGGAGTGGCTCACCTCCCAGCGACCAGCAACTTCTGGGGCGGGGTCGGAGCTGCGGACAACGTGCTTGCGGTTCGCAACCTCACTCTCGCGCCGTATCTGGACGACGGCGGCGACTGGTGCGCGTTGGCCGTGGACGGCGTTCCCGTCCCGGCCGACGAGTACCGGTGGTCCGCCTACGAGATCACGCGCAGGGCCATCACGCCGGCCGGCGTCGAGATCCTGACCTCGGCCCGGCTCGCCTTCGAAGCCGATCGCCTGCTGCTCCGGTTCACGGCGGCGAACCCCGCGACGGCACCGGCGGCGGCCACCGTGTCGGTCGGGCTCGATCCGCGGATCGCCAAAGCGACCGCTGGGTGGGACTGGGAACCGCCGCGCCCCGACGGCCACGTCTTCACAGCCCGGCTCGCCCGTCCGAACCTGGTGATCTCCGACGGGAGCAGCCCCGCGGTGACCGTGCTGGCGCTCACTCCCGCGCCCTCCCTCCTCACCGCGGCGCGAGCCGGCGGTACCGCCGAATGGCAAGTCGAGCCGGGGCGGACCGTGACGATCGACATCGTCGTGGCGTTCGGCGAAACCTCGACCGGCAGCCCGCTGACATCCGTATCCGACGGCGTCGGCGTCCTAGCCGACGCCGATGCCACCGCCGGATCGTTCCAGCAGGCGTTCGACGCCGTCCGCGCAGGGTGGGAGAAGCGTTGGCAGGACGCCTTCACCCCCGGCAACACCCACTACTCGGGGTCCCTGCCGGTCCTGACCACTGACGACGACGCCGTCAGCCGGCTGTACTACATGAGCGTCCTGTCGGTCCTGGCCTGCGAGCGCACCAATCTCGGCGCCGACTTCAACGACGTCCTGGGCCGGGTGCCGGGCGGCTTCAACGGCTTCGACCGCGTCTACGTCACCGGTGCTCCCGAGTGGGCGAACACCGTCACCTACTTCTGGGACACCTCCTACTGCTCAGTCGTCCTAGCCCTGCTCGATCCCACCGTGATGAAAGCCCAGACCATGTACTGGCTCACCCAGGGGATCCACGACGGATACGCCGTGGACTGCGTCCAGGGCGGACTGGTCGGCCCGTGGTACAGCGCCAACGACCTCACTGTCTTCACGACGATCCTCAACTACGTCAACTACAGCGGTGTCGCCGACGAGGAGATCAGCACGGTCCTGCCCCAGCTGAAAGGCATCGCCACACACTGGCGGAAGCTCGTGCGGACGGGACAGTCCCTGGCCGACTACGGAGCGGACCACAACCTTCTGGAAGTCCTGCCGAACTACGTCAACCAGGTGCCGTCGTTCAACGCGGCCAACGTGTGGATGATGCGGGAGGTCGCGGACCTGTGTGGCCGGGTCGGCGATCCCGAGACCGCGGACGTCCTCACAGGCGAGGCGGACGTCCTCCTCGCCGACGTCTTCGAGCTCTACGACAGCCGGAACGGCGGGGTGTGGAGTTGCCGGCACGCGGACGGCACCCTCGTGCCGGTGCGGACCGTCGTGGACTTCGTGATCGCGGGGAATCTGCTCGCCCCGTCGCTGACCGTCGAGCAGAAGACCGCCATGAAGGACTTCGTGGCCACCGAACTCCTGGCCGGGGGCTGGATGCGCGCGCTGTCCCGCGACGACGCCCTGGCGCCGGTCGACCGTGCCGACCACGGCACCGAGGGCGCGTTCGATTCCTGGCCCGCGCTGACCGCCCAGACCTTCGCGCGCTTCGGCGACTATCCCGCTTTCCTCGCGCTGCTGCGGAGATTCTCCAATGTGACCCGCCGTGGTCCCTTCGGTCAGGCCCACCAACTCCAGGCCCACCAACTCCAGGCTCAGCAGCTCCGGGCCGGCGATGGAACGCCCGACGACGGCTCCTCCGCCGTCCTGGCATCACCTGACAGCCTGCAGGTCTTCAACAACCTGTGCGGCGGCAAGTTCGCCGACGTCGTCATCAGTGATCTGTTCGGCTACACCCCGGACGGCACCGGCCCTCGCCTGAAGGACGCCGCGGTTCCGCGGGGAATCACCGCCACGCTGTCGGGAGTCCTCTTCAACGGTGTCGAACACACGATCACCAGCGATGCCGCCGGCCTGTCCCTGTCCTGATCCGATCCGAACTCCGCCGGCTCCCAGCTCTGCCGCGCGACGGCGAGCGGCTGTCGAGCGGGCATGCGACTTCGGGCTCAGCGCGTTGGCCGGCCTCGATGGCACAAGGCGTCCAGCTGGTGCAGGACAGTCCCACTGCGGCGTTCCAGGTGTGACAGGCCCAGTCGCCGGTGCGTCTCCACGGCCGCGCGAGCATGCAGGCGCGCCCCCGCGACGTCCCCCGTCGCCCGTAGCAGCATGGCCACCACGTCGTGCATCGATCCCCATGACACGCACCCGGTGCCCAGCGTCACCAGCTGGTCGCTGATCGGCAGCAGCTCCGCCAGCATCGACTCAGGGCCGGGGCGGCCGAGTTCGGCGGCGATGAGACCCCATTGCCAGGCCACGAACTGCCAGGTCCAGTCGCGCTCGTACCGAGTGCCCCAGCGGTCAATCAGCCTGTGGGCGAGCGCGTGGTCGCCGACCAGCTCAACCCCGACCCCGACACCGTCGGCTTTTACTTCACCCCCGCCGACCCGGAAGCAGCAGACGCGCTGAAGAACGTCAAAGCCGCTCGCCTCGCACGCATCTACGCCGAACAGGCCGAGCGCGACGCCGTCCGCAACGCCGCCCGCGCCCTCATCGACCAGGGTTGGACCACCCGCGACATCGGCAGCGTGCTGGGCCTGTCACACCAGCGCATCTCGCAGATCGTCCCCCGCGTCACCACGTAACATGTAAACGCCCCCGACTTGCCTTGTTGGGACGAACTGCCGCCCTCGGACTGATTAACCGAATCCCACGCGGGGCGAGTGCATCGACCCGGCGGCCGGCAACGCCCAGTTCGACGCCCATGGACAGCGTTGGCTGGCCTCCCGCGCCAGCATCGACCCAGCGCCTCCGTCATCCGCTATGAGTCGTTGCACCCGGCTCCACGTCGCGTTCGGCGAGCGCAAGGTGGGGTCGATCAAGCCGTCAGAGGTGCGGGAGTTCCTTGCCGAGCCGTCTGACCGGTACGAAGCCTCAACCACGATCACGGCGCTTCTTGTCCTCCAAGGCATCCTGGATCTCGCCGGCCCGGAGCCGCCTGAGGCAGAACTGAGACAGAACTGAGGTCTGACGCCTGATGATCCGTCGGCGAGAGGAGGCGTGGCGCGACACCTTTCCGACGGCCACGCTCTCCCTCTGACCTGCGAAGTTCTCACCGCACGGGCAGGCCGGTGACGGCGCGGCCGATGATCAGACGCTGGATCTCCGACGTGCCCTCGAAGATGGTGTAGATCTTGGCGTCGCGGTGGAAACGCTCCACCGGGTGCTCGCGTGTGTATCCCGCACCACCGAGGACCTGGATCGCCTGTTCGGTCACCCACACCGCCGTCTCGCCCGCCACCAGTTTGCACATCGAGCCCTCGGCGCGTTCGAACTGCCGGCCGTTCCTGGCCATCCACGCCGCGCGCCACGTCAGCAGCCGGGCGATGTCCACCCTGGTCGCCATGTCCGCGAGCAGGAAAGCGATCGCCTGGTTCTCGCCGATCTTGCGGCCGAACTGCTCGCGCTCTCGGGCGTAGTCGCGGGCGTACTCGTAGCCGGCGCGGGCGATCCCGACGGCCATGGCGGCGACGGACGGGCGGGTCGTCTCGAAGGTGCGCATGGCCGCCTGTTCCCCGGCTCGCTCGCCGCTGCGGACGCGTGCCAGGCGGGCGTCGAGCTTGTCCTGGCCGCCGAGCAGGCACGAGGCGGGCAGACGGACGTTGTCGAGGACGACCTCGGCGGTGTGCGAGGCGCGAATGCCGTGCTTGCGGAACTTCTGCCCCATCGACAGGCCGGGCGTGCCCGGCGGGACGACGAACGACGCCTGGCCGCGGGTGCCGAGCGCCGGGTCGATGGAGGCGACGACCACGTGCACGTCGGCGATGCCGCCGTTGGTGGCCCAGGTCTTGACGCCGTTCAGGATCCAGTCTCCGGAAGGGTCCTGTACGGCACGCGTGCGGATGGCGCCGACGTCGGATCCGGCGTCGGGCTCGGAGGCGCAGTAGGCACCGAGCTTGACGTCGTTCTCCGTACCGAACATCTGGGGCAGCCACTCCCCCACCTGCTCCTGGGTACCGCCGGAGGAGACGGCGGCGGCGGCCAGTCCGGTGCCGACGATGGACAGTCCGATGCCCGCGTCGCCCCAGAAGATCTCCTCGAACGCCACGGGCAGGGCCAGGCCGCTCTGCTCGAACCATTGGGTGGCGAAGAAGTCGAGGGAGTACAGGCCGATCTTGGCGGCTTCCTGGATGACGGGCCAGGGGGTCTCTTCGCGTTCGTCCCATTCGGCGCCGGCGGGACGGATGACGTCGCGGGCGAATGCGTGGACCCAGTTGCGCACGTCGAGGACCTCGGTGCTGGGTTCTGGACAGAAGCCGCTCATACCGCTACTCCCGCTCACATGATGATATTTCCGGCCTGCGCCCCAGCGGACGTTACCGGTGGTAACAGCTGCCGACACTACTCCTCTGTACGGCGAAGCCGCCACACTCCGGCGGGGTGGCGGCGAGCAGCCAAGCCGAGGACGAGCAGAGCGAACCAAGCGGGTCAGGCGAGAATGCGGCCACGTGGGCATGCGAGCAAGCGGGCATGCGGCCAAACGAGCAAGCAGGCAAGCGGGCATGCGGGCAGATGGGCGCGCGGGCCGGCGGGTAGACGAACAGACAGACCGCCGAACACACAGACGGGCCGGCGAACGAGCAGGCGGGCGCAGATACACGGTCGCGGCGTCCCTGGCCGTCGCGGGCAGGCGTGAAGGCGGCTGGTCGAGGATCCACGAGAAACGCGCACGACGGCCAAGGCGGGAGTGGTCGAACCGTCCGTCACGAGGTGAGCGTGGATACGGGGGCGAAGGCGGGGCGTGGGTTCAGGTCACGGACGCGCGCAGGTCACTGGAAGGTGCGGCGGTAGGCCTGGGGGCTGACTCCGGTCACCTTCTTGAACCGTTCGCGGAAGGCCGTCGCCGAGCCGAATCCCACCCGGAAGGCGATCCGCTCCACCGAGTGTCCCGTCGTCTCCAGCAGATGCTGGGCCTGCCGTACCCGGACCCTGTGCAGCCATTGCAGCGGGCTCGTCCCGGTCTGCTCGCGGAAGCGCCGCATCACCGTGCGGGTGCTCGTCCCCGCCTGTTCCGCGATCGCGTGGAGGGTCAGCTCACGGCCCGCGTTCTCCTCCATCCACCGCATCACGGGCTCCAGAGCCGAGCCCTTGGGCGCGGGCGGCTGCTCGTGGACGATGAACTGCGCCTGCCCGCCTTCACGTTCGAGCGGCATGACCGACAGCCTGGCCGCATCGGCCGCCACGGCCGAGCCGTAGTCGCGGCGGATCAGGTGGAGGCACAGGTCCAGCCCCGCCGCCGCGCCTGCCGA
This sequence comes from Nonomuraea sp. bgisy101, assembly GCF_057708945.1. NCBI lineage: Bacteria > Bacillati > Actinomycetota > Actinomycetes > Streptosporangiales > Streptosporangiaceae > Nonomuraea > Nonomuraea sp. bgisy101. The sequence continues at coordinate 395,299 of NZ_JBYITD010000004.1, forward strand.
GGTGAGGATCTGCCCGTTGTCGACGTAGAGGACGTCGGGGTCGACCGCGATGTCGGGGTAGGTCGCGGCGAGCTGGGGCGCGGCCAGCCAGTGGGTGGTCGCGCGCAGGCCGCTGAGGAGTCCGGCGGCCGCGAGTGTGAACGTGCCGATGCAGATGGAGGCGATCCGCGTGCCGGCCTCGGCCGCCGACCTGAGCGCGTCGAGCACCTCGGGCGGCGGCCTGCGGGACACGTCGGCGACGCCGGGCACGATGATCGTGTCCGCGTCGGCGAGCGCGTCCAGCCCCCACCGCGCCTGGATGGTGAACAACCCCGCGTCGACCGAGGGGGAGCCTGCGCAGACGCGGACCCTGTACCCGGACCGCCCGTCGGGCAGCCTGGTGCGGCCGAACACCTCGACAGGCGTGGACAGGTCGAAGGGAATCACCTGGTCCAGCGCGAGAATCGCCACCGTGTGCATGGCCATAACGTAGGCCGAGCGCCACTTCTCGCCAACTTCGCGTCGCCGACCGGCATGGACTGGCTGTGCCGCTGGCGATATCCCGTTGAAAGGTGGCGATTCAGCCACTGGGCCGGCTCGAGAACGCCGCGTAGCGTCGGTGACCCTTCGCACGAAACATGAAATGGAATGCCGTCATGCATGCCCAGATAGTTCTCTTCGACGGTTTCGATCCGCTGGATGCCGTCGCGCCGTACGAGGTCCTGCAGGCCGGCGGCGTGGCCTCGGGCGGCGCAGTGACCGTCGAGCTCGCCACCGCCGAGGGACCGCGCGAGGTGCCCAGCGGGGTCGAGGGCCTCGCGCTCAGAGCGACGGCCGTGCTCGATCCGGACAGAGCCGACCTTGTCGTGGTTCCGGGGGCAGCGGGCGATCTGACCGACTCCGACAGCGAGCAGAGTGTCCTGGTACGGCTCGGCAGTACCCTCCACACGGGCCTTCCCGCCCTGCTCAAGGCCGTCATGGACCGGCCAGGGCGCACCGTCGCCACCGTCTGCGGCGGTTCCCTCCTGCTGGCGATGGCGGGGCTGATCGAGGGCCGCCGGGCCACCACCCACCATCTCGGCATGGAGGCCCTGGACGCGACGGGCGCGATCGCGGTCAGGGCACGGGTCGTCGACGACGGCGACCTCGTGACGGGCGCGGGCGTCACCTCGGGCCTGGATCTCGGGCTCTACCTGCTCGAACGCGAGCTCGGCCCGCGGATCGCGCACGCCGTCGAGGAGTTGTTCGCCCATGAGCGGCGGGGAGTTGTCTGGCGCGAGGAAGGGCATGTGCCGGTGGGGCTCGAGGTCACGGGCGGGCGCGCGTGACCAAGCTCCTCCTCTCACTTCACGTCGTGGCGGCGGTCGTCGCCGTCGGACCTGTCGCGGTGGCGGCGAGCATGTTTCCCAGGATCCTGCGTCGGGCCCACGCCATCTCGGACGAGTCGGCCACCACCCTGCGCGTCCTCCACCGGATCTGCCGGGTCTACGCGGGCGTGGGCATGGCGGTGCCGGTGTTCGGGTTCGCCACGGCCAGCAGCATGGGCGTGCTCGGCGACGCGTGGCTGATCGTGTCGATCGTGCTGACGGCGGTCGCCGCCGCCGTCCTCATCCTGATGGTCCTGCCGGGACAGCGAGCCGCCCTCGATCTCATCCAGGTGGCCTCGCCTGGCGAGACAGGCGCGGTCGACGGGATCCCGCCAGGTGCCGGGCTGGCCATGTCGGCCGGCGTCTTCAACCTTCTGTGGGTCACGGTCACCATCCTGATGATCGTCAGGCCGGGTTCGAGCACGGGAGCATGAGCATGACCTACGTTCGCGCGGCCGCGTACACGGAAGTGATCAGCCTGGTCCTCATGCTGGCCAACCTCGCCACCGCCCACATCCGGGAGATCTCCTCCCTGCTCGGCCCTCTTCACGGCTGCGCCTACCTCGTCGTCGTCATCGGCGTCCTCCGACTGCCCTCCGCCGGTCGAAGGGCCAGGCTGCTGGCCTTCCTGCCGGGCATCGGCGGTTGGCTCTCCATCAGAAGCATGGAGACGGCCGCCCGGGGAGGCGCCGCCGAATAGCGTCCCCGCACGCGGAGCCGCCCAGGACCCCGTCGAACCCGACGAGGCGGTGGTCGGCTCCGGCCGACCGACCTCGTGCTCAGCGGCGGCGTGATGTCACGGCCCGGGAGGCCAGTACGGCGAGCGCCCCGATGACCATCGCGCCCGCCAGGCCGTACATCAGCAGGTCGAAGCCGGGGAACGCGGCGGCGGCCAGCGGGCCGAGGCTGCTGCCGACGGCCAGGAAGAAGGAGAAGAGCGCCAGTGCGGTGCCGCGCGAACCTTCGGCGAGCATGGCGATGGACTCGTTCAGCGCGGGCAGGCCCGCCGTGATCGCCGCGACGTAGAGGGCGAGCAGGACGGCCAGGCCGACCGCGCCGGGGACGGTCACGCCGATGGCCGCGAGCACAACGGCGGCCAGCCCCAGGAAGACGACCGCACGAACGGGCGCGCTCAGGCGGGCGAGCCAGGGCGTGAGCAGCGGGACCAGCAGGATCGAGGGGAGACCGCCGGCGCGCAGGCCGAGCATCTCGGTGGACGAGGTGACGATGCCCGAGAGCTGCAGCCCCGTGTAGACGGCGACGAAGCCGCCGAGCAGGACGAGGACGGCCACGTAGCGCAGCGCCAAAGCGGGCTTCACCAGCAGTGACGGCACTGCCCGGTAGACCGACAGGAATGAGGCGGTCCGCTCGCGCCGCACGTCAGGGACCATGACGGCGCGCAGCGCGAACGCCGCTCCGACGAAGCCCGCCGCCGAGAGGACGAACAGGCCCCGCCAGCCGAGCACGTCGACCGTGAGCTGGCCGACGACCTGCAGCAGTACGGCGGAGGCGAGGAAGGCGCCGGTGATCGCGCTGATCGCCACCACCCGGCGGCGGGGCTCGACGCTCTCGCTCAGGTAGGCCATGCCCGCCGGCGGGAAGGTCGCGACGGCGACGCCCTGGACGAGGCGCAGGGCGATGGCGACGGCGGGGTTCGGGCTGACGGCCACCAGCGCGGTCGCGACTGCGGCGACGGGCATGCCGATCAGCAGGAGCCGCCGCCTGCCGTACTGATCGGAAAGCGGACCGAACAGCAGGAAGCCCAGGCCGTAGCCGATGGCGAAGGCGGTGACCAGCCACGTCAGCGCGCCCTGATCGGAATGCCAACCGAGCGCCATGTCATGCAGGAGCGGGATCACCACGTACAGCTGGCCGCTGACGAGCAGGGCGGTCAGCACGAAAACCGTCAGGGTGGGAGCAAAGGCGGCAGGACGATTCAACGTCAAGGTGCTCATGTGGTCGGACCGTAGCCAACCAACTAGTTGGATGTCAACCAACTAGTTGGTGGCTGTAAGATGCGAGATATGGCAACGAAGGACTCGACCGCCGCCACCCGCGCCGCGCTGCTGAAGGCCGCGCGGGAGGAGTTCGCCGCGTACGGCCTGGCCGGGGCACGCGTCGACCGCATCGCCGAACGGGCGGGCGTCAACAAGGAGCGCATCTACGGCCACTTCGGGACGAAGACAGATCTCTTCGACGCCGTGGTCGGCGACGCGCTCAACGACCTCACCGAGCGGATCTCGTTGCCGAGCGACCCTGTCGAGTACGTGGCCAAGTTGACCGACTACTACCGGGAGCACCCTGACCTGGTACGGCTGCTGATGTGGGAGGCGCTGAACTTCCGCGGCCCCGAACTGCCGGGCTTCGAGACACGGGTGGCGCGCTGCGGCCGCAAGACCTCATCGCTGGCCGAGGGGCTGGGCAGGGAGGCCTCGCCCGAGGTGGCGCGGCTGCTGTTCACGCTGACCGGACTGGCCCTGTGGCCGTCGATGATGACACAGCTCGGACGCATCATCCTGGGCGACGACGCGGACGACGCGGAGGCAGGACGCGACCAGATCGCCGCCTTCGTCGCCGCCGCCCTCAAAGGCGGCGCCTGAACCCAGCACGTGACCTGAGCCCAGCACGTGGCCTGACCCAAGCGCGGCGTGATCCGAGCTGCGGCGGCTGACCCGAGCCGGGCACCTGCCCCGAGGGCGGTGCCACGACCGAAGGGACGCCTGACCTGGGGCGACTGACCAGAGGGGTGCGATTGACCGGTCAGCGGCGGTGGACGCTGACGGCGTAACCCCCGTTCCGGTACGGCTCGCCGTCCCAGGTGGCGAAGCGCTCGTCCAGCCGCAGGCCCACCGCCGCGCACCAGGCGTCGTAGTCGTCGAGCGTGAAGGTCGGTCGCACCGGCAGATGTCCGGCGTCGAGCCCGAAACCGGCCACCAGGACGCCTGCCGGTGTGAGCGCGTTCGCGAGGTTCCGGATGGTCTGCGGCTCGGTGCCTTCGGCGAGCAGCGGGATCACGTTGCCTGCCGCGACGACGAGGTCGAAGGAGCCTGCGAGGTCGAGGTCGGCGAGGTCGCCCTCGATCCAGGTCAGGCCGGGGGCGCGCTGTTCGGCGACGGCGAGCATCGAGGCGTCCAGGTCGACGCCCACCACGTCGTAGCCCTGCTCGGCCAGCCAGATCGCCACCCTGCCGGTGCCGCACCCCGCGTCGAGGACCCGCGATCCCGGCGGGACGAGGGCGGCGCAGAAACGAGCCTCACCATGGACGTCGGTACCGCCGGCGGCCAGCGCGGCGAACCGGCTGTCGTAGGTCTCGCCCAGGGTTCCGCCGGTCAGCTCGTTCCATCTGCTCATGCGCCCATTCTGTACGGCTCGCCCGCATGCCCGGCACCTCGGCCCCATCCGCGCCATCCGCGTCATCCACGCCGCCCGCGCTTGGCCCCCCTGGGCGGCGCGACCGGTAGACGCGGACCCGAGGACGCGACCACCGGACACGACCCTCGGACGCCACCCCCAGACGCCACCCCCAGACGCCACCCCCAGACGCGACCCTCGGACGCCACCCCCAGACTCGGCCCGCGAACGCGGACCCCCGGACACGACCCTCGGACGCCACCCCAGACGCGACCCTCGGACGCCACTCGCGCACGATCCGCGGGGGCGCTGGTGGACCAGTGATGGTTCGGTTGGAAGCGGCTCATGAGCGTGAGACCGGGCGGGGTGTAACGGAGCGGCGGGCGTGGCCAGGTGTGGTGCGCGCCGCGTCTTGGACGGCTCGCCGGCGGTGTCCGGGAGCGATGCGCGCGAGACGCGCTCGAACAAGTCGCCAGCGATCCCCGGGGCGGTGCGGGCCGCCCTTCGGTGAGTGCACAGCGGTGGAAAGGGCACCGAGCGTGCGGGCCCGGCGGTCAGTTCAGTGGAAAGGGCACCGAGCATGCGGGCCCGGCGGTCAGTTCATCAGGGTGATCATGGGCGGGCGTTCGGCGATCGAGACGTTTCTCGCCAGCACCTGGTGGCCGGTCTCCGTCCGGTGGAACTGCGCAAGACACGCCGAAGGCTCGTGGAGGGGGATCATCTTGCCCTGCCGTTCCAGGCGGGACCAGGCGGCCAGCATGATCTGCCCTGCCATGGCGCCGAGGGCCTCGGTGGACTGGTGGGAGTGCTCTCGGGAGCCCAGGTCGACCTGGGCCAGCGCGTCGAGGCCCGCCATGGAGTGCAGGTCGAGGAGCAGGCCGAGTTCGACCCCGTAGCCGGTGAGGAAGGGGACGCGTTCGAGCGCGGAGCGGCGTCCCGCGTACTCCCCCGCCAGCGGCTGGACGAAGCCCGCAAGTTCGGGCCAGTGCAGGTTGATGAGAGGGCGGGCCACCAGTTCTGTCACTCTTCCGCCGCCGGTGGGGGCGTCCAGCAGGGGGCGGTCGTAGCTGCCCTTGACGTAGGCCACGGACGGATCGGACAGCAGCGGGCCGAGTAGTCCTGTCACCATGGAGGCTCGGAAGTCGCGCAGGTCGGCGTCGATGAAGGTCAGCAGCTCGCCTGAGGTCACCGCCAGCGACTTCCACAGCGCCTCGCCCTTGCCGTCGAGGGGTTTGAGGTCGGGGAGGATCTCGTCCTGGGCGTGGACGGCCGCGCCCGCTCGTCCCGCCACGGCCGCGGTGTCGTCGGTCGAGCGGGAGTCGATGACGACCACCTCGTCGACCAGGGCGTGCAGCTCGTGCCTGATCACGCTCACGATCTCGCCCACGGTCTCACGTTCGTCGCGCGCGGGCAGGACGACGCTGATCGTGGTGGCGCCCTTCCGTTCGAGCAGCGCGTCGAGGGGCCAGTCGGCGACCGAGGACGTACGGCTCCGCAGCCACGCCTCTACCTCAGGCAGCACAGACCCCTCCCCCGTCATTGTCACCGGTCATCAGCTTAGAGTCCCGGGCCGGGGTGACCGGACGACGGGTGCGCCATGCCCGGAGGGCGTCCCCGGCGACGGGTCCGGGACAGGCCCTGCGCCGAGTCTCGGACGCCGGTCCTACGCCGGGCCCAAGGGGGTCCGGCGGGTCCGGGGCCGGTCCTACACCGGGTCCAGGCGGCGGCCCTCTGGTGGGTCCGAAGGCAGGTCCGTAGGCGTCCCCCGCGAGGGGTCCGGGGGCCGGTCCTGCGGCAGGTCCGTGCCCGGTAGAGGTCCCGAGGGCAAATCCCCGGGCGTATCCGGCGGGGGTCCGGGGCCGCCCTGCGGCAGGTCCGAGGGCGTGCCCGGCAGAGGCTCCGAGGGCAGATCCTTGGGCGTATCCGGCGAGGGGTCCGGCGGCGCGTTCGATGGCGACTCCGGACGTGCCCCGCGGAGGGTCCGAGGGCGTGCCCAGGGCCAGTCCAGGGCCGGTCCGGGGACGGGTCCGGCCGGCAGTCCGGGGACGGGTCCGGCGGCTAGTCCGGGGGGCCGGTCCAGCGGCGTGCCCGGCGGAGGGTCCGTGAGCGTGTCCAGGGGCGGTCCAGGCCAGGGGGCGGCCCGGTGGCGGGTCCGGGGGAAGGGGCCCGGTGGCGGGTCCGTGGCAGGCTGGGGGGACCTTCATGAGGCGGGTTCCCTGGTCGTGCGCGGCCGGTGCGGGAGTCGCGCAGCACGACGTCCGAAAACCGCTGAACCGTTCGGTGCCTTCCGGTGTTCTACACAACGAAGACACCACGAAGGAGGTGCGGACCATGAGCATCTACACCACGTTCGACAGCCCCGCCGGCGAGTTGCTGCTGGTCGGGGAGAGGTCGGAGGCGGCGAGAGGCGGGCTCGCCCTGGTGTCCGTGTCGTTCACCGACATGGGAGCCGTCAGGGAGGGCGAGCCGGACCCGGAGGCGTTCGCCGAGGTGGAGCGTCAGCTCGGCGAGTACTTCGCAGGCGAGCGCACCGGGTTCGAGCTGGACTTGGTCCGGCGCGGCACCGCGTTCCAGGAACGCGTGTGGGCGGCGCTGGACGGCCTGCCGTACGGCGTGACGACCACATACGGCAGGCTCGCTGAGCAGCTCGAAGTCCCGCGCGACCGGATCCGCGCGGTGGGAGGGGCGATCGGCGCCAACCCGCTGCTGATTGTCAGGCCGTGTCACCGGGTGATCGGCGCGAGCGGGTCGCTGACCGGCTACGCGGGCGGCGTGGAGCGCAAGCGGTTCCTGCTGACTCACGAGGGCGCGCTGCAGCCGCTGTTCGTCTGAACCGGCACAGAGCACAGAGCCGGACAGAGCACCGAGCCGGACAGAGCACCGAGAACGGGGCACCGAGCCGGCACAGGGCACTGAGCCGGCACAGGGCACTGAGCCGGCACGCCGGATATGCCCGAGATGAAGGAGAAGCATCATGTCCAAGCCATCCGAGCGGGTGGAGAAGGCCGACTGGGCCGGCCTGGCCGAGGAGATGGACGCCCATGGTTGCGCGCTGACCGGGCCGATCCTCACCGCCGCCGAGTGCCGCGAGATCGCCGGCCTGTACGACGAGGTGGCGCGCTTCCGGTCGACGATCGACATGGAGCGCTACCGGTTCGGCAGGGGCCAGTACCGCTACTTCGACCGGCCGTTCCCCGACCTGGTGCAGGAGTTGCGGCAGGCGTTCTACCCCAGGCTGCTGCCGATCGCCAGGGACTGGGCGGCCAGGCTCGGCCGCCCGGCGCCGTGGCCTGACACGCTGGCCGAGTGGCTGGAGATGTGTCACAGGGCGGGGCAGCGGAAGTCCACCCCGATCCTGCTGCGCTACAGGGACGGCGACTGGAACGCGCTGCACCGCGACCTGTACGGGGATCTGGTGTTCCCCCTGCAGGTCGTGGTCGGCTTGAACGAGCCGGGCGCGGACTACGACGGCGGGGAGTTCCTGCTGGTCGAGCAGCGGCCGAGGGCGCAGTCGCGGGGCACGGTGACGTTGCTGCCGCAGGGGCACGGGCTGATCTTCACGACCAGGGACCGGCCGGTGCGTTCCTCGCGCGGCTGGTCGGCCTCACCGGTCAGGCACGGTGTCAGCACGGTGAGGCGTGGCCTGCGGCACACGCTCGGTCTGGTCTTCCACGACGCGGCCTGATGTTCACGCTGACCGGCGGGGACGGCAGGCCGTACCGGAGCGAGACTCCCGGCGCGCTGGGCGGGCACCGCGGCGGCCGCCTGTACGGGCGCCTGGACTGCCCTTCGGCGCTGCGGGCGATCGCCAGGGGCGGCTACGTGCGGCACCGGGTGTTCTTCGCCGATGAGGCCACGGCCGTCGCGGCGGGATACCGCCCGTGCTCGATCTGCCTTCCCGCGCGGTATCTGGCCTGGAGGGCGCGCTAGGCCTGAGTGGCGTGCCGTTCGAGGAAGGTGTAGACGTCGGCCTCGTCCACGCCGGGGAACGAGCCGGGCGGCAGCGCGGCCAGCACGTGGGAGTTGGCACGCGCCGAGGGCCAGGCGTAGCCCTCCCAGCGCTGGGCCAGCTCGGTGGGAGGGCGGCGGCAGCAGTCGCCGGTCGGGCAGTTCGAGCGGGTCCTGTTGGTCGTCTCGCGCCCGCGGAACCACCGCGACTCCCTGTACGGCACGCCCAGGGTGATCGCGAAGTCCCGTTCGCGGGAGGGGTCGACGTGGGCGACGCAGAAGTAGGTGCCGGTCGGCGAGTCGGAGTACTGGTAGAAGACCGAGAACCTGTCGGGTGACTGGAAGACCTGGCGGCCCGACCACTGCAGGCACATGCGCTGGCCCTCGATGGCGCCCTGCTCGTCGGCGGGGAAGACGATGCCGTCGTTCTCGTACGCCTTGTAGATCGTGCCGCCCGCGTCGTTGCGGACGAAGTGGCAGACCAGGTCGAGGTGGTGGGTGGCCAGGTTCGTGAAGCGGTGGGCGGCCATCTCGTAGGAGACGGCGAAGACGTCGCGCAGGTCCTCCACCGACAGGGCGCGGTCCTGCTTGGCCTCCTGCAGAAACTGGGTGGCCGAGCGCTCGGGCACGAGGACGGCGGCGGCGAAGTAGTTGGCCTCGGTGCGCTGCAGCAGGAAGTCGGCGAAGTCGCGTGGCTTGCCGTGGCCGAGCGCGAGGTGTCCGAGGGTCTGCAGCAGGATCGTGCGCGGGGTGTGCATGCCGAGCTGCTCGTGCTTGACGTAGATGCGACGGTTGCGCAGGTCGGTGATGGAGCGGACGGAGCGCGGCAGGTCCTGCGCGGTGTGGACGGTGTACCCGAAATGGGTGACGAGCGCCTGGATCGTGCTCTGGGACAGCGCGCCCGTGCGGTAGCCGACGGCGGCGAGGGCGGCGGCGGCCGCCTTCTCGATGTCGGGGAAGTAGTTGCCCTGCTCGCGCTGTCTGCGGCGCAGCTCGGCGTTGGCGGCTCTGGCCTCCTCGGGGGTGGCGGTGCCGCGGGCCTGCCTGGCGCGCAGCTCGCCGTACAGGCCGAGGATGTGTTCGAGGACGTCGTTGGGCACGCGGGCGGAGACCTTCAGCCGCGGCAGGCCGAGCCCCGCGTAGAGCGGGTCGCGCTGGGCCTCCTCTAGCGCGATCTCCAGCTGGGCGCGGCGGTTGGGCGGCTGGCGGCGCAGCAGCTCCTCGACCGGCACGTTGAGCGCGGTGGCCAGCGACTTGAGCAGCGACAGCTTGGGCTCGCGCTTGCCGTTCTCCAGCAGGGAGAGCTGGCTGGGCGCTCTGCTGACACGCCCGCCCAGGTCGGACAGGGTCAGTCCGCGTTGTTTGCGCAGGTGACGCAGCCTTTGGCCGAAGGCGATGAGATCGAGCTCCTGCGTCAAAGAAAGCGGTTCTTCGCCGAGCAAGGGGGCCATGTGCGCATCATAGGCGGAAGAATCACCCTTTTTCTATAGCCAGCTGCGCCGTGCGCCTCAGATCGGCCCGAAGCCGGCAGTCACTCGCGAATCGACCGCGCCCTGCGGCAGACGAGCCGGGCACGGACCCACATTGGTCTAGTCCATAGAGAAAAGTCGCGATTTCTTCTCTATCGAATACTCGCCAGTATGCTCCTAGTCGGAAATTTCATCGTTCTTCTCCTATGCGAACCCTACTGGAAGGGCTGCACCGGGGCAGACACTCGGTGCAAGCACCCCAGGGGACGACAAAGGAGTGAAAAATGAACGATCGCCTCAAGGGAGCGGCTGAGCAGCTGCGGCACGACTGGAAGAACGACCCCCGATGGAAGGGCACCGAGCGCACCTACACCGCCGAGGACGTCATCAGGCTCCGCGGCAGCGTGCAGGAGGAGCACACGCTGGCCAGACTCGGCGCCGAACGGCTGTGGGACCTGCTGCACACCGAGGACTACGTGCACGCGCTCGGCGCGCTGACCGGAAACCAGGCCGTGCAGCAGGTGAAGGCGGGATTGAAGGCGATCTACCTGTCCGGCTGGCAGGTGGCGGCGGATGCGAACCTCGGCGGGCAGACCTACCCCGACCAGTCGCTGTACCCGGCCAACTCGGTCCCCGCAGTCGTGCGCCGCATCAACAACGCGCTGCTGCGCGCCGACCAGATCACCTGGTCGGAGGGGTCGGACGAGACCCACTGGCTCGCTCCGATCGTGGCCGACGCCGAGGCGGGCTTCGGCGGCGTGCTGAACGCCTTCGAGCTGATGAAGGGCATGATCGCGGCGGGTGCCGCGGGCGTGCACTGGGAGGACCAGCTCGCCTCGGAGAAGAAGTGCGGCCACCTCGGCGGCAAGGTGCTGATCCCGACCGGCCAGCACATCAAGACCCTCAACGCCGCCCGCCTGGCGGCAGACGTGGCGGGCGTCCCCTCACTGATCATCGCGCGGACCGACGCACAGGCCGCGACGCTTCTGACCAGCGACGTGGACCCACGCGACCAGCGCTTCACCACCGGTGACCGTACCGCCGAGGGCTTCTACCGGGTCCGCAACGGCGTCGAGGCCTGCATCGACCGCGGCCTGTCCTACGCCCCCTACTCCGACCTGCTGTGGATGGAGACCTCCACGCCCGACCTCGACGTGGCCCGCGAGTTCGCCGAGGCGATCAAGGCGAAGTACCCCGACCAGATGCTCGCCTACAACTGCTCGCCCTCGTTCAACTGGAAGCAGCACCTGGACGACTCCACGATCGCCAAGTTCCAGCGCGAGCTCGGGCACATGGGGTACAAGTTCCAGTTCATCACGCTGGCCGGTTTCCACTCGCTCAACTACTCCATGTTCAACCTGGCGCACGGCTACGCGGCCGACGGCATGACCGCCTACGTCGAACTGCAGGAGGCCGAGTTCGCGGCCGAGGAGCGCGGCTACACCGCCACCAGGCACCAGCGCGAGGTCGGCACCGGCTACTTCGACCTGGTCAGCACGGCGATCGCGCCCGACTCCTCGACGACCGCGCTCAAGGGCTCCACCGAGGAGGAGCAGTTCGCCCACTGAGCCGCCCGAGACTCGCCGATTCCTCCTAGGGCATGGGAGGGTTCCCCGGCGACCGCCCCGGCCCCGCGCGCCCGCGGGGCCGGGGCATCCGGCTGTCCGGCCCCGCCCTGAACCGCGAAACCCCGCACCCGCCTCCGCGTCAGCCCGACGACGACCCGGTGGGCGTCTGCGACACCTGATCGGTCGGGGTGACGGACACCGACGCCGTGGGATCGGGCGTCTCCCCCGGCCCCTCCTGCGGGATCGTCGTGATGCTGGAGGACGGCTGCGGGCAGTCCCTCGCCCGCTTCCTGCCCGCGGGGTTGACGCAGTCGCCCGGGTCGCCGTTGCCCGGCGGATCCGGCGACCTGCCGCGGTGCTCGGACCACGTCCGCTCCTCCGACTCCGAGCGCGTCGGCCGCAGCTTCGATGGCTCCACCGTCCTGGTGTGGGTGATGACGACGGTCGGGGTGATCGACGGCCCGGCCGGGAACGGCCCCGCCGGGCGCCTGGACGGCGTGATCGGATTGATCGTGGACCCCGCGGTGCCGTTCGGCACGACGACGGGAACGGTCTCCGGCAGCCCGGTGCCGTCCAGCCGTACCCCTCCTCCCCCGCTGGCCGCGGCCACCGTCAGCGCCGCGATCGAGACGGTGGCCAGCGCCGCGAAGCTGGCGTGCGACAGCTGCGCCCCCGCCCTTGCCCGCCGCCGGCGTGCCGATGGACCCGGCGTCTCCGTCTCGGCCCCTTCCCGGGGCACGTCCGCGAGGCGCACCCTGCCGCCGCCCGGCGGGTACGGCACCGGCGTCCAGATCTCCGCCAGCACCCTGGCGACCGCCTCGCGCAGGTCCCATGGGTCGCCCACGCCGCCCGCGGCCAGTAAGGCCCGCAGCAGTTCGACCGAGGTGGGCCGCTCGGCTGGATCCTTGGCCAGCGACGCCTCCACCGCGGGCCGCAGCAGCGCGGGCACACCTTCGACGCGCGCGGGCTCAAGCATGATGCGCCTGGTCAGCACGTCGGCCTCACCGGTGCCGAACGGGTGGTAGCCGGTGGCGGCGAAGGCGATCAGGCATCCCCAGGCGAACACGTCGGAGGCAGGCAGCGCGGCCCCGCCGGTCAGCCGCTCGGGCGCCACCCAGCCGGGACTGCCCATCACCTGACCCGCCTGCGTGTGGGCCGCCGCGGTGTCGACGTCGCGGGCGATGCCGAAGTCGATGACGCGCGGCCCGTCCGGCGACAGCAACACGTTGCCCGGTTTGAGGTCACGATGAACCAGCCCCGCGTCGTGCACGGCGACCAGTCCGGCAGCCACGCCGAGCGCCACCCCGTAGGCGAGGTCTGGGGTCAGCGGGCCGCGCGCGACCACGACCTGCGACAGCGCGGGCCCCGGGATGTACTCGCAGACGAGGTAGGGGCGGTCGCGGTCGGTGCCGTCCTCGATCACGGCCGCCGTGCAGAACGGGACCACCCTGCGCGAGAACGTCACCTCTTCGGCGAACCTGGCGCGAAGAGTGGCGTCCTTGAGATGGACGGCGTGCGGGGTCTTCAGCGCCACGAACCCGCCACGGGGGTGCTCGGCCAGGTAGACCACGCCCATCCCGCCGGTTCCCAGGCGCCCGAGCAGCAGGTATCTGCCGATGATCACGGGGTCGCCCACCGTCAGCGGTCGCACGCCTGGTGGCATGCCGCTCGAACCACGTGCCATCCGGGGGTCGCCTCTCCTGCGCTGGGACACGGCCACAGCACACTGTGACCGGATCGGGCGAGGCATTTCCCCAGGACTGTCACAAGGGGTATCGAAGGTAAGGCGAATCTTCCCCGGCAGTGAGAAAGAAGTGAGGTACCTGGGCTTTCAGGTAAGACGAGAGGGCGGTGAGGCTCACGCGCCGAGGGCGGCGCTCTCCTCGGTCTCGACCTGACGGTTCCAGTCCTTCTTGACCGCGCGCCAGCCCTCGTCGTCGACGCCGAGCCGCCAGTAGCCGGAGATCGACAGCTGGTCGAGCGGGATCTTCCTGTCCACGCGCAGGAGCCTGCGCAGTTCCTTGACGAAGGCGGCCTCTCCGTGGACGAAGGCGTGCACCCTGCCCTCGGGGAAGTCGAGGGTGCGAACCACCTCCACGAGCCTGCTGCCGTACGGCGCGCCCGCACGGTGCAGGTAGGTCACGGGAACGTCGAGCTTCTGCTCGTCCTCAGGGCCTTCGACCTCGATGAACACGTACGCCTTCGCGCCCGGGGCGAGCGCCTCGAGCGAGGCGGCGATCGCCGGAAGCGCGCTCTCGTCGCCGGCCAGCAGATGCCAGTCCGCCTCGGGGCTCGGCGCGTAGCCTCCACCTGGGCCGATCATGTGGATCACGTCGCCGGGGCGCGCGGCCACGGCCCACGGGCCCGCCAGACCCTCGTCGCCGTGCACCACGAAGTCGAGCGTCAACTCCTTGGCAGCCGCGTCCCATGCGCGCACGGTGTAGGTGCGCAGTCTCGGCCAGTGCTCGCGCGGCACGCTCTCCCGGCAGTTCGCCACGGTGAACGGCGTCGGGTACTCCACCCCCTCGTAGGGGAAGACCAGCTTCACGTAGTGGTCGGTCAACCCTTCGGTGGCGAAGCCGCGCATTCCCTCCCCGCCGACCACCACCCGCACCATGTGCGGGGTGAGCCGCTCGGTCCTGAGCACGACGCCCCTGTGTTCCGTCATGAACCCTCCAGCTGTAGTTAGGCACACCTAACCTACAGCTGGAACGTCATGCCGCGAGAGAAGATTCCTCGCCCGAGCCGCGCACGGCGGACAGGAAGCGGGCCATGTGCCGGTAGACCAGGCGCGCTTCGGGCAGCACGTCGGCCAGGATCGCGAAGACGTGCGGCATCCGCGGCCACTCCTCGTAGGTCACCGGCACGCCCGCCTCGCGGGCGCGCAGCGCCACTCGGCGGCCCTCGTCCCGCAGCACCTCGGTCGAGCCTGTGACGATCATCAACGGCGGCAGCCCGGTGTAGTCGCCGAAGACGGGTGAGACGAGCGGGTCGCGCGGATCGAGGCCCGACGTCCACCGTCTGGCCAGCCACTCGACCCGGCCGGCCGGCAGCATCGGGTCCTCCCAGCGGTTGGCCCTGCGCGGGGTGTCACTCAGATCAGTCCACGGTGACAGGCAGATGGCCGCGGCCGGCAGCGGCAGCCCGCGGTCGCGCAGCGCGAGCAGGGTGGCCAGCGTGAGGTGACCGCCCGCCGAGTCGCCCGCGAACAGGATGTCGGCGGGATCGTGGCCGCGTTCGAGCAGCTCGCCGTAGGCGTCGAGCGCGTCCTGCAGCGACTCGGCCAGCGAGTGGACGGGGCCCTGCCGGTAGTCGAGGGCGAACACGGGCCGGCGCGCCACGACCGACAGCCGCCAGGTGATCGGCCGGTGCGTGGCGGGCGAGCAGCTGAAGTAGCCGCCGCCGTGGAAGTAGAGGAGCACCTTGCGCTCGTCGAGCCCCTGCCCCGCGCGCACCCACTCGCCCGAACGGTGCGGGACGATGCCGACGTGGCTCGGCGGTCGCACCGGGACCAGCCTGACCAGCTCACCGAGCCTGGAGCAGGCGGTGATGGCCAGGGAGTGACGCAGGAGCAGGCTGGAGGCCGGCTTCAGGGTGCCGCGCATCAGGCCGTTGAGCGCTCGGGACTGCCAGCTGAACGGATAGTCGGGGATGACGTCCAGGTCGATCTCGTGCCGCACACCTAAACAATTCCCTCTAGAGGATCGTTCTATCGACAAGGACGTCACTCTTCTGTTTCCGGTGAATCACGGATGACCGTATGAGACCCTTCACGCATGGCCGGATACTCCGGAACGCCCCTGCCGCGGAAGCCGGGGATCAAACCGGGCCATCGCGTGCTCGCCGTCGGCGCGCCCGCCGACTTCGACGTGCCCGCCTACCACCGGCGTCCTGGGCGAGAGCCGTACGACGTGGTCCTGCTCTTCTGCCTCGACGCGGCCACCCTCCACCAGCGGTTCGGCAAGGCGGCGGCACGGCTGGTCAGGAACGGCGGCCTGTGGGTGTGCCGGCCCAAACGGGCGAGCGGCGTGCCGACCGACCTGAGTGACGACCACGTCAGGCAGTACGGCCTAGCACAGGGTCTCGTCGACAACAAGGTCGCGGCCATCGACAGCACCTGGTCGGGTCTGCGCTTCGTCTATCGGCTTGCCGACCGCTGATCTCTGAGCGGATAATTACCGCCCCGAACACCCGTGCCCCCTTCCGGGCACGGGCTGTCGTCATGCCATCACTCTGCGGAGGTGACGCACCATTTCCCTCTATCTCCGGCTCATCCGGCTCGGCTTCCGCAAACACGCCACCTACGTCTGGGCAGCGGCGGCGGGCGCGTTCACCAACAGCGTCTTCGGCGTCCTGCGCGCCTACGTCCTGATCGCGCTCTGGCACGTCAGGCCAGGACTGGCGGGCTACGACGTCACCGACGCCGTCACCTTCTGCTTCGTCACCCAGGCCTTCATCGGCCCGATGCAGCTGTTCGGCGGCGGCCTGACCATCCCCGAACGCATCCGCACCGGCGACATCGCCCTCGACCTCGTCAGGCCCGCCTCCCTGCAGGCCTGGGCCCTGTCGGAGGACCTGGGCAGAGCCGCCTACCTCTTCCTCGTGCGCGGCGTCCCGCCGACGATCGTCGGCGCGCTCGTGTTCGGCATCGTCGTGCCCTCGGACCCGGGGCGGTGGGCCGCCTTCGCCGTCAGCTTCGCCCTCGGCGTGCTGGTCAGCTTCGCCTGGCGCTATCTGGTGGCGCTGTCGGTCTGCTGGCTCGCCGACGACCGCGGCGTGGCCACGGTGTCGCTGGTCCTCACCACGTTCTTCAGCGGCTTGATGCTGCCGCTGACGATCTTCCCAGGACCGCTCGGCGACCTGGCCGCCGCGCTGCCCTGGGCCGCGATGGCGCAGGTGCCCGCCGACGTCTACCTCGGCAAGGCCGGCCTCCTCGACGCCGTGCCCTTCCAGGCCCTCTGGGCGGCCGCACTGCTCGCCCTCGGCGCGGTCGGCACCCATGCGATCAGGCACAAGGTGGTGATCCAGGGTGGTTAGGACCTACGCCATGCTGGTATGGACGTGGACCCGTGCCGCGGCCGCCTACCCCGCCTCCTTCGCGCTCATGGTCGCCTTCGGCTTCCTGATGGCGGCCGTGGACGTCGCGGTGATCCTGGTCGTCTTCGCCAACACCACCGCGCTGGCCGGGTTCACCCGCGACGAGGTCCTCTTCCTGTACGGCGCGGCAGGCACCGCCTTCTCCGTGGTCGACATGTGCGTCGGCAACCTCGACAAGATCAGCCAGCACATCAAGGCCGGCACCCTGGACACGATGCTCGTCAAGCCGGCCTCGGCCTGGGTGCAGGCCGCCGCCGACAGGTTCACCCCTACCAGGATCGGCCGCGTACTGCAGGCCGTCGTGGTCCTGGCCGCGGGGCTGGCCGGGGTCGGCGTGCCGTGGGAGCGCGCGTGGATGATCCCGGTGATGATCGCCACCGCGATGGTCATCTTCGCGTCACTGTGGACGCTGGCGGGCGCCGCGCAGTTCGTGCTCACCGACGCCCCCGAGGTGGTCAACGCCTTCACCTACGGCGGCGGCCAGCTCACCCAGTACCCCTTCAGCGTCTACGGACGCGACCTGGTGGCCGGAGTGACCTACGTGCTGCCGCTCGCCTTCGTCAACTGGCAGCCGGGCCTGTACGTGCTGGGCAGGGACGACCCCTTCGGGACGCCCGGCTTCCTGCGTTTCCTCGGGCCCGTCGCGGCCCTGCTCCTTGCCCTGACGGCCGCCTTCGCCTGGCGCCAGGGCCTTCGCCGCTACCGATCGACGGGGAGTTAGAGATGATCCAACTGGAGGGCGCGGGGCGCTCGTTCAAGGTCAGGCGCACGGTCGTGCACGCCGTCAAGGACCTGTCCTTCAGCGTGGCGCCGGGTGAGTTCGTCGGCTACCTCGGCCCTAACGGCGCGGGCAAGTCGACCACGATCAAGATGCTGTGCGGGATCCTCACCCCCACCTCCGGCAGGGTCCGCGTGGCGGGCCTCGATCCGTCGCGCAGGAGGACCGCGCTGGCCAGGCGGATCGGGGTGGTGTTCGGGCAGCGGACGACGCTGTGGTGGGACCTGCCGTTGAGGGACAGCTTCGAACTGATCCGGCTCCTTTACAAAGTAGATCGCAAGGTGTTCGCCGGGCGGCTCGAGGAGCTGGTGGAGACCCTCGACCTGGCCGGGTTCATGCGCACGCCGGTGCGCCAGCTCAGCCTCGGCCAGCGCATGCGCGGCGACCTGACCGCCGCGCTGCTGCACGCGCCCGACGTGCTGGTGCTCGACGAGCCCACGATCGGACTCGACGTGGTCAGCAAGAACAGCATCCGCGCGTTCCTGCTGAAGGTGAACGCCGAGCGCGGCACCACCGTGCTGCTGACCACACACGACCTCGGCGACATCGAACGCCTGTGCCGCAGGGTGATGCTGATCGACCACGGCAGGCTGGCCTTCGACGGCTCACTCGGCGACCTGATGGCCACCGCGCCGGACGAGACCATCGAGGAGGTCGTGACCAGGCTCTACACGCGCGCGGGTCAGTAGTAGCCGCTCTGCTCGCTCTCGTCGTACTCGTCGTCCATGTCGTCCCGCCGGCCGGCCCAGCGGGACGGCATCAGCACCGGCAGGAACAACGCCACGCCGAGCATGGCGTAGACGCCGGTCGTGAGCAGTGTCCTGCTGCCCGCGCCCGCCTCCAGCACGATCTGGTGCATGGAGGGCTCGTCGGGAACGAACGACAGCGCCCTGTTGACGTCGAGCGCGTAGACGACCGTCCACGCCAGCAGCACCAGCGAGGGCACGAACGTGGCCAGCGGCGACACCCTGCCCGCCACCACCAACCCGACCACCAGGCCGATCACCGCCATGGCGCCGAGCGCGATCCACAGCTTCGGCCCCGCGGCCGGGGCGGCCGTTCCAGGC
Organism: Nonomuraea sp. bgisy101; assembly: GCF_057708945.1. Lineage (NCBI taxonomy): Bacteria > Bacillati > Actinomycetota > Actinomycetes > Streptosporangiales > Streptosporangiaceae > Nonomuraea > Nonomuraea sp. bgisy101. Next base: position 413,923 of record NZ_JBYITD010000004.1, read on the forward strand.
GCGATCATCAACGCCTGCTGGACTGCCCAGCCTCCTCCGACCAGCAGGGCGCCGGTCACGATCACGCCGAGTAGCAAACCAGCAAAATGCCGCACAAACATCACCTCGGCCCCGACCATAGCGACAAACCAGATATTTGAGCCAGGCATTGGCCGGAGCCGTATGACATCACGTAGCCGCTAGCCGATCCTCTCGAACGGGGTCGGCGCCTGGCCCGTCCAGCGGTAGAGCTGGGCGTGGCTGGTCTGCTTGGTGACCCCGCCCTCCGTGAGGGTCCCCGCCTTGGAGACGTAGAAGCGGCCGTCGCCGAGCGCGGCCAGGCCGTACTGGCCGCCGAACTCCCAGCCGCGGACACCGGAGGCCTCGTGCTGGAGTCCGGCGGGCGCCAGGCTGAGGAGCTTGCCGGTCTCGGGGGTGGGCTGGCCCACGACGGGGCCGGTCCTGGGGGGCCGGCCACCGTCGACGACGAAGAAGGAGTAGTTGGGGAACTGCGGCTTGACGCCCTTGTAGACGGCCATCATCCAGTTGCCGGTGTGGGGGTCGTACTCCAGGTTCTGCACGCCGTAGGTGGTGTTGCCCGTGTAGGCGAAGTACTTGCCGTCGACCTTGCCGGGACCGCTCCTGTGCGGGGCGCTCTCGGTGAGCGGCCGCTCGTACTTCTTCCAGTCCCGCACGTCGTACTGCAGGATGACCTGGTGGTCGTTGTCCTGGCGGCCGACGTTGGAGTAGACGCCGTAGGCGACGGTGAGCCGCTGCCTGCCGTGCCTCCTGCCGAACTCGGGGCCGAACGACACGCCGTCGATGCCGCTGCAGCCGTACCGGTGGTCCGGCGTGTCGGCGACGTTGCCGTCGAAGGTGCCGTCGCCGTTCATGTCCGCGACGTAGTCGTCCACGACCTCCTTCAGGTAGACCGTGCTCACCACGTCGCTGGACTGGGCGTCCATGTCCATCCTGGTGATCCGGTCGACGTCGAAGACGGCGATGTAGAACGACTCCTGCTCCTTGTACTCCAGGGACCCGTACACCCGCCCGTCCTGCTCGTTGAAGTCCAGGTCGCCGAGGTGGCCGGTGAAGCCGGACACCGATCCGACGGGGGTGCCCCGCAGGTCGGTCTTCACCAGGAGGTTGGTGAAGGAGAAGTACATGAATCCCTTCCGCTGGTCGACGGCGATGCCCTGGACGTGGCCCGAGGGCCAGGCCCCGCCGTAGATCTCGGTCGGCATCTCCCGTGGCGCCTTGTCCGGTTCGGCCGCCGCCACGGAGGAGGAGAACATCCCGAGGGTGAAGGTGGCCGCCAAGGTGAGCGTCGCCATTGTGCGCATGTTCCGGTACCCGTCTTCATTAGGGAGCAGACCGAAATAGACGTTAATGGAGTGAGCGGCGATGGTTCCGACAAAGTCATGAACTGAGAGTGAAGGCGGCCCGAAGAAACCCACCGCCCCTCGGCGGCACCGCCGCCGTGAGAACATATGGTCACCCATGCGCGCCAATCTCCCCCTGCGGCTGACGCGGGCGGCGGCCTTCTCCGCCGTCTGCGTGCTGCTGGCCGCCCTCGGCCACAGCGCGGCCGGCGGCACGGGCCCGGCCACCTGGGCGTTCGGCCTGGGCGGTGCCATCGTCATGCTGGTGGCGCTGACCCTGTCGGGCAGGGAGCGCTCGACCTCCACCATCAATGTCACGCTCGTGGCGCTGCAGGCGGGGCTGCACGAGCTGTTCGGCCTCGACGGCACGGGCGCCGTCCTCACTCTGGCCCACGGGCAGGACGGGTCGGGCCACGGCTCGGGGCTCGGTGAGAGCCTGGGCATGCTGCTGGCGCACCTGACGGTGACGCTCATCACCGGCTGGTGGCTGGCCCGCGGCGAGGCCGCGCTCTGGTCGCTGCTGCGCCGTCTCGGGCGCCGCCTGATCAGGCTGCTGCCGCCGCTGCCCTCCATGGCCGCGGTACTGCGGGCGCCGGTGCGCACGGCCGTCCGCGTCGCCTCAGGCGGCGTGCTCCTCCGCCACATCGTCAGCAGGCGCGGTCCTCCACTTCCCGCCCGCTGACGCCCTCTTCCCTTTCCTTCTTTCCCAGTCAAGTGGAGTTTCCGCATGTCCAAGTTCCGCCGTACGGCGGCCGTCCTCGCCGCCGCCACCGCCCTGTCCCTCGGTCTGGCGATCCCCGCCCTCGCCCACGTCACCGTCAACCCCGGCACCGCCGAGCAGGGCGGCTTCACCAAGGTCGCCTTCCGCGTGCCGAACGAGCGGGACGACGCCTCGACCACCAAGATCGAGGTGTCCTTCCCCGTCGACCACCCGCTGGCCTTCGTCTCGGTCAAGCCGGTGCCCGGCTGGGAGGTCAAGGTCACCGAGGGCAAGCTGCCCAAGCCGGTGAAGACCGAGTACGGCGACCTGACCGAGGCGGTCACCAAGGTCGTCTGGTCGGGGGGCGAGATCAAGCCGGGCCAATTCCAGGAGTTCGAGGTGTCGATGGGGCAGCTGCCGACCGACACCGACCGGCTGATGTTCCCCACGACGCAGACCTACTCGGGCGGGGAGGTCGTGAAGTGGGCCGACGAGCCGAAGGCGGACGGCACGGAGGCGGAGCGGCCCGCGCCGACGCTGAAGCTCACGCCCGCCTCGGCCGACGATGACCACCACGGCACGGCGTCGGCCACGCCCTCGGCGCCGCCGGCCGCCTCGCCCGCGGCCCCGTCGGTGGCGCCGATGGCGGCCGGCTCGGGCTCGTCGTCCGATGGGACGGCCCGCCTGCTCGGCGGAGCTGGGCTGATCGTGGGGATCGTCGGCGTGGTGATCGGCTTCCTGGGGCTGCGCCGCCGCAGCGCCTGAGACCTCCGCTGCCAGGGGGCTTCCGGGACGATGACGCCCGGGGTCCCGGCCGGCGGCGACCGCACGGGACGGTGGCGGGGTGGGAGGGTCTCCCGCCCCGGCCGCCGGCCGTCAGGAGGTGATGTCCTTGCTGGTGAAGCGGGCCCAGGCGAACGACCCGAACAGCAGGATGTAGGCGCCGAAGGTCAGCAGCCCCGAGGTGAGGTCGTCGAAGGCGATCGGATCGCGCAGGACCGCGTCGAAGTCGTCCCACCAGTTCGGCAGCAGGTACGGCTGGATGACGTCGAGCTGGGGGATCGCCCGCAGCACCTGCGTGGTGATGACCAGCACGACGGTCGCGGCGATGGCCCCGATCGGGACCTCGGTCAGCGTCGACAGCGCGATCGCGACCGCCGCCAGCGCGGCCATGCCGAGCGTGACGTAGCCGATGACGATCAGCATGCGCAGCAGCGCGTCGCCGAGCGGGATCGCGACGCCCGACAGCAGCGTCACCGGCCCCGCGGGGAACAGCAGCAGGCCGGTGACCAGCGCCGCGAGCGCCACGGCCGCGGCGATGGCCAGGCAGAACAGCACAGCGTTGAGGTACTTGACCGCCAGCAGCCTGGTACGGCCCGCGGGCGCCGCCAGCAGGTAGCGCAGCGTGCCTCCGGCGGCCTCGCCGGCGAGCGCGTCACCCGCCACGACGGAGACGGCGACCGGCATGAGCAGCGGGACGAGCACGCTCAGCGAGATGAACGCCAGGAAGAAGCCGTTGCCCGTGACCTGCTGGATGATGCCGCCCGGCCCGTCGGACATGTCGTCGCCCAGCAGGCGCAGGACCACGCCGATGACGACGGGGACGGCGGTGAGGACGGCGAGCATGGCCACGTTGCGCGGCCTGCGGAAGGTCAGGCCGAGCTCGGAGCCGAGCATCCTGAGGAACGCGCCCGCGGGCCCCGTCGCCGCAGCCGCCCGGTCGTGACGGGCGGGGACGCTCGGCCCGGCTTCAGGCAGGTCGGCGCGCGGGCCGTGCTCGGCGGTGCGCCTCGACTCGCTCACCGGCACGAGCCCCGGCGTCCTCCTGGCGCCGCGTGAGACCGGCGCTTCCTGCGCGACCTCAGGCTCAACCTTCGACATCGAACCCCTCCCCTGTCAGGCCGACGAAGACCTCTTCCAGGCTGGGCCGTACGACCGACAGGCCCCTGACGGCAACGCCGGCCTCGACCAGCGCGGCGTTGAGACGTTCGGGGGCGTGTCCGCCGAGTTCGGCGCTCACCTCCGGCCCTTCGTGGGCGACGGCCGTCAGGCCGAGCCCGCGCAGCACACGTGCGGCATCCGCCCCGTCGGGCGTCTCCACCCGCAGGCGCGGGGCGCGGCCGCCGCTCAGCGACGCGATGGTGCCGTGGGCGACGAGCCTGCCGGTGCGCATGATCGCCGCGTGCGTGCACATCTGCTCGACCTCGGCGAGCAGGTGCGAGGAGACGAACACGGTGGTGCCGTCGGAGGCGATCTCCTTGACCAGCGTGCGGACCTCGCGGGTGCCCTGCGGGTCGAGCCCGTTGGTCGGCTCGTCGAGGATGAGCAGCTCGCGCGGGCCGAGCAGGGCGGCGGCGATGGCCAGGCGCTGACGCATGCCGAGGGAGTAGTTGCGGTAGCGCTTGCCCGCGGCGGCCGACAGTCCCACGCGTTCCAGCGCGGTGGTGACCCTGGTACGGGCCGTGCGGCCCGACGCGGTCGGATCTGCGGCGTCGTAGCGCAGCAGGTTGGCCTCGCCCGACAGGTAGGGGTAGAAGGCCGGACCCTCGACCAGCGCGCCGACCCGCGGTAGCGGGACCACCGTGAAGGTGCCGGAGGTGGGGGCGACCAGGCCGAGCAGCATGCGGATGGTGGTGGTCTTGCCCGACCCGTTGGGGCCGAGGAAGCCGTAGACCGAGCCGCGCGGCACGGTCAGGTCGAGGGCGTCGACCGCGATCTGCCCGCCCTTGAAGCGCTTGGTCAGGCCCTCCGTGACGATCGCGTGGTCGTCGGAGGGCGGGGACGCCCCGAAGGGCGCCCCCGCTTCCAGCGTCATGCTCACCTGGCGCCTGCCGCCTTCGTGAGCTCCTCCGGGGTGACCGCGCCGACCAGCAGGCGGCCGTCGTCGGTGAACAGCGCGCTGACCAGCTTGGTCTTGATCAGCTTGCCGCTCCCCCACGGCCCGCTCACCGGGGTGGCGGATCGCAGGATGGTCTCGAGCGACGGCGCCTCCTGCCCGCCGGACTCGGCCGTGGACCGGGGCGCGTCGGCCTTGGGGACGGGGAGGACCGCGACCGTGGTCCAGCCTTCGCCGACGGTCTTGACGTCGCCCTCGCGGAAGTCCTCCCTCCGCTGCTGTGCCTCCTTGGGGGCGCTGAGCGTCTTCTCCTCCACCTTGGCGCCGGCCGGTGGGGTGAAGGTGAAGTTCTCAGGCGCGGGGGCGGAGAAGGTGACCTGGGTGAACCCGACCTCGAAGGCGGGCTCGGCCGACCCCTTGGCGTACACCTGCACGCGCAGCGGGACGTAGGTCTCCCCGTCGAGCGCCAGACGGATGTCCTGGATCAGCGAGCCGCCCTCCTTGGGCGCGAGCACCAGCTCGTAGGCCGAGCGCCCGGCCACCTGGGTGGTGTTGGTGACGCTGACCACGCTGTGCTCGCCGACCTTGGACAGCAACTGCTCGGCGGCCTGCTGCGGGGTCATCGCGGGGGCGCTCGGCACCTGCGTCCTGTCCGGCCGGTCGGTGGCGCCCGGCGCCAGCTTGATCCGGGTGGCCTTGTTGGTCTGGCTCTCCCACAGCCACGTCTGGTCGCCGTTCACGATGACGTTGGTCTCGTTCATGGGCCCCGGCACGGCCAGCCTGAACTGGTCGCGGGAGCCGTACCAGACCTTCGCCTCGTGGGAACCCGACAGCAGGCTGAGCGGGGAAGCGGTGGCCGCGCCCTGCGGGAGGGCGGGAAGGCCGAGGGAGGCGGTTTCCAGGACGGTCCCCGACATCGGGGGCAGGCCGTCCTTCTGCACCGCCGCGGCCGCGTCGGCCAGCAGCTGCTGCGCCGAGCGTTCGGGCAGGACAGGGTCCCCGCTGACCGCGGCGATCACCGGGCCGGCGCCGATGGCCGCGCCGATCACGGCGACGGCCGCGACAGGGACGCCCCACCTCACGAGCTTGCCTCTGGACATCTCACTCCTTCACGGTATTGCTTACGTCTCAACAGTGCGTGAGGAGTGCTGTGGCGATCCTGAGACGAGCTGAGAGGCCTCTCAGCGCAGATGGTGCACTATGTGCCCTATGAGAGTTCTGGTCGTCGAGGACGAACGGCGGATGGCCGCCGCCCTCCAGCGGGGGCTGCAGGCCGAGGGGTTCGCCGTGGATCTCGCCCACGACGGCGAGGAGGGCCTGCACCTGGCCCGGCACGGCGACTACGACGTGGTGGTGCTCGACATCATGCTGCCCAGGCTGTCGGGCTACAACGTGTGCAAGCGGTTGCGCGCGGAGGAGAACTGGGTGCCGATCCTCATGCTGTCGGCCAAGGACGGCGAGTACGACATGGCCGACGGGCTCGACCTCGGCGCCGACGACTACCTCACCAAGCCGTTCTCCTACGTGGTGCTGGTGGCCAGGCTGCGCGCGCTGCTGCGGCGCGACGCGGGGCGGCGTCCCGCGGTGCTCACGGCGGGCGACCTGTCGCTGGACCCGGCGAGACGGCGGGTGCAGCGGGGCGAGGAGTCGGTGGAACTGACCCCCAGGGAGTTCGCGCTGCTGGAGTACCTGATGCGCCGCCACGACGAGGTGGTGTCGAAGGCGGAGATCCTGGAGCACGTGTGGGACACCTTCGACACCGATCCGAACGTGGTCGAGGTGTACGTCGGCTACCTGCGACGCAAGATCGACGGCCCGTTCGGCAGGAACGCGTTGCAGACCGTGCGGGGCGCGGGCTACCGGCTGGCCGGCGACGGTGGCTGAATGGTGGCGGCGCAAGAGCCTGCGCTTCAGGCTGACGGCGCTGTCGGTGGTGGGGCTCACCCTCGTGTTCGCGGCGTCGGCCTCGGTACTGATGATCGTGCTCGGCAGGTCCCTGATGGACACGGTGGACGAGACCACGCAACAGCACGCGCAGGCGGTACGCGCGCAGGCCGACAGCGGCACGCTGACCGATCCGATCACCACGCAGGACGGCACGATCGTGCAGGTCGTCGGCGCCGACGGCAAGGTCACGCACGGCACCTACGGGGCCGACAGGCTGGTCCCGCTGCTGGACGCGGGCGACCGGCGGAGAGCGCTGCGCCACGAATCGGCGTGGTTCCTGGACGGCGAGCCGTACGGGATCCCCGGGCCGCTGCGGGTGATCGTGATCAGTGGCGACAGGGGCGTGACCGTGCTGGCCGCGCGGCCCGTGCGTGAGATCGAGCGGAGCCTGCTCACGGCGGGCAGGGTGCTGCTGTTCGGCACGCCGCTGCTGGTGGTCTTCCTGGCCGGCGGCGGCTGGCTGATCATCGGCAGGACGCTGCGCCCGATCGTCGCGCTGCGCAGGGGCGCGGCCGACATCACCCACACGGCCAGGTCGAGGCGGCTGCCGGTGCCGGAGGCGCGCGACGAGGTGCACTCGCTGGCCGTCACGCTCAACGACATGCTGGCCAGGCTGGAGGAGGCCGAGTCTCGCCAGCGCGCGCTCGTCTCCGACGCCGCGCACGAGCTGCGCAGCCCCCTGGCCAGCATCAGGCTGCAGCTGGAGGTGGCGCTCGGCCATCCCGAGGGACAGGACTGGCCCGAGACGGCCGAGGGCGTGCTGGAGGACACCCTGCGCCTGTCGCGCCTGGCCGAGGACCTGCTCGCCCTCGCCAGGCTCGACGAGCGCGGCGGCAGGCTGGCCAGGAACGAGCCGGTCAACCTGGACGAGGTCGTCAGGCAGGTCGTGGAGAGGTACGGCGAGGCCAGGCTGACCGCCTGCGATCCGGTCGTGGTGCGCGGCGACGCCCTCGACCTGAGCCGCGTGGTGACCAACCTGATGGACAACGCGGTACGGCACGCCGCCTCCACGGTCGAGGTCGCGCTGACCCGTGACGGCGTGCTGACGGTGACCGACGACGGGCCCGGCATCCCCGCGGAGGACAGGGAGCGGGTGTTCAACCGGTTCACCAGGCTCGACCACGGCCGCAGCAGGGACGAGGGCGGCGCGGGCCTGGGCCTGGCGATCGTCCGCGAGACACTGGTGGCACACGGCGGGGCCGTCCGTCTGGAGGACGCGGCGCCCGGCCTGCGCGCGGTGGTGTCACTGCCCTCCATCAAGTGATTGACCGGACGAGGCGACCGGAACTAGTTTCGGTCCTATGAGCCAGGTCGAGACGATCCTCAGGGCGGCGACACAGCTGTTCGCCGCCCTGGGGTACGACGGCACCACGACCAGGCAGATCGCCGAGGCCGCCGGGCTCAACATCGCCACGGTCAACTACCACGTCGGCGGCAAGCGTGAGCTCTACCTCGCGGTGATGAAGCGCGCCCACGAGGCCGAACGGGCGATGCTCGAACGGGCGGTCGCCGACACCGAGGGCATGGGCCTCGCCGACCGCGTCCATCTGATCGCCGACCGCTACCTCGACTTCTACGTCGACAATCCCGAGGTGTCGGCCCTGTGGCTGCACCGGTGGCTGCTCGACGCCAGCGATGTCACCGAGCTGGAACGCGAGTACATCAGGCCGCTGCTGACGCTCGTCGGCGAGGCGACGGGCGCGGACAGCGAGATGGCGATGTGGACGGTCGTGTGGTGCGTGAACGGGTTCGTCAGGGGCGGCATCCTCGACGACAAGGGCGTGCGCAGGGGCGCCGACGACCGCGCGGCGCTGCGGCGGTTCCGCGCCTACCTGCACGAGGTGCTGCACCGCGCGCTGAACCTGCCCGGCGTCCCGCCGTGAGCCTGTCGCGAGGGCGGCTGCTCGGCTACGGGATCGGTTCGGTCGGCACCGGCGTGTTCTCGGCGGTGCCGGGTCTGCTGCTGCTCTACTACCTGACCGACGTGCTGGGCGTGGCCGCGGGGGTGGCGGGCGCCGTGCTGGTGGCGCCCAAGATCTGGGACGTGGTGCTGAACCCGGTCATCGGGGCGGCGAGCGACCGCGAGGCGGTCCGCACGGCCAGGCGCTTCAGGCTGCTGCTGCTCGGGTCGGTGACGCTGCCGCCGGCCTTCGCCGCCACGTTCGCCGTGCCGAACGCGCCGCTGGTGGCGGTGGCCTTCGTCCTGGCGGCGTCGGCGTTCGCCTGCTTTCAGGTTCCCTACGTGGCGTTACCCGCGGAGATGTCGGCGTCTCCCGCCGAACGGACCAGGATCATGTCGTGGCGGGTGGTGTGCCTGACGGTGGGGATCCTGGTGGCGGGCGGCCTGGCTCCGGCGATCGCGCATGCGGCGGGCTACGCGTGGATGGGCGTGGCCGTCGGCGCGGTGATGGCGGCGGCGCTGCTGACGGCGGCCCTCTCCACCCGCTGGGTGCGCTCGATGCCGGGACCGGCCCCGCTCGGGCTGGTGGCGGCCTTCAGGGTCGCGCGCGGGAACAGGGCCTTCTTCGCGCTGCTGTCGGCGTTCGTCGTGCAGGCGCTGGGCGTGTCGGTGATGCTGGCGGGCGCGCCGTACGTGGCCGCCCACCGGCTCGGCGACTACGGGCTGACGTCGGCGATGTTCGTCGGGATGGTGGGGCCGAGCATGCTGGCGGTACCGGCGTGGGCGTGGCTGGGGCGCGCGGCGGGCATGGTCCGCGCCTACCTGGTCGCGGCGACGGGGTTCGGTCTGGTGGCGCTGGCGCTGATCGGGGCGATCTCCCTGGCGAGCGTGCCCGGCGTGCTGGCGCTCACGGCGCTGGCCGGGGTCTGCTACGCGGGCCTGCAGCTGCTGCCGCTGTCACTGCTGCCGGACACCGTCCACGCCGACGCCGCCCGCACCGGGCACGCCCAGGCCGGCGCCTTCACCGGCCTCTGGACGGCCGGCGAGACCGCGGGCATGGCGCTCGGTCCAGGGCTCTACGCGCTGGTGCTGGCCGCCACCGGCTTCGTGTCCGTCGAAGGCTCGGTGACGCAGCCGGCCCCGGCGCTGGCGGGGCTGACGCTCGGGTTCAGCGCGCTGCCCGCCCTGCTCATGCTCGCCAGCCTGCCGTTGATCATCTGGTACGCCAAGGAGTCCGCGTGAACCTGTCCGACCTGCTGGCGGAGGTCTCCCGCCTGCGCGCCGACGACCTGCCCGTGCGCGGGGGGAAGGTGACCGCCTACGTCTACGACACCGGACTGCCCGCGGTCCACGAGGCGGCGGCCAGGGTGTACTTCGAGATGCTGGAGACCAACACCCTCGATCCGACCGCGTTCCCCAGCGTGGTGGCGATGGAGAAGGAGGTCGTCGGGGCGGTGGCGGCGCAGCTCGGCGGCGGGCACGGCATCTTCACCAGCGGCGGCACCGAGTCGATCATGCTCGCGGTGAAGGCGGCGCGCGACGCGTCGGGCGCCGCCGAGCCGTCGATCGTGCTGCCGGTGACCGCGCATCCCGCCTTCCACAAGGCCGCCCACTACCTCGGGGTGTCGGTCATCCAGGTGCCGGTCTCGCTGGAGACGTTCACGGTGTCCGCGGACGACGTGGCCGCGGCGATCACCCCGTCCACGATCATGGTGGTCGTCTCGGCGCCCTCCTACCCGCAGGGAGTGATCGACCCCGTCGCCGAGGTGGCGGCGGTGGCGGCCGCGCGCGGCGTGCCGTGTCACGTCGACGCGTGCGTCGGCGGGTGGCTGCTGCCGTGGCTGCGCCTGGCGGGGGCCGAGGTGCCGCCCTTCGACCTGTCGGTGCCGGGGGTGACGTCGATCTCCTGCGACCTGCACAAGTTCGGTTACGCGCCCAAAGGCGCGTCGGTGGTGCTGTTCGCCGACCCCGCGATGCGGCGCAGAGCGTACTTCGCGTCGGCCGCCTGGCCCGGATACACGGTCATCAACGCCACCGTGCAGAGCTCGAAGTCGGCGGGACCGCTGGGCGGGGCGTGGGCGACGCTGCGGGCGCTGGGGCGGGACGGCTACCTGGCCCTGGGGCGGGCGACTCTGGAGGCGTCGGTACGGCTGCGCGAGGGCCTGGGCAAGATCCACGGCCTTCGGGTCCTCGGGTCGCCGGGCTCGTCGTTGATCGCCTTCGCTTCGGACGAGGTGGACGTGTTCGTGGTGGCGGACGAGGCCAGGCGGAGGGGGTGGTTCATCCAGCCGCAGCTCTCGTATGCGGGTATCCCCGCGAACCTGCACATCACGGTCACCGGGGTCACGTTGGCCGGCGTCGACGCGATGCTGTCGGTGATCGCCGACTCGGTCGCTGCGGCCAGGACGCGCGGGCCGGTCGTGGTGCCGGACGGGCTGGTGGAACTGGTGGCCTCGCTGGACCTGTCGACGCTGGACGACGAGGAGTTCGGGGCTCTGGCCGCCTCGGTGGGTGTGGACCTGACCGGGGGCGGCCAGCCGGAGATGGCAGTGGTCAACACGATTCTGGACGCGCTGCCGGCCGCGAAACGGGAGGAGATCCTGGTGCGTTTCCTCTCGTCGATCTACACCTGAACCGCGGGCGACCCCCTCCTTCACCGCGCCAGGTCATCCGCTCCTCACCCCGGGGGCGGCTCACACGTCCGACGAAAAGACGCCGGCCGCCAGCCGCCTGCATGGACGTCAGCCGTCGGCCGGCCTGGGGTGGGGGTTGAGGCGGTCCACCTCCGCCAGTGCCGCACGGGCGGAGGCCGCGTCGTGGACCCTGAACACCCGGGCGCCCTGCAGCGCCGACACCGCCAGCGTCGCGATCGTGCCCGCGTGCCGTTCGTCGACCGGAAGCCCGCCCAGCGTCTCCCCCACGAAGTCCTTGTTCGACACCGCCACCAGCACCGGCCACCCCGTCGCCACCATCTCGTCGAGCCTCCGGCTCACCTCCAGCGAGTGGAAGGTGTTCTTGCCGAAGTCGTGCGCGGGATCGATGAGGATGGACTCCCTCGAGACCCCCGCCGCGACCGCCCGTTCCGCCAGGTCGACCGTGTAGCCGATGACGTCGGCGACCACGTCGGCGTACGCGATGCGGTGCGGCCTGGTCCGCGGCTCCACCCTGCCCGCGTGCGCGCACACGAGCCCGACCCCGTGCTTGGCGGCCACCTCGGCCAGGAGCGGATCGACGCCGCCCCACGTGTCGTTGAGCAGGTCGGCCCCCGCCCTGGCCACGACGTCGCCTACCTCGGAGCGCCAGGTGTCGACGCTGATGACCAGATCAGGGTGGCGTTCGCGCACGGCCGAGACCAGGTCGGCGACACGCCTGATCTCTTCGGCGGCGTCGACGAGCTCGCCGGGGCCCGCCTTGACCCCGCCGATGTCGACGATGTCGGCGCCGCCCTCGACGGCCGCGTCGACCGCTTCGAGCGCGGCGCCGAAGCCGTAGGTCTTCCCCTTGTCGAAGAAGGAGTCGGGGGTCCTGTTGACCACGGCCATCACCGCGTGATCACCGGTACCGAACTCCCTGCCGCGCAGTCGCAAGATGCTCATCGCCTCCGAGCCTACGGAAGATCCCACGGCTTGGCACATCGCCCGTCCGCGGCGCGCCTCACCCGAGCCCGGAGGCGGTCGCGGTCAGCGGGAGTGAACGTGAACGTGGAACGCCTCGGCCAGTGAGGATTGTCGCTGAGCGCCGCTACGGCACCAGGTCTGCCTGGACGTACACCCAGGCGTCCGTACCAGAACCAAGGACCACTGCAATCCGGGTGTAGTCGTCCACCTCGTAGTCGTCCGCCATGGCGAGTTCGGCTTCGGAGATGCTGAACACCGTGCCCTCGACCGCGTCTTCGAGCCTGCCGGTGGGCCGCACGATCGGATGAAGCGCCGCCCCGCTGACCGCGACCACGTCCGGATCGGTGATCTCCACCATGGACAGTTCGTAGCCCGGGAGCGAATCCGGGTCGCCGGCCAGTTCGCGGCCGAAGTTGGCCTTCTGAACCGCGGGATCTTGCAGGGTTCCATAGGAGAACAGGCGGACAGGGTGGTCATTGTGGGAGATCGCCATATCCCAATCGTGCCAGCATGCCTTGTTCGGCCTGCAGGAGTACCGGGCTTTGAGCAACAACCGAGCGTCCGGTGGCATGAGCGGAGGTATCGCCATCGACCATTCCGTACGGGTGGCCTCTGGCCGGCCCTCCTTTCGGGTCCGTGCGACAGGCCCAAAGTAGCGGTGTTGTCACAGGTCACAGCAGTGACCAAGTCCCCCGCCCGAGCGAAAGGCCGTATCGCCGGTTGGATGACTGGAAGCGCCGACTCCCTGTCACTACATCCAGTGATGTATCACGGAGTCGGCCAGGCAACGGATGTGGGCGCCGGACCGGTCGAGGAGAGTGTTGGCGAGAGGGCTGCGCCCTCCGGAGACCAGGCCGAAGGAAAGGCGGGAAGGCTGTGACCGAGGGGGAAAGGGACGATCGAGGAGCGTCGGGTACGGTGCTGCGACGCTGGCGGGAGCGGGCCCTGCTCACCCAGGAAGAGCTGGCCGAGCGTTCAGGGCTCAGCGTCAGGACCGTTCGGCGGATGGAGGGCGGCAGCCCGCCACGCGCTCGCAGCACGTCGTTACGGCTGGTGGGCGAAGCGCTGGAACTGGACGAGGAGGAACGCGCGATACTCGCGGCGGCGGCCCGCGGTGTGGCGCCACCCGCAGCCGGGGCGGCGCCCAGGCCTGGAGAGTGCGGCACCTCCTGGGGCGGCTGGGCGACCAGATGCCGGCGCCCCGGGCTCATCCCGCGCAACCCGGGTGTATCCGACGATGACTCCTCTTCGTGTTCTCAGACGTGACCCCAGTCCCGCGAGAGCTGGGTCACGTCTGAGAACGGCACGCCTCCGGCCGGCTGAAGAAGGCTGGAGGCGTGCCATGCGGGAGCGGCGGGTCAGGCGACGGCACCGAGCCGGTACCGGCCGCCGTCGCCACAGCAGAACTCGTAGTCCCGGGTCACGTCCCCGTTGACGGTTTGGCCTCCGATGGTGTCGTTGGGATCGAGGTCGTCGACCTCGACGAGGCGGAGTTGGGCGCCGTTGGGAACGCACTTGTCGACCTCGACCCGCTGGCCCTGGGACATGGACACGTAGGCCGAGCTCGCCGGCCAGATCTTCACGCCATTGCTCGTGAGGAACACCTCGTCGCGGCCGCTCTCAGTGATCGTGAGAGCCCGGAGGCCGTCGAGGAACACGCCGCTGCCGCAGGTGAGCGGGGCGGCGTTCCCCAGAGCCGGTTGCTCGTCGGCGACCGCCGATGGCATTCCGGTGAACGCGAGGCCTCCGGCCACCGTGACCGCAGCCGCGAGCTTCGACAGTTTCCGCCAGGTGCGCATGTTGGTTCCTCTCTGGAGTCGGGGTTGCCTCTGCCAACCGTCGCGTAGTCCGCGGTGCCGTTCGAGGACAGCCAGAGGACATTGACCGGCCAGAGCACGATGGTGGGGCCGCCGCGGCGGCCGGGTGCGCGGCACTCCAGCCGCCGCGCCGGGTTGGTGACCAGGATCTCCTGCCGCTTCGCCCAGGCGATGAAGGCTTCGCCCAGGCGATGAAGGAGGTGAGCGCGGACAGTCGCCGGTGTCAGGTGGCGACCGCTGCGCCCGCCCCATCGGCCCATCGCCGCGGCGTGGTCCTCGGGCGTGAGGAAGGCTGTGCCGCGGGTCCAGAGGGAGGGGTCAGGTCTGTGCTGCGTCCGGGTCCGTGAGTTCGTCGGTGGGCGTGCGGCGCTTGCGGGGGGCGGCGGAGCGGGGCGGCTGGGCGCGCATGTGGTCGCGGACGCGGGTCATGATGTCGCCGAGGTGGTGCAGGTCGTCGTCGGCGAGGGGGTCGAACAGCAGGCGGCGGGCGACCTCGATGTGGCCGGGCAGGACGGCGGCGACGCGTTCGAGGCCGGCGGGGGTGATGGTGACCAGGGTGACACGTTCGTCGTCGGAGCTGGGGGCGCGGGTGACGAGACCGGCCCTCTCCAGCTGGGCGGCCTGGTAGGTGAGGCCGCTGCGGCTGTAGACGACGCCGTCGGCCAGCGCGGTCATGGTCAGCTGCCCGTGGGCGTCGGCCAGGCGGGCCAGGAGCTGGAACTGCACCCAGCTGAGGTCGCCCTCGGCACGTAGCTGCTGCTCAACGGAGTGCTGGAGCAGGCTGACGGCCTCCATGAGCGCGAAGTAGGCCCCCAGTTGCTCGGGTTCGAGGGTGCCGTGGTCGTCGGTGTCGGTCACTCCCCTACCGTACCTGCTTCAAATTCAAAGCATAGTGACGGACGTCACACGATTCACGGGTATTGCTTTGAACTCGAAGCAGGTTACAGTCCCCACATGCTTCACATTCGAAGCAAATGAGTGAGGAGACAGACAATGAAGGCAGTTCGGTACCACCGCTACGGCGCCAGCGACGTCTTGGTCTACGAGGAGGCCGCCCGCCCGGTTCCGGCAGCGGGGCAGGTGGTGGTGAAAGTGGCCGGCACCTCTTTCAACCCGGTCGATGCGGCGATCCGCGCCGGCTATCTGCAGCAGGTGTTCCCGGTGACCTTCCCGCACGTGCCGGGCATCGACGTGGCGGGGAGCGTCGCCGAGGTCGGTGCGGGCGTCATCGGCTGGAAAGCCGGCGACGCGGTCGTGGGGTTCCTGCCGATGAACGCCGACGGCGCGGCCGCCGCCTACGCCGTCCCCGCCGAGATCCTGGCCGCCGCACCCCAGACGGTGGAGCCGGCCGACGCCGCGGCGCTGCCCGCGGTCGGCCTGACGGCCTGGCAGTCGCTGTTCGAGCACGCCGGCCTGAAGGCCGGGCAGAGCGTCCTGGTCAACGGGGCGGGCGGTGCGGTCGGCGGGTACGCCGTCCAACTCGCCGCCCAGGCCGGGGCCGTGGTCACCGCGACCGCCGGCGCCCGCAGCGCCGATAGGGTGCGCGGTCACGGCGCCGAGAAGATCGTCGACTACGCCGCCGCTCCCGTCACCGGGGCCGGGGAGCGGTTCGACGTCGTCCTCAACCTGGTGACCACCTCGCCGCAGGAGACCGCGGCGCTGGTCGGCCTCGTGGCCGACGGCGGGGTGTTCGTCAGCACCACCACCCCGGGCCAGGACGACACCGATCGGGACGTGCGGGCCGTACGGGTCTTCGCCCGCAGTGACGCCGTCCAGCTCGCCGAACTCGTCACCCGCGTCGACGCCGGCGATTTGAAGATCGACGTCGCCGCCCGGCGGCCCCTGTCCGACCTGGCCGCCGTCCACGACGAGGCCGTCACCGGACGGCTGGCCGGCAAGACCGTCCTCACCCCCGCCTGACCCCCGCACGGCCCCCGGCCTCCCCGGCCGGGTGCCCGGCAACCGCCACGCACACCACAACACGCAAACCACAAGGAGAACCGTCATGTCCTTCACCCTCGACCCCCAGGTCGCCGAAGCCCTCGCCCCGATCGCCGCCGCGATGGCCGGCAGCACACCGCCACCGGTCGGTGACGTCGCCGCCCGCCGCGCCGCCCTGGAAGGGCTCATCGGCCACGCCGACACCGCCCAGCCGACCCCGGACGACGTCACGATCATCGACCACCACCTGGCCACCGCCGACGGCGCGACGATCCTGCTGCGCTGGTATGCCAAGCGGGACTCCGAGCCGGGCCCCGCGGCCGTCTACCTCCACGGCGGCGGCATGATCCTCGGACACGTCGGCCTGTTCGACGGGTCGGTCTCCCGCTACGTGTCGGCCAGCGGCACCCCGATCCTGTCGGTCGACTACCGGCGCGCCCCCGAGCACCCCTACCCGACCCCGGTCGAGGACGCCTACGCCGCCCTGGTCTGGCTGCACGATCATGCCGCTGAGCTCGGCGTCGACCCCGCCCGCATCGGCGTGTTCGGTGACAGCGCCGGCGGCGGCCTGGCCGCCGCAGTGTCGATCCTGGCCCGCGACCGCAAGGGCCCGGCCATCGCCAAGCAGATCCTCGTGATGCCGATGCTCGACGACCGCACACTCACCCCGGACCCGCAGATCGCGCCGTTCGTCCTGTGGTCGTGGGACGACAACCGCACCGGCTGGCAGGCCCTGCTGGGCGAGGCCGCCGGCGGCCCCGGCACTCCCGCCTACGCCGCTCCCGCCCGCGTCGCCGACCCCTCGGGCCTGCCGCCCGCCTACATCGAAGTCGGCCAGCTCGACATCTTCCGCGACGAGGACCTCACCTACGCCCTGCGCCTCGGCCAGGCCGGCGTCCCGGTCGAGTTCCACCTGCACCCGGGCGTCCCCCACGAGTTCGAGGGCATCGCCTTCACCTCCGACGCCGCCCGCCGTGTCATCGCCGACCGTGTCCGCGCCCTCGCCTCCCTGTGACCACCACGACCACGACGACCACGACGACCACGACGAAGGACGATCTACCCGCCGGTGCGGCCGTCGGCGGGCCGCAGGCCGGCAGGAGCACGAGCCCGCTCGCCTGGCACCCCGCCCGGCCGTCCTGGCGGGCCTCGCCTCGCGCTCCTGCTTCCTGCTACCGGCCAGGTCAGAACAGGTTTCACGACGCCAGCGGGGGTACTTCCGGCAGCAGGGCCAGCCGCTTCTTGCAGCGGCCCGCCGACACCCAGAGCAGAAGTGACCATGACGTCGACACCGGCCAAGCCCACGGCCGCGGGGATACGTGAGCTCGCCGCCCACATTGAGGAGCTGGCGGACACCATCGACACCCTGTCGGGCGATCTGTCGCAGGCCGACCCCGAAGGCCGGGCCGGATTCCGGCTGCCGGATGCCGCCGGCCTCCTCCGCCAGGCCGCCTACGAGCTGATGGCGACCGCCGGCGACCTGGCCCGGTCCGGCTACCCCCCGTTCACCTTCTGCAGCATGGGCTGGGGAGTATGCCCCGAGCACGGCGACACCCTCGCCTCGATCGGCAGCGCAACCCGGTGCACCGCCCGCGGATGCGGCCGCACATGGGGCCACGGCCACGAGAAAGCGCCGTGCGCCGAGTTCGCGACGCACCGCCTCATCGACGCCGACGGAGCCGAGACGCTGCTGTGCGCCGGGCACGCCGTCGACGCCCGCAACAGCGGTGGCCACGTGGAGCCGTTCACGCCCTGACGTCACTCCCCTGCGAGGCCCCGCCCGGCGGCGCGCCCTGGCGGGGCGTCGTCACGTACGGCGGGCGACCAGTGGATTCCCCTGTCGAAACGGGGCATGCGTGAGCGCTGTCATCCCGCTACATGGCTGTGGCCAGCTGACCCTGGAGGGGCCTGGCTCTGGATCCAGAGGACGGGGGCGTGAGCGCGTCCGGACGGCCGGGGCGAGGGGAGGCGGCGTCTCTCGGCGCGGCGGGACGCGGGTCGGTCTCGCGGGAGCGGCTCCGTCGCCGGCTGTCAGTCGGCGGTGGCCTCAGGGAGGGAACGGTGGTCTCGTCGGCTTGCTCAACCGGGGCCGCATTGGTCCCGGGGGTGGCGCGTGGCCCCCGGGGCGGATGGTTCGGTGGGCTTGGGAACGTTCCTAAGCGGCCGAGCCCTTCTCCGCGGTCGCCAGGAAGTCCTGGGCGATCAGCGGCAGTCGCCGGCGTGCGTGGATGACGGCGATCACGCGGCGGACGGCCGGTTCGAGTGACCGCACCACCAGCCCCGCCCTCGCCGCCTGCTCGGCCATTCCGCGGTACCACAGCAGCGACGCCTGGCCCGCGCGGACCGCGTTGAGCCAGCCGTTCCTTTCGTCGGTCTCCAGCACGATGATCGGGTTGACCGCGTACTTGCCGAACATCGCGTCGAGCTCCCTTCTCCTGACGCTGCCCCTCGCGGGCAGGGCCAGGCGTAGTCCGTCGAGGCGGGTCATCGGGACGGGGTCGGGCAGGTCGAGCCCGGGCGGGGAGATGAGCACGATCTCCTGCCGCTCGAGCGGGTGGGTGATCAGGTCGGTCGGGACCGGCAGGTCGGTGAGGCCGAGATCGGCCCGCTGGTCCCTGATGGCGTTGACGACCGCTTCGCGGCCGTCGCAGCGGATGATGTGCACGCGGACGCCGGGATGCTCGGCCGCGTAGGCGGGAAGCAGCCGCCCCGCCAGGCCGGGCTCGAGGTTGGCTGTCGATGCGATGCGCAGTTCGGCGTCGGAGACACCGCCGTGGCCGGAGAGCGCCTCGATCTCCCCCACCGCGTCGAGCGCCTCTCTGGCCAGTTTGACGACCCTGCGGCCCTGCGCGGTGACGACCACGCCGCGCCCCGACCGGGCGAAGAGGGTCATCCCGAGCTCGCGCTCCAGGTCTCGGATCGCGCGTGAAAGTGCAGGTTGCGCGATGTAGAGCGACCTGGCCGCGTCGGTCATGGTGCGGTGCTCCGCAGTCGCGACCACGTAGCGGAGCTGCTGCAGATTCATGGCATTGAAGCTAGGACAACGGCCGCCGCTCGGACGGCGACATAGCGGAGATCACCTCGAATGATTTCGGACTGTAACCGAGCACCGCGACATCCGTGACGGGTGATAAATCAGTATGCTTCTGCCCCAAATTCGGCAAAGGTCCGAAGTGTGAGTCCCGTTTCGGACAACCAGGTCAAGGGGGAGACAGGGTGACAGGCAACGGGCAATACCCACCGCCGCCTCCCGGACATCAGGGGCAACCCACTTCAGGAGAACCCCAGCAGCCACCCTTCCCTCCCTGGCCTCCGCAGCAGTCTCCGCACCAGCAGGGGTACGGCCAGCCGTACGAGGAGCCGGCCACCCGCCAGTACCGGCCCACGCCTCCGCCGCCCGCCCCGCCCCAGGGACCGCCTCAGGGGCCTCCCGCCGGACCGCCGCAGGGACGCCCCTACGCGCCCCCGCCGCCTCCCGCGGGACCGCCGCAGACGCCGCCTCCGCCCACGGGCCCTCCGTACGGCGCGCCGCCACCGCCGCCCGGTGGCCCCCAGCCGTATGGCCGTCCGCTGCCCCCGCCTCCCGGTGGGCCGCAACCGCCGCCGCCTGGCACGCCGCCTCAGGGGCCGGGCGTGCAGGGACCGGGCATGCCCGTTCCGGGAGCGCCGGGGCCGGGATCCGGCGGCCCCGGGATGCCGGGTCCCGGCGGGCCCGGATACGGCGGGCCCGGATACGGCGGGCCCGGATACGGCGGGCCCGGATACGGCGGGCACGGACAGGGCGCGCCGGGGCACGGCGGACATGGGCAGGGTGCGCCGGGGCACGGCGGACATGGGCAGGGTGCGCCTGGGCAGGGCGGGCCGTATCCGAACGGGAACGGCCACCCGCAGCCGGGATGGCCGCCGTACCAGGGGCAGGCTCCCGGCGGCCACAGGCCGCCCCAGGGGCCGCCCCAGGGCGCGTACGGGCCGTGGCCGCGGCCGCCGCAGCGCAGGAAGTCGAACGCGGGCGCGGTCATCGGCGCGGTGTTCGGCGCCATGGCGGCGATCTTCGTGCTGCTCGTGATCGGCTCGGCCGTCTTCAAGAGCGCCTCGAAGACCGACACCACCTCGCCGGTGGCGATCCCGACGTTCACGCCGCCCACCTTCACGCCGTGGAACGAGGAGACCGACGCGCCGATCGAGCCGTCGGACCGGCCGACCGAGCAGCCGTCGTCGTCCGAACAGCCTTCGTCCGAGCAGCCGTCCTCCTCGGAGCAACCGTCCTCCTCGGAGCAGCCGTCGTCCGAGCAGCCGTCCGAGCAGCCCTCGCAGCAGCCGGCCAGGGTCCCGCTCAACACGAGCCTGCAGGCCAACACGCTGTACTTCGCGGGCGCGCTGCCGCGTACGACGTGCAGGGCGGGGAACGCGAGCCTGTTCAGCCACAGCCAGCTCAAGGCGCTGATTCTGAAGACGGGCAAGTGCATGGACGCGGCGTGGGCCCCGATCCTGCGCAAGAAGGGCATTCCGTGGAGCCCGCCGAACTACGCGATCGCCGCCAAACGCGGCAGAGGCGCGTGCGGCGACTACCCGTCCCCGGGCAGCATGGTGCCGTACTACTGCCCGCGCAACAACACCATCTACGCCTCCACCTCGGCCCTGGCCAGAGGCAATGGCAACTCCATCGGCTACGGGGAGATGGTCTCGTGGCACGGCGCGACGATCAGCATGATGGCCCACGAGTACGGTCACCACATCCAGCAGATCTCCGGCATCCTCGACTCTCACTGGCAGAAGCATCTCCAGACGTCGAGCCAGAGTGGGCGGCTGGCACTCAGCAGAAAACTGGAGCTCCAGGCAACGTGTTTCGGCGGGATGTTCATGCGGGCTGTATCCGGGACATATCCGGTCAATTCTCGCCAACGTGATGTGTTGTTCTGGTTCTACTCGAGAGTCGGCGATCACCCCGGATATCCCCGCGACCACGGCACTCCAGCCAATAACAACGTCTGGTTCCGGCAGGGCTGGCTGAAGAACAAGGCCTACCAGTGCAACACTTGGCTCGCTCCCGCTTCGACGACGTCGTAGCTTCATGGGCCGTTCATCCCACATTGGTCATCTGTCATTGATGTCCCGATATGGGGGCTAGAATCCTGGCAATCTCGTGACCAACGGGGGGCAAACCTTTGGGTTTGGCCTGGTACGACATGCGAAGGAGCCGGTGTGTCGAAGCGCCCTGGAGGAGACTCCGCCGAGCGGGGCAGAAAGCGGCGTGTTCCGCGGCGCGCCACGCCCGCCGAGTCCTCCGCGCAGGACCGTTCGACTCAGGACCCCGCCGCCCAGGACTCCGCCATGACGGACCGGGCGGCGCAGGACCGCGGCGCCCCTGACCAGCCCGCCCAGGACCGCGCACCCCGCGACAGGGCACCCCAGGGCCGTGGTCCTCAGGACCAGGCGGCTCAGGGCCGTGCGCCCCAGGACCGCGGTTCTCAGGACCGGGCGGCACGGGACCAGGTACCCCAGGACCGTGCCGCGCGGGAGCGGGCAGGCCAGGACGGCCCGCCCCAGGGCCACACCGACCCTGGTCGCGCCGGCGGTGGGCCCGGCGCGCGGGGGCGCGGTGAGCGGGGACGCGCCGATCGCGGGCCTGCCGGCCGTACCGACACCGGGAGTGCCGAGGCCGGCCATCCGGTTCGGGACCGGGACACCAACCCCGGCAACACGCGTCCCAGAGCGGGCAGGGCCCCGAGAGCGCCGAAGGCCGCTCAGGCGCCCAGGTTCGCCGCGAAGATGAGCCTCGGCTCGATCATCGGGTGGACCGCCCTGTCGGCGATCATCCCCGGCGCCGCGCACCTGCGTGCCGGGCGCCGCCGTACCGGCTTCATCCTGCTCGGATCGTTCGGCGCGCTGCTGATCGCGGCGCTCGTCTACGGCCTGTCCTTCATGGGCAACATCGGCGCCGTGACGAGGGAGAGCACGATGCTCACCGTGTCGGTGGCCGCCGTGATCGGCGCGCTGGCGTGGTTCGCGCTCGTGCTCACCTCCTACATCACGCTCGGCCCCGACCGTCTGAACGGCCGGGGCCAGATCGTTTCGGGGATCGTGGTCGGCCTGCTGTGCGTTTCGGTGATGGCGCCGTTCGCGCTGACCGCCAACACGATGCTGACCGTCCGCGAGACCGTGCAGGGCATCTTCCCCTCGACCGCCGACCCGGACGTACAGCCGATCAAGGAGGAGGACCCGTGGAACGGCAAGGACCGGGTCAACTTCCTGCTCATCGGCGGTGACGGCGCCGGCAACCGCGACGGCGTGCGGACCGACAGCATGACCGTGGCCAGCGTCCACATCAAGACCGGCAACACCGTGCTGTTCAGCCTCCCGAGGAACCTGCAGCACGTACGGTTCCCCGCCTCCTCCCCGCTGGCCAAGCACTTCCCCAACGGTTTCATGGCCGAGCTTCCCAACGGCGGCCTGCTGAACGAGGTCTGGAAGTTCGCCAACGACAACCCGCAGATCATGGGCGGCAAGAACAAGGGCCCGCGCGCGCTGATGGACGCCATCGGCCACACGCTCAACCTGCGGCTCGACTACTACGCGCTGATCAACATGTACGGCTTCGTCGACCTGGTCGACGCGATCGGCGGCATCAAGCTCCGCGTGGAGAAGGACATCCCGTGGGGCGGCCACTACGGCACCGCGGGCACGATCAAGGCGGGCTACCAGCGACTGTCGGGCGAGGAGGCGCTGTGGTACGGGCGCTCCCGCGTCGTCGACGACGACTTCGGGCGCATGGCCAGGCAGCGGTGCGTCATCGGGGCGTTCGCGCAGCAGGCCACGCCGGACAAGATCCTCACCAACTTCACCAAGATCGCTCATGCGGCCAGGCGGATGGCGGACACGAACATCCCGCAGGAGTTGCTGGAGCCGCTGGCCAACCTCGCGCTCAAGGTGAAGGACGCGCGGATCACGAGCCTGCAGTTCGTGCCGCCGCAGTTCTACACCGGATCACCGGACTGGGCGAAGATCCGCAGGGCGACCGTGAAGGCGCTGAGCGACTCGACGAAGCCGACGCGGCGCGCCCTGGCGGCCCAGGTGACGGCGTCCCCCGGAGCGACCTCCACGCCGTCCGGCAGCCGCCCCGTCACGCCGTCGGCCAGCCGTACGGCCACGCCGTCGCAGACGCCGACGAGGAACGGGCAGGCGGCGCAGAACGGGTCTGCCAAGAGCCTGTCGGAGCTGTGCGGCCTCTGACCGTCTGACACCGGGTCGAGCACCCCGCCTCTCGTCGATCATCGCGCGGATCCCGGCGGGGATCGGCGCGGCGGCGGGAGTGCCCGTCGAGCACGGCGGTGATGCCGCCGTGCGCGCCGCGCTGGGCCAGGTCGGCCGGGCCGAGCGATGGGGTGCGGATCCCCCGAGGACGGCCCAGGCGGCCCAGGCGGACCGAGAGCTTCCGAGGATCTCGCGGCTGACCAGAGGGCCTGACGGGCCGCGGGCCGTAACATCTCCTGGGATGGATGGACGGCCCCCCTCGCGCCGACCCCATCGCCCGGCGAAGGTCCTTTCCGACGACCTCTCACACCGGTTCCCCTTCCACCGGCGGGTCGCGGCGGATGCGCCGCACGGCCCGCCATGCTCCCCGGCGCGTGCGTCGCGCGGCCCGCCACGCTCCCCGGCGGGTGCGACGACCGCCTCCCTGACAGGCGCGGCCTTTGTCCCCGTATGGATGCATCTTTGACGGCTGGCAGTGCATCCACAGACGGTTGCCGCGCGAAGATAGGAGGGAGAGGGTGAGGGGGCGATGACCCGGATGCACCAGCTGACCGAACTCCTCGACGCGCTGGACGCCCAGCTGCCCGCCGTGCCGTACCGGATCAGGCACTTCCCCGAGGGGGAGGAGTTTGTCCGCCTGGGCCTGCCCGACTCCGCGCGCTCGATTCTGTACGTGTCGGGAGACCAGTGGATCTGCGTCGGCGAGGACCGATCCGGCCTGATCTCCCAGCGTTGCCTCGGCCGCGTGGGCGAGGCGCCGGAGGCCATCGTCAGCCGTCTGGCCGTGCCCTCGGGGCCGCCGCCACCGCAGCGGTCGCGGGCCTCCCGGCTGATCCGCACGATCGCCGTCGGCGTGGCCTCCGGCATCGGGGCCTGCGTCCTGGCCGCGATCATCATCGCCATCCTCGTGCTGGGCAACGGCTACGGGTACGGCTCCGAGGTCGTCTACTGGACCATCAACGCGCTGGCCGCGGGCATCGGCGTCGGCGTGGGGTTCTGGGTGGCCTGGCGATACCACCGTGCCGTGTCGCGGCGCAGGAAGGCTCAGGGCGATGGATGACCTGACGACGGTACCCAAGGCCATCGCGGGACCTGCCACGTTCATCGACGACCGGACGGGCGTCGGCGGCTTCCTGAAGAGGAACCTGCGCAAGGTCTTCCCCGACCACTGGTCGTTCCTGCTGGGTGAGATCGCGCTCTACTCGTTCATCATCCTGCTGCTGAGCGGGACGTTCCTGACGTTCTTCTTCCAGCCGAGCATGAGCGAGGTCGAGTACGACGGCGCGTACGAGCCGCTCAGGGGCGTCATGATGTCGGAGGCCTACGCCTCGACGCTGAACATCAGCTTCGAGGTCCGCGGCGGCCTGCTGATGCGGCAGATCCACCACTGGGGGGCGTTGCTGTTCGTGGCCGGGATGATGGTGCACATGCTCCGCGTGTTCTTCACCGGCGCCTACCGCAAGCCGCGCGAGCTGAACTGGCTGATCGGCGTGATGTTGCTGACGCTGGCGCTGTTCGAGGGCCTGACCGGCTACTCGCTGCCGGACGACCTGCTGTCCGGCGCGGGCCTGCGCATCACCGAGGGCGTGATGATCTCGCTGCCGCTGGTCGGCACCTACATCACCTTCTTCCTGTTCGGCGGCGAGTATCCGGGTGTGGATGTCATCGCCCGGTTCTACTCGCTGCACATCCTGCTGATCCCCGGCATCCTGGTGGCGCTGATCACGGCGCACATGGTGCTCATGTGGGTGCAGAAGCACACCCAGATGCCCGGCAAGGGCCGTAACAACCACAACGTGGTCGGCGCGCCGTTCTACCCGGCCTTCATGCTCAAGGCCGGGGCGTACTTCCTGTTCACCTTCGCGGTGATCACCGGATTGGCGACGTTCGCGCAGATCAACCCGATCTGGGCGTTCGGCCCCTACACTCCGGCCGACATCTCGGCCGGCTCGCAGCCCGACTTCTACATGGGCTTCCTGGAGGGCGCGCTGCGGTTGATGCCCGCGTGGGAGATCAACCTGTTCGGGACCAGCCAGTTCGGCACGCTGCCGTTGAGCGTGATCATCCCGGCGCTGGTGCCGATGGGCATCATCATGACGGGGCTCGCCCTGTATCCGTTCATGGAACAGTGGGTGACCGGCGACAGGCGCGAGCACCACATCACCGACCGTCCCCGCAACAACCCGCACCGTACCGCGATCGGCATGGCGGCCATCACGTTCTACGGCGTGCTGTGGCTGCTCGGAGCCAACGACGAGATCTCGGCCAACTTCCACATCAGCCTGACCTGGACCACCTACATCGGCCGGGTGCTGGTCCTGCTGGGCCCGGTGATCGCCTACATCGTCACCTACCGCATCTGCCTGGGGTTGCAGATCTCGGACGCCGCGGTGATCGGGCACGGCGTCGAGGCGGGTGTGATCAAGCGGCTGCCGCACGGCGAGTACGTCGAGATGCACACGCCGCCGGCGGACGACATCGAGGCGCACATGCGGGGAAAGACGGCGGTTCCGCAACTGACCGCGGGCGCCGACGGGGAGGGCATCCCGCCGAAGGGCCTGCGCGGTCCGCTCGGCAAGCTGCGCGGGCGGATGTCGAACGCCTACGGCGGGGAGAAGGTCCCGCTGGACGACGGCCAGGGGCACGGTCACGCCGCCATCGGCAAGAAGGACGACGAGACCCACCCCGGCTGACCGCACGCCAGGCGGCCGTCCCGCCCGCCAGGTGGGACGAGCCGGCCGCCCCCGCGGTGACCTCCACCGAGGCCGGGGCGGGCGGTCGCCGTGGTCGTCTCCTCAGGCCGCCGCCGCCCGGCGCGGCAGGAGCGCGAAGGCGCCCAGGTAGAGGACGGCCGCCACGAGCAGCAGTCCCTTGTAGCCGATGACCAGGGCGAGATACTCGAGGCAGCCGCCGACCATCGCGCCGAGCAGGTTCGCGCCGAAGGAGGTGGTGGCGTCGGCGGTGTCTGCGAAGCGCTTGGCGAAGACGACGTTCGCCGCGAAGATCGGCAGGAACGCCACCGACACCGCCGCGACCGCGCGCAGGGGCACCGGCAGGCCGAGCAGCCACGAGTTCGGCACCAGCCAGGCCAGCGCGAGTCCCGCGAACAGCACGCCGTACATCACGGGCAGGGGCGGGACGCGGAAGCGGCGGGTGACCTCGACCGCGGCCAGCACGGCCACCAGGACCCCCGCGAAGACGATCGCGTTGACCACCCACGTGGTGCCGAACAGCAGCGCGAAACCGGTGACGCTCTTGGTCTCCAGCAGCAGGAAGCCCACGCCGAGCAGGAACAGGTCGGCGTAGGGCCGCATCCTGGCGAACGGCCCCGCGACGACCCGCACCGCCAGCAGCGAGACGATGAGGATGAGGGTCAGCGTGACGATGTACAGCGACGGGACCGCGGAGTCCTTCAGGTAGAGGAAGGGCCGGTCGTCGCCGGTCGGCGCGGGCGTGCCCGCCGCCGCGCCCGCCCACTCGCGGCCGCAGCGCTGGGCCTCGGGCGTGCGGCCCGCGGTGATGACGGCCTGCTGGCCCGCCTGGCTGACCACGTCGACGCACGGTTTGTGGCCGAAGGCGTTCTGCATGGTGGCGGCCAGCCGGTCGACCAGCCAGCTCTCCCGGTAGTAGTTGTACATCGAGAAGGCCCCGCCTGGTTTGAGGTGCGCGCGGGCGGCCCGCATGGCCTCCTCGGTGAACAGGTAGCTCTCCAGGCGCAGCGACGAGGCCCCCGACACCAGCGTGAGGGAGTCGGGCAGGGCGAACAGGATGAGGTCGTACTTCTTGCCGGTCTGCTCGAGGTAGGCGCGGCCGTCGGTGATGGTGGTGCTCACGCGCGGGTCGCTGTAGGGGTGGTCGGGGTGGTAGGTGCCGCCCAGCTCGCGCAGCTTGGGGTCGATCTCGACGGCGTCGACCTTCTGCGCGCCCTTCGACAGGGCGATGGCCACGTCGGTGCCACTGCCCGCGCCGACGATCAGCACCTCCTTGGGCGGGTTGACCGCCCTCTCGTACGGCAGGCCGTACTGCGCCTCCCACTGCAGCCTGGCGGCCGCGGGCACGGCCTCCTGGTGCGGGATGCCGTTGACCTGGATGTTCATGACCTGCTCGCCGGCCCTCTCGAGCTGCCGGTTGGTGACCTTGTAGTAGGGCGACCAGAGGGCGCCCGCGGTGAGGGTCTCGGCCAGCAGCAGCCCGACCACGACGAGCGAGGGCGTCACGACCAGCAGCAGGTACGGCACGGGCGGTCTGGGCACCAGCAGCAGCGCATAGGCGACGGCCACCAGGACGCCCCAGTAGACGGGCGGGGCGCTCAGGAACGACAGCGCCGTGAACAGGGCGATCCCGCTGAGCGAGCCGATGAGGTCGTAGCGGTAGGCCTCCAGCCTCGGCAGTTCGGGAAAGCAGCGCCCGACCAGCTCGGCGGGGCCCATGAGCACGATCGCGGCGGCGGCGAAGATGACCGGCAGGATGGCCCACGCGGGCGGCCCCGTGGTCTCCAGGCTGGTCCAGTACAGGACGCCGTCGGCCTGCCGGTCGACGGTCACGGGGAACGTCAGCACGACCACCACGAGCGCGGCCAGCACGACGGGCGAGTAGTACGGCTGCCGCCTGCTCCTGCCCACGCGCAGGAACCCGAGGCCGATCCCGAGGAAGGAGCCGAGCAGGACGAAGTTGGTGAAGTAGCTCAGGTGCACGATGTTCGAGCCGGTCCAGCGGATCAGCGCGAGCTCGAGGAAGAGCATGAACCCGCTCGCCAGGATCAGCCGTGGCCGCACGGCCATCCAGTGATCACGCATGGAGCCGGGGGAGGTGGCCTGCACCTGTGCGGTCATGCCGTCACACGCTAGTGAACCGACCGTAAACAGGGAAGCCCCCACGCGGCGTCCCGATACGGGCGATTTGCCGCGTTATTGCAGGTCACAACCATGGAGACTCGCTGGACGCGGGAGGTGATGTTGAAGGAATGTGGGGGTGGTTCATTCCCTCCAGCAGAATTCGGTGATCCTCCATGCGCGTGCTCATCCAGCTCCGTCCATCCCCCGATCTCGTGGCGGCGGTCGCCGACCCCGAGCGGATCGCCACCACCGCCGACGTCGCCGACGGCCTCCCTGGTGTGGTGCTCGACCCTTCTTTCGTTCCCGTGGCGGTTCCCCGTCCTGTTCCCGCCCCCGGCGCCGACCCGCTCTCGCTCGACCAGCCGCTCGACTTCTCGCTGGCCGCCGAGGACGCCTCGGTGCTCGTGCGGGGCGAGATCGCCGATGACGAGCTGGCCACGAGGAGCGCGTTGCTGCCCACGATGCGCTCCGACGTCGTCGGGGTCTACGCCGACCCTGTCATCGAGTCGAGCCTCACGTGTGGCGGCGACGCGCCCGTCGGTGACTGGCGCGACGTCGAGCGGCTGCTGAGCGTCGCCGCCCTGCACTCGGAGGGGCTCGACGGCTCGGGTGTGGCGCTCGCCGTCCTCGACACGGGCATCAACGCCGCGCACGTGGCCAGGCATCTGGGCAGGGGCGTCAACCTCGACGCCGAGCGCAGCTGGAACCCCTCCAGCGTCTCAGGCCGGCCCGGCGAGTTCGAGGTCGACCACGGGACGATGTGCGCGTTCGACACGTTGATCGGCGCGCCGCAGGCGTCGCTGATCGACATTCCCGTGCTGCTGTCCAGCCGCCCCGGAGGGTCGGCGCTCGACGGGCTGCTGTCGGACGCGGTGGCCGCCTTCGCGCACCTGAGGACCGTGCTCGAGGCCCAGCCCGCCGACACCAGGGCGCTGGTGATCAGCAACTCGTGGGGCTCGTTCTCCCCGCGGTGGGACTTTCCTCCCGGGCATCCGGGCAACTACTCCGACAACGCCGCCCACCCGTTCAACCTGATCGTCGCCTCGCTCGAGAGGGCGGGCGCCGACGTGCTGTTCGCGGCGGGCAACTGCGGCCGCGACTGCAAGGACGGCAGGTGCGCCTATCCCGACCGGCCGATCGTCGGCGCCAACTCCCACCCGAGGGCGCTGTCGATCGGCGGCGTCGACATCAGCGGCGAGCGGGTCGGCTACTCCTCGCAGGGCCCGGGACGGCTGACCGCCCGCAAGCCCGACGTGTGCGCCTTCACCCACTTCTCGGGGTCGAAGGCGTTCGGCGACGGCGAGCCCGACTCGGGCACCTCGGCGGCCTGCCCGGTGGCCGCGGGCCTGGTGGCGGCGATCCGCACCCACTGGCCCGCCTCCCGCCTTTCGCCGAGCCAGCTGCGCTCGCTGCTGCGCCGTACCGCCGAGGACCGCAGCGAGGTCGGCTACGACTTCGACTACGGCTACGGCGTCGTCGACGCCGCCGGCATCCTCGCCGCGCTGCAGCGAAGGGCCAAGCGCGTAGCCTGACCCCATGGAGCAGTCCGGGTCCGAGGGCGGCGAGCGCCGCCACGTCCTGATCACGGTACGGCTGCCGCGGGACGCGACGCTCGCCGACGCGATCGAGCGGCTTCACCTGTCGGAGGAGGATGTCGACACCGGCTACGGCCTGGTCCTCATCGACCCCGACCAGGATCTGTACGGGCTGCGCGTCACGGAGGAGGCGGGCCGCACGGCCGGTCCGCCCTTCTCCGACCCCAGGATCGAGCCCTACGGCCCGCCTAGGCGTTCGCGCGACTGAAGACCCTGTTGCCGACCGTCAGGCTGATCGCCGCGAAGACCGCCACGACCAGCACGCCGAGCCCGACCGTGCCGGTCGTGTACCGCCCGGCGAACAGCTCGCGCATGGCCTCGAGCACATAGCGGAACGGGCTGGCGTACGAGAGCGTGTTCAGCCAGGCCGGCGCCATCGACATCGGCAGGAACGTGCCGGACAGCAGCATCAGCGGCCACACCGCCGTCATCATGACCGGCGCGAACAGGTGCTCGTTCAACCGCATCGCCGCCGCGTAGGACAGCGCCGCCAGGCTCACGCCGAGCACGATCACCAGGAGCAGTGCGGCGATCACGCCGGGGAGGGGGGACCGCAGGCCGAGGGCGTAGGCGACGGCGACGAGCAGCACGGTCTGGATCACCAGTGTGAAGGCGTTGGTGAGCACCCGGCCGAGCAGCAGGGACAGGCGGCTCGCCGGGGTCACCCTGAGCCGTTCGAGCACGCCCGAGCGCCAGTCGAAGACCACCCCGAACCCCGCCAGGCCCGCGCTGAGCAGCCCGAGCTGGATGATCAGGCCGGGGACCAGCGTCTCCCACGTGCCGAAGGTCGCGAAGATCGGCCCGAACAGCACCAGGAAGAACAGCGGCTGGGCGGCCGAGATGAGGATGCCCAGCTTGTGGCGGAGCATGATGCGGGCGTCGTGCCGGAAGATCAGCCAGGTGTCCCTCATGACGCGATCTCCATGAACGCCTCGATCAGCGTGCGGTCGCCTTTCAGCTCCGCGGGGCTGCCGTGGGCGGCGATCCTGCCGCTGTCGATGATGAGCAGCCGGTCGCAGAGCGCCTCCGCCTCCTCCAGGTAGTGCGTGGAGATGAAGACGGTGAGGCCGAGCGAGCGGATGTGATCCCACAGTCCCGCCCTGCTCTGCGGGTCGAGGCCGGTGCTCGGCTCGTCGAGGAAGAGCACGGACGGGCGGTGCAGCAGGCTGAAGGCG
This sequence comes from Nonomuraea sp. bgisy101, assembly GCF_057708945.1. Lineage (NCBI taxonomy): Bacteria > Bacillati > Actinomycetota > Actinomycetes > Streptosporangiales > Streptosporangiaceae > Nonomuraea > Nonomuraea sp. bgisy101. The sequence continues at coordinate 444,898 of NZ_JBYITD010000004.1, forward strand.
ATGTCGAAGCGGCGCCGCTGACCGCCGGACAGCGCCCCGCCCGGCATGCTCTCCATGCCGGTCAGCTGGAGGGTCTCCAGCGTCTGCGCGATGCGCTCGCGGGCCTCGGCGCGGCTCATGCCGTACAGCATGGCCTGGAGTTCGAGCTCGTCACCGAGGGGGTTGACGGGGTTGATGCCGCCGCCCTGCGAGACGTAGCCGATGCTGCGCCGCACGCCGCGGGGGTCCGTCAGCAGGTCGTGTCCAGCGATGGTGGCCCTGCCCGAAGTAGGGGGCAGGAGGGTCGTCAGCATGCGCATGGTCGTGGTCTTGCCTGCCCCGTTGGGGCCGAGGAAGCCGACGATCTCGCCCGGCGCGACGGAGAAGTCGACGCCGTCGACGGCGTTCACGCCGTTCTTGAAGGTCTTGGTCAGACCGGATACATCGATCACATTTTTAGAGTAGCCACATTTTTAGAGTCACTGCAACCTTGTAGCATGTCCACATGGAAGAGGGGCTGCGGGAGCGCAAGAAGCGAGAGACCAGGCAGCGCATCGCCGACATGGCGATGGGGCTGTTCATGATGCGCGGGTTCGAGCAGGTCACGGTGGCCGAGGTGGCCAGGGCCGCCGACGTGTCCGTCAACACGGTCTTCAACTACTTCGGCACCAAGGAGGACCTGTTCCTCGACCGGCGCGAGGAGGTCGAGGAACTGCAGAGCAGGGTCGTACGCGAGCGGCGGAGCGGCGAGAGCGCCGTGGCCGCCTTCCGCCGCGACTTCTTGGAGGCCATCGAGCAGCGCGACTGGCGTTACGGCCTCAACGAGGGCTCCGACGTCTTCGGCCGCATCGTGGGTGAGAGCCCCTCGCTCATGGCGCGCTTCAGGGAACTCGAGCACGAGCAGACCCAGCGCCTGGCGAGGACGCTGGCCGAGGAGTCGGACGCCGACCCCGACGACCTGACGCCCGATCTGGTCGCCGCGCAGATCATGGACGCCACGCGCCTGCTGTCGCGCCACGCGATCGCGCGCAAGCTCGCGGGCGAGAGCTGGGCGGAGATCATCCCCCTCCTCAGATCACAGGCGGAGCGCGCCTTCGATCTTCTGGAACGCGGAATCTCGGACTACTGTGTGCGAATGTGACGATCATTGAGCGGCTCAAGCCGTTCTTCCAGTGGCTGGCCGGCACCGACGCCTTCATGAAGGTCGGCCCGAAGATCGTCCCCGCGATGGACCGCCTGGTCCACAAGGTCACCCGAGGCCGCCCGATCAGCGACAAGATGATCCCCACGCTCGTGCTCACCACGACCGGCGCCAAGACGGGGCAGGCGAGGCAGACGCCGCTGGCCTGCCTGCCCGAGCCCGGCGGCGCCTTCCTGATCGTGGGCAGCAACTTCGGCAGGGACCATCACCCCGCCTGGAGCGGCAACCTGCTCAGGACGCCCGAGGCCGTCGTCAGCTTCAGGGGCGCGCGGGTCGCCGTCGTGGCCAGGCTGCTGGAGGGCGAGGAGCGGGAGCGCGTCTGGCCGGGGCTGGTCGCCCAGTGGCCGGTCTACGACCGCTACACCGTCAAGTCCGGCAGGCACCTGCGCGTCTTCAGGCTGACGCCCGTTGACTGACCGTCCACGGGACGTCCACCCCCATCCCTCATGGGGGTCTGCTCACGTACCACCCTCACAAGGAGTTCCTCTGTGCGCGAGCGCGCTCGTCTGATCATCGAGAGCCCCCGCTTCCAGCGATTCGTCATCGCCGTCATCCTGATCAACGCGGTCACCCTGGGCCTGGAGACCGTCCCCTGGGCCATGGAGAGCGCCGGGCCCGTGCTGGGCGCGGTCGACCACGCGGCGCTGTACGTCTTCGTCGCCGAACTGCTCGCCAAGGTCTACGTCCACCGCGGGCGCTTCGTCCGCGACCCGTGGAACATCTTCGACACCGTCATCGTCGCCGTCGCCGTCCTGCCCGCCACGGGCGGCCTGTCGGTGCTGCGCGCGCTGCGCGTCCTGCGGGTACTGCGCCTGGTGTCCGTCGTGCCGAGCCTGCGGCGGGTGGTCAACGCGCTGCTGGCGGCGATGCCGGGGATGAGCTCGATCGTGGTGCTGCTCACGCTCGTGCTGTACGTCGGCGGCGTCATGGCCACCAAGCTCTACGGCACGACCGCGCCGGAGTACTTCGGCTCGCTGCCCGTCTCGCTGTTCACGCTGTTCCAGACCATGACGGGCGAGGCGTGGCCTGACATCGCCCGCGAGGTCATGGCCTCGCACCCCTCGGCCTGGATCTTCTTCGTCGTCTTCATCCTGATCTGCAGTTTCGTGGTGCTGAACCTCTTCATGGCGGTCGTGGTGAGCGCCATGGACGACGAGAAGCACGCCGAAGAGGAGGCGCTGAGCGAGGTCGTGGAGGAGACCTCGGCCAACGCCACCCAGGCGATCATGTCCGAGCTGGCGGCGCTGCGGGCGGAGGTCAGGCTGCTGCGCGAGGAGATGGGCGTCGGCTCGCCCGGCTAGGCCGGCAGGACCGGGCCGGCGGCCGGCGCGGGAGGCTTGTAGATCACCCGCCACAGTGCGATGGCCAGCATGAGGGCGACAAGACCCCAGCCCGGCAGCGGCCCGGCCAGCAGCCCCGCGAGCAGCGGCGCCACGACCGTGGGCATCGCCCACAGCAGGATCCACCGCCGCCCCGCCTTGGCGAAGACGCCGAGCAGGGTCGAGACCGCGAAGTAGGCCGCGACGCCGCCGCACAGCAGCCAGCGGATCCCGTCGGGCACGTGACCCTCGGTGTGCTCGGCCACCAGGCCGAGGCCGGCGGCGACCGTGGTGATCGAGGCGGTCATGACGAAGTGGGCCGGCAGCAGCAGGTACGGCTTGAGCCCCTGCTCGCCGGCCTCCGGTACGGCACTCAGGCCGTAGTGGAGGGTGAGCCACCACAGGCACACGATCAGCCCGAACCCGGCGAGGGCCGCCAGCACGAGACTCTGCCCCCACTCCTCCTGACCCGAGGCGGCCATGACCACCTGCATCACCGCCTCGCCGAGCACGATGATCACGAACAGCCCCAGCCGCTCCCCCAGGTGCGCGGTGTGCAGGACGGCCGCCGCGGGCGCCTCGATCCGCCGGAGGGCACCGCCGCGGCGCAGTTCGCGGGCCTGGAGGCGCGCATGGTGCTGCCGCATCTCGTCGACGAGCCGTTCGGGATTGCGCGCCTGGATCACGGTGAAGACGACGTCGAGCGCCATGCCGATGCCCCACATGAGATAGCGCCACAGCGGATCGTCGACGAACAGCGACCCGATCCACGGGCCGAGGCCGATGCCGAGCTGGGCGGCGGGCCAGGCGGTGATGACCGCCCCCGTCGCCTGCAGCGACCTGGAGGCGCTGATCCTGCAGATGACGTAGGCGAGCACGAAGGCGGTGTCGTGCGTGCCCGGCTCTCCTGGGAGGTTGTCGGCGACGTGCGGTGCGGCCGCGGCCATGACCGCGATGCAGAACATCCCGATCAGCATGCTGCGGGTGCGGGCCCTGTCCGCCTCGACGTTGGAGTAGAGCGTGAGCGAGGTCCACACGCTCCACACCGCGTAGTACAGAACCGCGAAGAGGGCCAGAACGGCCCACGTCGGGTGGTGCAGGCGGTGCGCTAACTGCGCGACCGCCACCACGACCACCAGGTCGAAGAAGAGCTCGAGCCAGCTGGCGTGGCGTTCGTCCGTGTGATTCACGGCTAACGAGAGTAGAACTCCACCACGAGCTGCTCGTCGACGGGTACCGCGATCTGCTCGCGCTCGGGCCTGGCGGCCAGCGTGAAGGTCAGGTCGGCGTGGTCGACGCTCAGGTAGGCGGCGATCCGCTCGTCGGCGTGGACGCCCTCGGCCGCGGCCACGAACGGCTGCATCCTGCGCGAGCGCTCGCGCACGGAAACGACCTGTCCCGGCTTGACCAGGTAGCTGGGGATGTCCACCTTGCGGCCGTCGACGGTGATGTGGCCGTGGGCGACGTACTGCCTGGCGGCGTAGATCGAGGGCGCGAGGCCCGCGCGGAGCACGAGCGAGGCCAGGCGGCTCTCCAGCAGCACGACCAGCTCGGCGCCCGAGGCGCCCGACTTGCGCACGGCCAGGTCCCAGTAGCGGCGCAGCTGGCGCTCGGAGACGTCGTAGTACCAGCGCAGCTTCTGCTTCTCCATCAGCCGCAGGCCGTAGTCGCCGGTGCTGCGGCGGTTGGTCTTGCGGCCGTGCTCGCCCGGCGGGTAGGGGCGCTGCTCGAAATAGCGGACGGCTTTCTTGGTCAGCGGAACGCCCGCGCGTCGGGACAGTCGCACCTTCGGGCCGGTGTAGCGCACGTTCACCTCGATGTGATTAGGTAATCCTTACTTAGGGAAGCCTAACCTATATTTGTCGTAGATCTCAAGGAGACGCCATGCCTCTGGCCGCCCCTCCGCTGCCCGAACGGATCCGCACCCTGGCCGCGACGTCGCGGGCCGCGCAGCTGGTCGTCGACGGCGTCCGATGCCCTGTGAGCGGCGCCGCCGACTCTCGCGGGCGCCCCGTCCTCCTCGTCAGGCCCGGCGAGGTACTGCACGGGCTACGCGGCGACGCGGTCGTGTCGGTGAGCCTGGCCGCGACGCGGCGGCTCGGCGAGGTGGAGCACCCTCGTGGGCTGATCGAGGTCCAGGGGTGGGCCGAGGCCGTGCCCGAGGACGAGGCGCGGGAGGCCGCGGTGGCGATCTCCGCGCACAGCGCCGACGAGGGCCTGTTCGAGGCCCTGGAGCGGCATGGCTCGCCGGAGGCGCCCCGGTTGCTGCGCCTCGACGTCGGCCAGGTGGTCTACCTGACGGGCGAGGAGTCCGGCACGCTGGACGCCGACGAGTACCTGGACGCGTCGCCCGACCCCCTGGCCGAGGTGGCCGAGCAGGTGCTGGCCCACGTCAACGGCTCGCACCGGCCGCAGCTGGCGGCGGGCGTCGGGCGGCTGCTCGGGCTGCCGGCCGAGTCGGCGTGGCTGTGGGAGCTCGACAGGTACGGCGCGACGGTCAGGCTCGGAGACGACGATCCCGCGCTGGTGCGCTTCCCGTGGCCGGTGCCCGCGGGCACCGGACTGTGCCTGGAAACCGCGCTCAGGGCCATCCTCTGCACCTGCTGAGCCGCCGCCCCCTGCCGCCCCGCCCAGGCCGCCCGCGACCGCCGCCAACTCTCCACGAGGGCGGGCATGCTTGATCCACGCGCTCGGCGGCTCGCCTACCATGCATGTCGTGAGCGATACCGGGCGGCGCGAGCGCGCCATGATGACCATCGCGGCTCTCGCCGGCACGATGATGCTGGCGTTCTCGGCGATCCTCATAGGCGGATCCCTGCCCTCACCTGGGCCGTGGAGGGCTCAGGGCGAGGCCGAGCCGCCCTCGCCCGCCGAGCGCCCCGCCGCCACGCACTCGGTGAGCAGCACCCCCCGATCGACCGAGCGGCCCTCCGGCGCGCGTGAGGCGCCCCTGCCGCTCGCGACGCAGAACACCCACCCCTCCGCTCCCACGTCCTCGCCCGCGTCGTCACCCGCCAGGACCAAGGCGATGCGCAGCCCCGGCATGGTCCCCCCTGCCACGCCGACCGAGAGCCCCGACATGTCGGCCGCCGCGAGGCCGCCCGTGCCTGGACTGATCGAGGCGACCACGGCGGCCCCCCAGCCGCCGCGGCGGACGAAGAAGCCCAAGCGGCCGAAGAAGCTGATCCGTAGCGACACCGATCTCAAGGAGGTCGGCGACTCCGGCCGTCAGCAGGATGACGGCTTCTGAGGTCGACGGCTTCCGAGGGGGCGGCTTCTGAGGGGGGCGGTGGCTTCTGAGGGCGCAGCGGCGCCCGGCGGATCCTGCCCGCGTCAGCGCGGCAGGCGGTTCGTCAGCGTCTCGTCCACGGCGTCAGGGGACAGGACGTGGTCGAGCACCATCACCGCGCATCCGCTGATGCCCGCCGCCGCGCCCAGCCTGCTGGTCTCGATCCGCAGCCGGCGGGTGGCGAGCGCGGTGGAGCGGCGGTAGACGACCTCGCGGATGCTCGACACCAGCGGTCCGAACGCCTCGGCCACGTCGCCGCCGAGCACGACCACGGCGGGGTTGAGGATGTTGACCGCGCCCGCTATCACCTCGCCGATCCTGCGGCCCGCCTCACGCACGATCGCCATCGTCCCCGCGTCGCCCGCGCGCACCAGCGCGGTCACGTCCGCGATGGTCTTCACGTCGCGCCCGGCCGCGCTCAGGTCGCGGAGCAGGGCGGTGCCGCTGGCCACCGAGTCGACGCAGTCGACGTTGCCGCACCTGCACAGCACGCCACCTCCGTCGCGCACGGGGATGTGGCCGATCTCCCCCGCCGCGCCGAGCGCGCCGCGCAGGATCTCGCCGCCCGCGATGACGCCGGCGCCGATCCTGGTGGAGATCTTCACGAACATCAGGTCGCCGGTCTCCTCGGCGTAGACGCCGCGGTGCTCCCCGATGGCCAGGACGTTCACGTCGTTGTCGACGAAGACGGGCACGGGGTAGCGCTCGCGGATCAGCGGGGGGATCACCACGCCGGTCCAGCTCGCCATAACCCTGGCCGACTCCGTCCGCCCTGCGGCGAACTCGACGGTCGCGGGCACACCCATGCCCACGCCCTTGACCGGGCCGCCGCCGCAGCCTTCGAGCAGCTCGTCCCAGGTGTCCATGAGCAGCGGCAGCACCACGTCAGGACCCTGCTCCACGTCGATGACGAACTCGCGGCCGGCCAGCTCGCGGCCCGCCAGGTCGCACACGGCCACCCTGGTACGGCTCGCGCCGAGCGCGGCCACCAGCACCACGCCGCCCGCCGCGTTGAACTCCAGCCGGACAGGAGGCCGCCCGCCCGTGGAGGGCGCGTCGGCCCGCTCGACGACCAGGCCTCGCTCGAGCAGCTCGCCGACCCGCAGTGACACCGCGGGTCGCGACAGGCCCGTCACCCGCCCCAGGTCCGCTCGCGTGACGGCTTCACCCGTGCGGATGAGGTCGAGGACCTCCCCGCTGGTGGCGAGCGTGGCTGCGGTACGTCTGGGCATCGGCCAAGTGAATCACAGACAGTTAGGTAATGAAAAGTCGAGACTTTGTCATCTCAAATAGCAAAAGCCCGCTTGTGTACTCCCCGAACTCTGGCTAATGTCCGTTCTGTCCTTCCTTGGTAGATCATCGGAGTCCAGCCGTGTTGTCCCCCACCTGTCACACCGCCGATCTGGTCGTCTTCGGCGGCACCGGCGACCTGTCGATGCGCAAGCTGCTGCCCGCCTTGTTCCACTCCGACCTCGAGGGCAGGCTCGCCCCCGAGACGCGCGTCATCGCGATGTCGCGCGGCGGGCTGACGGACGCCGACTTCCGCGGCAAGGTCGACGCCGAGGTGCGCTCGGCCGTGCCCGATGACGCGGACGCCTGGCAGCGCTTCCTCGGCCGCCTGTACCACGTGTCGGTCGACGTGGGCGGTGAGGACGGCGGCGGCTGGTCCAGCCTGGTGAAGATGCTGGCGGGGCAGGAGGACAGGGACAGGGTCTTCTATCTGGCCAGCCCGCCGATGACCTTCGGCCCGTTCTGCAGGGAGCTGCAGGAGGCGGGGCTGGTCACGCCCCGCTCCCGCGTGGTGCTGGAGAAGCCGCTCGGCCGCGACCTGGTCAGCGCCCAGCGCATCAACGACGAGGTCGGCGAGATCTTCGACGAGCGGCAGATCTTCCGCATCGACCACTACCTCGGGAAGGAGACGGTGCAGAACCTGCTCGTCCTGCGGTTCGCCAACGCCTTCCTCGAGCCGATCTGGAACTCCCTCTGGATCGACCACGTGCAGATCACCGCGGCCGAGACCGTCGGCACGCCGGGGCGCCGCGGCTACTACGACCAGGCCGGCGCGCTGCGCGACATGGTGCAGAACCACCTGCTGCAGCTGCTGACGCTGGTCGCCATGGAACCGCCCGCGCGCAACGACCGCGAGGCCATCCGCGACGAGAAGGTGAAGGTGCTGCAGTCGCTGCGGCCCATCGTCGGCACCGAGGTGGACCGCTTCACCGTTCGCGGCCAGTACACCGGCGCCGGCGACATGCCCTCCTACCTCGACGAGCCCGGCTCCACTCCGACGACCGAGGCCTCGCGCAGGGTCGAGACGTTCACCGCGATCCGCGCCGAGGTCAAGAACTGGCGCTGGGCGGGCGTGCCGTTCTACCTGCGGACCGGCAAGCGCATGCCGTACCGGCGCTCGGAGATCGTCATCCAGTTCAAGGACGTGCCGCACTCCATCTTCCCCGGCGGCACGCCCAACCGCCTCGTGCTGCGGCTGCAGCCCGAGGAGGGCATCGAGCTGCACATCATGGCCAAGGAGCCGGGCGCGGGCGAGACCCTGCTGAAGCCGGTGCCGCTGTCGCTCAGCTTCGGCGAGACGTTCGCCGCGCGCGTGCCCGAGGCGTACGAGCGGCTGCTGTCCGACGTGCTCGGCGGCAACCCCACCCTGTTCATGCGGCGCGACGAGGTCGAGGCCGCGTGGCGGTGGATCGACCCGATCCTCGCCGCGTGGGAGTCGTCCGCCGAACTCCCCGAGCCCTACCCCGCTGGGACGACCGGTCCCGCGGGCGCCCACGAACTGCTCGGCCGCAGCGGCCGGGCCTGGCACGACGAGGAGGCGTAGAACAGTGAATCCGACTATCCAGCAGGTGACCGAGCGGGTGGCCGAGCGCTCCCTCGCCAGCCGTGCCGTCTATCTGGAACGCGTCAGACGCGAGGGCGAGCTGGCCCGCTCGCGCGGCCCGGCCCGCGCGCACCTCGGGTGCGCGAACCTGGCCCACGGATTCGCCGCGGCCTCGGCCGAGGACAAGCCGGCGCTGAGAGGCGCGGCCAAGCCCGGCGTCGCGATCGTGACCAGTTACAACGACATGCTCAGCGCGCACCAGCCGTACGAGACCTACCCCGGAGAGCTGAAGACGGCCGTGCGCAGGGCCGGCGGCGTCGCGCAGGTCGCGGGCGGCGTGCCGGCCATGTGCGACGGCATCACGCAGGGCCGCGCGGGCATGGAGCTGTCCCTCTACAGCCGCGACGTGATCGCGATGGCGACGGCGATCGCGCTGTCGCACGACATGTTCGACGCCTCGCTCATGCTGGGCGTCTGCGACAAGATCGTGCCGGGCCTGCTGATCGGCGCGCTGCACTTCGGGCACCTGCCCGCGGTGTTCGTGCCCGCGGGACCGATGACCTCCGGGCTGCCGAACAAGGTCAAGGCGCGCACCCGCCAGCTGTTCGCCGAGGGCAAGGTCGGCAGGGACGAACTGCTCGACGCCGAGTCGAAGTCCTACCACTCCCCCGGCACGTGCACCTTCTACGGCACCGCCAACTCCAACCAGGTGATGATCGAGGTCATGGGCCTGCACCTGCCTGGCTCGACCTTCGTCAACCCGCACACCCCGCTACGGCACGCCCTCACCGAGGCGGCCGGCGCGCGGGCCGTCGAGATCACCGCGCACGGCACGGAGTACACGCCCGTGGGCGAGGTCGTCGACGAGAAGGCGATCGTCAACGCCTGCGTCGCGCTGCTGGCCACCGGCGGCTCCACCAACCACACGCTGCACCTGGTGGCCATCGCGGCCGCCGCGGGCATCGTCCTGACCTGGGACGACCTGGCCGCGCTGTCCAAGGTCGTGCCCTCGCTGACGAAGATGTACCCCAACGGCCAGGCCGATGTGAACCACTTCCGCGACGCGGGAGGCATGCAGGCGCTGATCGGCGACCTGCTGGACAACGGCCTGCTGCACGGCGACGTCCTGACGATCGCGGGCAGGGGCCTGGACCACTACAGGTCCGCTCCCACGCTGAAGGAGGACGCGCTGGTCTGGGAGGAGCGCACCTCCGGCAGCGCCGACCTCGACGTGCTGCGGCCCGTCGCGGAGCCGTTCTCCGCCGACGGCGGCATCCACATGGTCGACGGCAACCTGGGCTGCGCGGTCAGCAAGGTCTCGGCGGTCAAGCCCGAGCACCTGGTGATCGAGGCCCCCGCGCGCGTCTTCGACGACCAGCTGCAGCTCCTGCGGGCCTTCGAGGCGGGCGAGCTGGACGGCCAGGACTTCGTCGCGGTGATCCGCTACCAGGGGCCGAGCGCCAACGGCATGCCCGAGCTGCACAAGCTGACCCCGCCGATGGCGGTGCTGCTCGACCGCGGGCAGCGGGTGGCGATCGTGACCGACGGGCGGATGTCCGGCGCGTCGGGCAAGGTGCCCGCGGCGATCCACCTGTCGCCCGAGGCGGCCGACGGCGGCCCCATCGCGCTGGTCCGTGACGGCGACCCGATCAGGCTCGACTCGGCGGCGGGGACGCTGGACGTGCTGGCCGACCTGTCGGGGCGCACGCCCGACGGGCGGGCGCTGAGCGACGCGGAGTGGGTCGGGACGGGGCGTGAGCTGTTCTCGGCGTTCCGCAGGATGGCGGGGCACGCCGAGCACGGGGCGAGCGTCTTCGGCGTCAACGGGGCCGAGTCCGCCACCCACGGTCCAGGGCTGGGCTTCGCGGCCCCCGCCGGTTTCGCCCACACCGAGGTCGCCGGGTGACCCCGGCCCACGGCGCCGCGCTCCCCGAGGCGTTCCGAGGGGGCGCGAGGTGAGGATGTTCGACCTGCCGTGGCTGGTGGCCGACATCGGCGGGACCAACGCCAGGTTCGGCCTCGTCATCGAGCCCGGTGGCGCGCCCACCGAGATCGCCGTGCTGGCCGGCGCCGACCACGACACGCTTCCCGAAGCCGTAGCCGCGTACCTCGCCGACCACGCGGGCGGAGTGCGGCCGGGAGCCGCGTGCCTGGCGGTCGCGGGCCCGATCGACGGCGACTCCTACCGCCTGACCAACCTGCCGTGGACGGGGTCGGTGCGCGACCTCGGCGTGCCGTACGCCACGCTGCTGAACGACTTCGAGGCGCTCGCGCTGTCGCTGCCGCACCTGGAGGGCGACGACCTCGCCTCGCTGGGCGGCCCGGCGCCGGTGGACGGCGTCAAGGCCGTCCTCGGCCCCGGCACGGGCCTGGGCGTCGCGGGGCTGGTGCCGGCCGAGCGCGGCTGGGTGCCGGTCCCCGGCGAGGGCGGCCACGTGACGGTGCCGATCCTCGACGACCGCGAGCTGGAGATCGTCAGAGTCCTGCGCGCGGGCGGCATGCCGCACGTGGTGGCCGAGCACCTGCTGTCGGGCCCCGGGCTGACGCGCCTGCACGACGCGCTGGCCGTGGTGAACGGCGTGCGGGCCCCCACGCTCGGCGCCTCCGACATCGTGGCCAGGCTCGACGACTCGCTGTGCGCGGAGACGGTCGAGGTGTTCTGCGGCATGCTCGGCAGCTTCGCCGGCAACGTGGCCCTCACCCTCGGCGCGAGAGGCGGGGTCTACCTCGGCGGTGGCGTGCTGCCGCGTATCGTGGACAGGGTCCGCGCCAGCGACTTCCGCCGCCGGTTCGAGGCCACGCCCCAGCTCGTCGACTATCTGTCGGCCATCGCCACCACCCTGATCGTCGCGCCGCAACCGGCGCTCACCGGCGCCGCCGCGTGGCTGGCGCAGCAATCGCTGAAGGAGCTCGTCCCATGAGTCTGCTCGACCTGGCCCCCGTGATCCCCGTCGTCGTCGTCGACGACGTGGAGACCGCCGTGCCGATGGCCCGCGCCCTGGTGGCGGGCGGGCTGCCGGTCATCGAGGTCACCCTGCGCACGGCGTGCGGGCTCGAGGCGATCGCGCGCATCGCGGCCGAGGTCCCCGGCGCGGTGGTCGGGGCGGGCACGATCAGGACCTCCGCCGACATCGCGGCCTCGGTGGAGTCGGGGGCGAGGTTCCTGGTCTCGCCGGGCACGACCCCCGCGCTGTTGGACGCCTTCGTGGCCGCCGGGGTACCCTTCCTGCCTGGTGCGGCGACCGCTTCCGAGGTCATGGCCCTGGCCGAGCGCGGGCTGGACGAGCTCAAGTTCTTCCCCGCCGAGGCCGCGGGCGGCCTGCCGTACCTCAAGTCGCTGGCGGGCCCGCTGCCCGACGTCAGGTTCTGCCCGACGGGCGGGATCAGGCCGGAGACCGCCCGCGACTACCTGGCGCTGCCGAACGTCGGCTGCGTCGGCGGCACCTGGCTCACGCCTGCCGACGCGCTGGCCTCGGGCGACTGGGCACGCGTGGAGAAGCTCGCCGCCGAGGCGGCGGCGCTGCGCTGACAACCGAAGACTCGCCGGCGGGACAACCTCCCTCGCCCGCCGCGGCCATGGGTATGCCGTGACCCGGCACCGAGCTCATGGAACAGGCCCGTGGGGGCGAACCGGCGCCCACGGGCCTTTCCCGTGTCATCTCCCACAGTCGCTGAGCATTGGCTCCTGATTCAGTGCCCTGTATGCCCACTTGACACGGAACACGAGAGGATACGAATTGACTGTTGGGCGTGAGATCAGGAAGCTGAGCTGTCCCATCAGCGATGATGGAATCAGTGACCACGGCGCGGAAGGCGCCTTCCGGGGGGGACGAGGTGGACGTGACGGCCAAGGACGCGCAGCGACGTGCCGATGACGGCAAGAGCAAGAAGAAAGGCTCCTCATGGAAGGAGCTGCCGATCCTCGTCGTCGTGGCGCTCGGTCTCGCCCTGCTCATCAAGACCTTCATCGTGCAGCCGTTCTACATCCCCTCGGAGTCGATGGAGAACACCCTGCTGATCAACGACAGGGTGCTGGTGAACAAGCTGGTGTACCACACGCGCGAGATCGAGCGCGGTGACGTCATCGTCTTCAACGGCGAGGACTCGTGGGACCCCGAGGTGGTGACCGAGGCGCCGAGCAACCCGGTGACGGGCGCGCTGCGCTGGGTCGGCGAGCTGTTCGGCCTCGTGCCGGGTGAGAAGGACTACATCAAGCGCGTCATCGGCGTCGCGGGCGACAAGGTGGAGTGCTGCGACTCCAAGGGCCGCGTCACCGTCAACGGGGTACCGCTCGACGAGAAGAGCTATCTGTACCCGGGTGACGTGCCCTCCGACAGGGAGTTCAAGGTCACGGTGCCGGAGGGCAGGCTGTGGGTCATGGGCGACCACAGGTCGGTCTCCTACGACTCGCGCGGCCACATCGGCGACCCGGGCGGCGGCACGATCGCGGTGGACAACGTGCTGGGCAGGGCCTTCGTGATCATGTGGCCGGTGTCGCGGTGGAGCTCCCTGGACATCCCCGCGACCTTCAACCAACCGGCTCTGAAGAAGTAGACGGGCGGTCAGGGTCCGAGGTAGGCGAGAACGGCGGCGACGCGGCGGTGGACGTCGGCGCTGTTCTCCAGGCCCAGCTTGGTGAAGATGGCGTTGACGTTCTTCTCCACCGACGAGATCGACAGATGCAGGGCCCGCGCGATGCCGCCGTTCGACCGCCCCCTTGCCATCTCGCGCAGCACATCGCGCTCGCGCGGCGTCAGCTCCTCCTGCTCCTCCCGCACGTCCCTCCTGGCCAGCAGCCCCTCCACCACCTTGGGGTCGATCACCGAGCCGCCCGAGGCGACTGCCCTGATCGCGCCGAGCAGCTCCTCCAGGTCGCCCACCCTGTCCTTCAGCAGATAGGCGAACCCTTCGGTGCCGTGCTTGAACAGCTCGAAGGCGAACAGCGCGTCGGAGTACTGCGACAGCACGACCACACCCACCCCCGGGTGCTCGGCGTGGACGCGATGCGCGGCGTCGATGCCCTCGAAGCCCGCCCTCCACTGCCCTCCCGGCATCCTGATGTCGGTCACGACCACGTCGGGGGTGAGCCTGCGCACCGCGTCGAGCAGCTCGTCGGCGTTGCCGACGGCGCCCACCACCACGATCTCGCCGGACATCTCCAGCAGCCGCCTGGTGCCCTCGCGCACCAGGTAGTGATCGTCCGCCACGACCGTCCGCAGCGGCTCAGCCATCGACCGGCACCCACGCCATCATCCGTGTCCCCTTCCCCTTCTCGCTGACGACCTCGAGCCTGCCGCCGAGAGCGTGGAGCCGGTCCGACAGCGGGGCCAGGCCTCTCCTGGCCGTCGTCGCAGGATCGAAGCCCCTGCCGTCGTCGGCCACGGTGGCGACCAGCCTGTTGCCTTCGCGGGCCAGCCGTACCTCCAGCCGCGTGGCGGCGGCGTGCTTGAGCGCGTTGGCCACCGCTTCGCTGACGGTGAAGTACATGGCGCCCTCCACCTCGTCGGTGAAGCGGGCGGCGCGCAGTCCCTCGCCGGCGCTCACCTTGGTGGGCACGGGCAGCCGCGCGCAGCGCTCCTCCACCGCGTTGACGAGGCCGCCCTGGCCGAGCGAGGACGGGTGGATGCCGGCGGCCAGCTCGCGCAGGTCGGCGAGGGTCTGGCGGGCCTGCTCGCGCAGTTCGGCGAGCATCCGCGGCCCGCCGCCCGTGACCCTGGCCAGTTCGAGCCCCGCGATCAGGGCGACGAGCTGCTGCTGGACGCCGTCGTGGATGTTGCGCTCGATGCGCCTGCGCTCCGCCTCCTGCGCGTTGACCAGGCGCGCGGCCAGGCCCTCGCTCTGGATGGCCAGCCCTGCGGGCACGGCGAGCGCCTCGAGGAAGCGGCGGTCCTCGGCGGTGAGCTCGCCGTACGCTCTCGGGCCGCACTCCAGCCGGCCGAGCCCGCCCCTGACGGGGACGACGAGCGCGGCGGGCCCGTCCTCGGACCCCGCGACGACTCGGGTGCCGTCGGCCAGCCGTACCGCCGCCCAGGTGGTGTTCAGCGCCGCGCGCACGGCGGCGGCGAGCCTGCCGAGCAGTTCGACGGGCTCGGGGCTGTCGTCCAGGACGGAGCCGAAGCGGGAGAGCACCTCGCCGACCGTGGGCCGCACGTCGAAGACCATGAGCAGCCTGGAGCCCCGGATGCCGATCCTGATGTCGAGGAGCTGGTGGCGCAGGACGGTGACGGCGACGGCGGCGGGCAGCGCGCCGAGGGAGCCGGTCAGCCCGGCCACGCCCCAGCTCGTGTGCCCGCCGAAGAGGAAGACGACCAGCGCGACGAAGCCCGCCAGGTTAGCCGTCGCGCCGGCCACCATCCACGCGTACTGCCCGCGTTCGGAAGGACGGCTGCGCCGCCATCGCACGACCACACCCACGAGCACGATCACGGCCACGAGCCACGCGGTCAGCTGGCCGAGGCCGGCCATCGCGCCGGCGACCGCCATGCGCGGCGGCGGCTCCCCCAGCGGCAGGGGGCCGAGCAGGGTGATGCCGGTCGCGTGCGTGACGGTCGCGGCGGCCCCGATCCACGCGACAGGCCGCCAGCGTCCTGACGGGAGCCGCCCCTCGGGGAACAGCAAGGGGACGAAGATCGAGTTGAGCCCGTAGTAGACGGCGTACATCGCGGCGCCGATCACGCCCGCGAACCCGGCGGCGGCCCCGGCCCTGACCCAGAGGCCGGCGCCGAGGGCGCCGAGGCCCAGGCACACCGCCGTGGCGAGCAGGAGCCAGCCGTAGGGGATCCGCGGGCGTCTGACGGCCAGCAGCCAGCCCAGCGCGGGGCAGAGCAGGGCCACGACGATGAACGCCCACTGGGACAGCGGAGCGGGCAGCCCCGACTCCAGCAACGCGCCTGCGACCACGCCCCCGGCGGCGATCGCCGCGAGGAACCCGGCAATCAGCCTCGAACCCATGAGCACCTATCGTCGCGAGCCGGCCGGGGGGCGTCTATGAGGTTATCCGCATATTTGATGATGAGGCTGGCTAGGTGGGCTCCCCGTGCCCGACTCGATTGGCTGGACGGCATGAGAACCGTTGCTTTCGCTGTGACCGCCTCGTCGCTGCTGCTGACGGCATGCGGGGCCGCCGTCATCTCGCCGGCCGCCTCCGCCGCCTCCGGGCTCACGGCGGGGACCGCGACTGTGCAGGACGTCCCCATCCCCGACACACCGGCGGGCAGGCAGCTGCGCTGGTTTCTGGGGGCCGTGCCTGAGGCGCCGATCCCCGAGGAGCAGTTCCCCGAGCACTTCAGCGCGGCGATGCTCGCCCAGCTGCCGCCCGCCGAGCTCAACAAGAGCCTGGTCACCATGAAGGACCTGCGTCTCGGCAAGATCCTGCACGCCGAACCGACCATGATCACCTCCGAGGTGACCACGGGCGGGAAGACGTTCTGGATGGAGCTCGCCGTCGATCCCGACGGCAAGATCAACGGGCTGCGGCTGCAGAACCCCGTCACGCCGAAGCCCACGCCCACGAGCTGGAAGGAGATCGACGAGCGGCTCGGGAAGGCGGCGCCGAGGGTCGGGTTCATGGCCGCCGAGATCACTCCCGGCGGCGACTGCCGTCCTGTGCGCGCCCTCGCCCCCCGCACCGCCAGGCCACTCGGCTCGATGTTCAAGCTGTACGTCCTGCGGGCCGCCGCCAGGAAGATCCCCGACTGGAACACGAAGCTCACCATCAAGCCGGAGCTGAAGAGCCTGCCCTCCGGCCAGTTGCAGGACAGGCCGGACGGCAGCGAGGTCTCGGTGATGGAGGCCGCCAAGCTGATGATCGCCATCAGCGACAACACCGCGACCGACCTGCTGATCCACAAGGTGGGCAGGAAGGCCGTCGAGGCCACCCAGTCGCGCAACGTCCCGTTCCTCACGACGCGGGAGCTGTTCGCGCTGAAGGGCGCCGACTACCCGACGCACGCCAAGCGCTACCTGTCGCTCGGGGAGAAGCAGCGCAGGAAGTACCTGGACGAGGTGGTCGCCAAGGTGCCGCTCAACGCGATCACCGCGTGGGTCCCCCCGCGTGAGCTGGACACCATCGAGTGGTTCGGCTCGCCCGCCGACGTCTGTGCCGCGCACGCCAAGCTGCGCGGGCTCAAGGACAGGCGCGTCGAGGGGGTCATGACGCAGCACGACGGGGGGCTCGGCCTCGACCCGAAGAGGTGGCGGTCGGTGTGGTTCAAGGGCGGCTCCGAGCCCGGGGTCGTGGACCTCGGCTATTCGGCCAGGACGAAGGACGGGCGCACGTTCTTCGTCACGGCCATGGCCTCGGACACCGCGGCCCCGCTCGACGAGGGCAACGTCGGCTCCGAGCTGAGCGCCCTGGCCAAGGGCGCGTTCACGCTAATGGAGAAGCGCTGACAGCCGGCCCGCGAGGTCCTGGTCGCTCTCGCCCACCTCGGTGAGCAGGGCGCGGGTGGCCACTCCCAGGGCACGGCGCAGCTCGGCGGGGTCCAGGTCGCCGACCATGGCCCCGCTCAGCGGCGCGGTGACCGCCGCGGGCAGCCGGTCGGCGCCCTTGGCGTAGGCGACGGGCAGGCCGAGGGCGAGGACGTGGTCGCGCAGGCCGCTGATCCCCGAGGTCCACCCGGACAAGCGGTCCTCCGCCTCCCGCGCCGCCGAGCCCGTGAGGGCGGCGCCGGTGACCCGGTCGTCGGAGCGCGCCTTGTCCAGGAGCAGGTCGCGCACGTGCCGCCGCCGGTCCTCGGTGATCATGGTCAGACCCTAGCGGGGACGCAGACCGGCAGCGAGCGGCGGGCGTAGGAGACGGCGGCCACGACGAGGCCGATGCCGAGGCCCGCGAAGGCGAGGCCGCCGAACAGCGTCATCCAGGTGATGCCCTCGGCGGTGAAGGGCGGCGAGGCGGCCATCTCCGGCAGGATCCCGGCGGCGATGAGCGCGGCGTAGAAGACGAGCAGCACGCCGTACACGGCTAGAGTGGCGGCCGTCAGCCACGCCGGGATCAGCGGCAGCAGGCGCGGCACCCGCCGTCCCGCCAGGAACAACGTCCAGCGCGGGAAGACCTGCCCCCACGGGTATATCAGGCCGGCCAGCAGGAAGACGCCGACCAGCGCGGCCAGCACGGTCACGTCGACCCCCACCGACGCCAGCGCCGCCGACACGCCTCTGTCGCCGGCGGCCATCACCTCCTGCCACTCCTTGCCGGTCACGCCGAGCGCGTCGCCGCCCAGCAGCCAGATCGTCTTGACCGCCGCCCACGGCAGCAGCCCGCACATCAGCGCGTAGACCGCCACCCGCGTCCGCCCGGACGCCCGCGTCGGCACGGGGTGGGTCGGCTCCCCCTCGCCCTCGTGCCTGCCTCCGCACCGAGGGCAGCGTCCCCGCAGCCTCCTCCCGTACGGCACCGCGACCCTCAGCAGCAGGACCGCGCCGACGGCGTTCAGCACCACCTGCGCCAGGTCCGCGAGGCTGTCCACCGCGGTCATGGACATCAGCGTGACGAAGTGCATCGGCGCGCCCGCCGTCCCCGCGGCGAAGACGGCCAGGGCCGCCCACAGCGTCGCCGTCACGACCACGCCGCCCCGCCTGGTGCGACCCGTCAGCGCGGCGAGGACGGCCAGCGCCGCCATGAGGAGGTGGACGGCGGGCGTGTAGCCATGCCGCATCGCCCACTCGACAGGCGTTCCCGTCACGGCCCAGCCCACCTGCGCGGCCGCGTACACGCAGGCCCAGATCATCAGCGCGTTCATGCCGCCAAGGCTCGCGGGCGGGGACGGGCGTGGCCTCCCTCGACGGGGCCATCCCGCTCCCCCACGCGGGGGAAACGGGGTCAGTCCGGATATCCAACGCAGTAATCTGGGCTCATGACGAATGCCCGGCCCTGCTCGATCGCGGATGCCCTCGCCGTGGTGGGCGAGAAGTACTCGCTGCTGGTGCTGCGCGAGGTGTTCTTCGGAGTGCGGCGCTTCGAGGCGATGGTGCGCAACATCGGCGCGCCCCGCGACATCCTGGCCGCCAGGCTGCGCAGGCTGGTCGAGGCAGGCGTGCTGGAGAAGGTCGCCTACAGCGACAGGCCGCTCAGGTACGAGTACCGGCCGACGCAGGCGGGACTCGACCTGCAGAACGTGCTCCACCTGCTGCGCCAGTGGGGCGACAGGCACCTGGTCGAGGCTCCGCCGGTGGTGTTCGAGCACTCGTGCGGCGCGTCCTTGGACGCGGTGGTGACGTGCGCGTCCTGCGGCGAGGCGGTCAGGCCTGGGGGGCAGACCGCCCACTTCCAGGTGGAGGGTTGGGGACTGGCCGGCGAACGCCCCGCCGACACGGCCGCTGGAGCGCAGTCGAGCCCCTCGCAGGCCGTTCTCGGTTAGAGTTCCGGGTGAATACGGTCATGCCGGGCGAAGGACGGTCGGTTGGGACGGCGGGAGCACGAAGGCGAGGGGGCTGCGACGGTGGGATCGCCGCTGGCCCCTGAGGACCCGGTCTCGATCGGGCCCTACCAGCTCGAGAGCCGCTTGGGCTCCGGTGGCATGGGCACCGTCTTCCTCGCCCTGGCGCCCGACGGGGCCAAGGTCGCGGTGAAGGCCATCAGGCGCGATTTCGCCGCCGACCCCGTCTACCGGGCGCGCTTCCACGAGGAGGTGTCCAACGCCAGGCGGGTGGCCTCCTTCTGTACCGCCCGCGTGCTGGACCACGGCGACGACGACGGCCTGCTCTACCTGGTCACCGAGTACATCGACGGCGTCTCGCTCGAGGACCATCTCATCGAGCACGGCGCGCTGTCGCCCTCCGTCCTGCACTCGGCCGCGGTCGGAGTGGCGGCGGCGCTGACGGCGATCCACGCGGCGGGCCTGGTCCACCGCGACCTCAAACCCGCCAACGTGATGCTGACCCTCGCGGGCCCTCGCGTGATCGACTTCGGTCTGGCGCGTTCCACGCAGGTGGGCTCGCGGCACACCAACGTCGGCCTGGTCATGGGCACGCCCGGGTGGATCGCCCCCGAGCAGGTCTTCGAGGGACGCACCAGCCCGGCGGCCGACGTGTTCGCCTGGGGCTCGCTGATCGCCTACGCGGGGCTCGGCGGGCACCCGTTCGGATCGGGCGACGCCTACGTGATGGCGGCGCGCGCCCGCACCGCCCCTCCCGACCTGCGCGGGCTGCCCGCGCCCCTCGACCGGCTCGTGGCCGCCGCCATCCACCCCGACCCCGCGCGCCGCCCGCAGGCCAGGGAGCTGCTGCTGGAGCTGGTCGGCGCCCCCGACGTGGCCGGGGCGCAGCTGGCCGCCACCCGTCACCTCACGAACTCGTGGAATCCCGCCGATTTCGGGGTACGGCAGCCGCCGCCCCCTCCCGGCTGGACCCCGCCGCCCGACCAGCGTCCGGCGCCGCACGGGCCGCGCCCGCACGCCCATCAGGCTCCTCCCGCTCACGGGCCGCAACCCGGCGCGCCCGACCGGCAGCCCAGGCCCCCCGCGCCGCCCCCGCAGGCGGCCCAGGGACAGCAGCGGCCACAGGCGCATCAGGGACAGCCGATGCCGCCGGCGCCTCAGAGGCAGCAGGTGCCGCCCGCGGAGACGACGATCCCGCCCACGCGGCGGGGGCCGATCCCGCCGCCGGCCAACCCCGCCGAGACGACGGGCCCCGGGTCGCTGTCGGCCTATCACGGCACCGGGCAGGCACCACGCCCGCCGTACCAGACGACGGGGCAGGGGCCGCTGCCCCGCCCGCCCGCGCGCAGAGGCGGGGTGTTCACCGGGTGTCTGGTCGCCGCCGCCATCGTGGTGGCGCTGGCGCTGCTGCTGATCATGGTCATGGCCTGGATCTTCAAGCCGGCCGCCATCGGCGCGGAGGGTCCCGTCCAGGACGGCAAGCTGCGCTTCACGGTGGCCGGGCACAAGTGCGCGAAGGCGGCGAAGCCCGCGACCGTGCGCCAGTGCAGGGTCACGCTGAAGGTCGGCAACATCGGCCAGGAGGGCAGGGTCCTCTACCCCGGCCAGCAGAAGCTGCTCGACGGCGACGGCGTCGCGCATCCCGGGGCCAAGCTCCTGGACAAGGCGGGCAAGGAGATCCAGCCGATCAGGATCGGCCCCGGCGAGTCGTTCACCGGCGGGGTGGTGTTCGAGCTGCCCAAGACGGCCGAGGCGAGCGAGGTCGAGCTACACGACTCAGGGCTGAGCCGCGGCGTCAGGGTGACGCTCGGCTAGCGCGCCCTGCGGCGCCGCCTGCGGGGGCAGCGTTCCGCCGAACGTGCCCTCCCTGCGCACGGTGTGCCAGCGCAGCCGTACCCCGAGCACCGCGGTGGCCACGGACTGGATCACCACGAGATACATGAGCTGCCGGTAGACGAACTGCTGCAGGGGCAGCACCCACAAGGCGGAGGCGCGCTCACCGTCGAGCCGCAGGGCGTACCAGCCCGTCAGTGCCTGGACGACGACGAATCCCGCCCACACCGCCACGACGGGGAGCGGGTCGCCGACGGCGGTGTTGTAAAGGGCCATGAGGTCGACCACGGGCGCGAGCAGGGGCAGCACCACCTGGAACAGGGCGAGGTAGCCCAGGCAGCGCCGCCCGAAGGGGCCGCGCTCGATCAGCGCGCGCCGGTGCTTCCACATCGCCTGCAGGGTGCCGTAGCACCATCGGTAGCGCTGCTTCCAGAGCTGGCCGAGCGAGGTGGGCGCCTCCGTCCATGCCAGCGCCTTCTCCTCGTAGACCACCCGCCACCCCGACCTGCACAACGCCATCGTCAGGTCGGTGTCCTCGGCCAGGGTGTCGACACTGACGCCGCCGAGCGCGACCAGTGCCGACCGGCGGAAGGCCCCGATGGCGCCCGGCACCGTCGCCATGCAGTCGAGCAGTTCGAACGCCCGCCTGTCGAGGTTGAAGCCGATGACGTACTCGATGTGCTGCCAGCGTCCCACCATGCCGCGCCTGTTGCCGACCTTGGTGTTGCCGCTGACCGCGCCGACCGCTGGATCGGCGAGCTGGCGTACCAGGTGCCCGATGGTGGCGGGCTCGAAGACGGTGTCGCCGTCCACCATGACGAGCAGCTCGTGGCGGGCGTGCGCGATGCCGGTGTTGAGCGCCGCCGGCTTGCCTCCGTTCGGCTGTCGTATCACTCTGACGTTGGGCAGGCCGAGGGCCGCCGCGAGGTCGGCGGTCGCGTCGGTGGAGCCGTCGTCGACGACGATCACTTCCAGCTCGCCGGTATAGGTCGTCTGGACGAGCGACATCACGGTCGCCTGAATGCCCGCCTCCTCGTTGAAGGCAGGCACGATCACCGTCACCGGAGGTGGCGCTTCCCAGCGCGCGATCCCTCGGCGACGCCTGCCTCTCCGGGTTCGACGGGCGTGCATCCAGGCGAGCGCGGCGAACAGGCCCAGCCTCGCCAGGGTGAGCACGCCCGCGGCGAGGAGCACCCACGACAGTGCGGCGGTGAGCGAGCCGGAGGCCCGCTGGGCCAGGTTGAGTGCCCAGCCGGTGAAGCGCTCCACCCCTCCCGCCTGCTGGTGCGCGGACGGCATGCCGAGAGCGCCCGTCACGGTGACCGCCCGGTATCCCCGACGGCCGAGCTCCCTGAGCGCCAGGTCGAGTGCCTTGACCGTGCGGCTCCTGTCGCCGCCGGAGTCGTGCATCATGACGATCGCGCCGCGCCCCTTGGCGGGAAGCGCGCTCTTCGCCATCCGCGCCGCCGTCGCCTGGCTCCAGTCCTTGGTGTCCAGGTCGGTCAGCGCGATCAGGTATCCCTCCGCGGCGACGGCGCGCAGGCTCTGCCACTGCGGCAGCGTGACGGCCGCGGGCGTCGACGAGTACGGCGGGCGGACGAGCGTGGTGTGCAACCCCGTCGCCCCTGCCAGCGCCTTCTGCGTCAGGGAGAGCTCCAGCCGCAGCCGCCACCCTGACACGGCCGTGAGGTCGGCGTGGGCGTAGGTGTGGTTGCCGATCTCGTGCCCCTCGGCGACGATCCGCCGTGCGAGGTCCGGGTACTGGGCGACCTTCGAACCGACGGCGAAGAAGGTCGCCTTCGCCCCGTACCGCCTGAGCACGTCGAGGATCTGCGGGGTCCAGGTGGGATCGGGTCCGTCGTCGAAGGTCAGGGCCACCGTCCTGGCGGCCGGTCCGGCGCTGGAGGCCGCGCCCGCCGTGAGGTTCAGCACGGGGCCGCCGCTGCGTACGTCGTCCAGCTCGGGGGTGGAGACATCGGTCGCGGGCGCGGGAGCCTGCGTCTCGCCGGCCACGTTGGTCACGTAGCCGTTGAGCACCAGCGCGCAGGCGAGCAGAACCATCCCGACGGCGAGCAGGAACCAGTGACCGCGAGGGTCGGCCGCCTTCACTCGGGACACCGTGGCCGTCGGGTCGACGGCGGCGGCGCGACGGCCGCCGGCGGGAGCGCTCATCCCTTCGAGCCCTTCGCCCTGTCAGGGTCATGGCCGGGCGGCGTCTTGCCGTCCAGGCCGGGCGGCGTGTCAGCGGCCGTCGGCTCGGCCGTGGCGGCCGGATCGGTGACAGGGGCGGGCCCGGCGCTCGGGGTGGAGGTCGTCTCCTCGCGTCCTTCGACGCCGTTGGAGGGTCGTGTCGTCCGTGAGCTCCGCTCGGGTGTGGACGTGCGCGAGGGTGTGGGCTGACGCTCCGCGCTGGTCGTGGGAGGGGGTGTGGGCCGAACCCTGGCCGGCGTCGGGGTCGCCGTCGGCGACTGGCGCGGGGCCCCGCTCCTGGACGGCTGCGGGGACTCCGCCGGCGAGCCGCCGCCCGGCCAGCCGCTCACCGAGAGTGTCGTGCCGGTGAACAGACCGCTGAGCACGACGGCCAGCAGGGCGAAGGCCAGCGAGCACGCGACGACGGAGCCGAGCATGATCAGCCGCCTGCGGCGGCCACTGTGGTCGACGAACACCGCCTGCGGAGGGGGTGTGGAACGGCGGCGTTGAGAGGACACGCCGAGTGATTTTAGTGGTCGTCGGTGACGTGTTGGGAAATATCCGAGTTCGTTGCGTCATCCGGGCCAGGTGAATCCGTCAGGGCGCGCCCGAAGCGGGCCAGCAGGTCGCGCAGCAGGTCGCGCTCCTCCGGCGTGAACGCGGCGGCGATCCTGCGCTCGATCGTCACGGCCGCGGCGTCGGCCAGCTCCAGCGCCCGCCTGCCCTCGTCGGTGAGGTGGGTCTCGAGCATCTGGCGGTGCCAGGGGTGGGGACGGCGTTCGACGAGCCCGCGATCCATGAGGTTCTTGAGCACGACGTTGGACGCCTGAGGGGTCACCAGGCACTGCCTGGCCAGGGCGGCGTTGGAGATGCCCGGGTTGCCGGCCAGCACCAGCAGGGCGGCGTACTGCGGCACGGTGACACCCGCCTGCTTGACCGCCGCGTGCTTGGCCGCCATCAGCAGTTGCTCGGCACGTTTCACATCGAGCCCGAGGCGCTCCTCGGCCGGCATTCCCATGCCCGAACTATACAGAGCTTGAGAACCATCAATACTTTGATAGTGTGCCCGCCATGAGTGTGATTCCAGACAGCCATCTCGATCTGCTGACCCGGCCGCTGTTCGCCCACCTGGCGACGTTGATGCCCGACGGGACGCCACAGGTGACGCCGGTGTGGACGATCTGGGACGGGGAGTTGCTCCGCTTCACGACGACGACCGACCGGCGCAAGGGCAGGAACGCGGCCGAGCGCCCCACGGTCGCGCTGTCCGTCAACGATCCCGACGCGCCGTACCGCTACCTGGAGGTGCGCGGCGTCGTGGAGCGGATCGACCCCGATCCCGAGGGTGCCTTCTTCGACGTGCTGGCCAGGCGCTACGGGCTGGACTACGAGGCCCCCGTGGGCGACGCCGAGCGGCGGGTGGTCCTGGTGGTGCGCCCGACCAGGTGCACTAAGCAGTAGCCGCGCGGGCCAGCAGCGTGTCCTCGGTGATCGGGTTCTCGTGGGTGCCCTCGGAGACGCAGGCGTGGGCACCTGCGATGGCGCCCAGGCGGGCGCACGTGTCCACGGGCTCGCCGCGCAGCATGCCGTACAGGAAACCGGAGACGAAGGCGTCGCCCGCGCCGTTGGAGTCGGCGACCGGCGCGGGCAGCGGCGCGGCGGGGAAGGCCTGCACGTCGTCGTCCCCGGCCAGGACGAGGCAGCCGCGCGCCCCGTCGGTGCAGACGACGATGCGGGCACGCCCGTGCCGCCTGATGTGGCGCATCGTGGCGCGCGGGTCCTCCAGCTTGGCGGCCGACATGAAGACCAGGTCGGAGCCGTAGGCGAAGTCCTTGTGGTGGTCGGAGACGCCGTCCCAGTCGTGCAGGTCCGTCGAGATGGGGACGCCGGAGAAGTCGGCGTAGACATGCCGGGCGAAGTCTGTGATCGAGACGTGCACGTGGCGGGTGGGCTGCAGGTACAGCTCGCGCGGCAGCCGCTCCCCTGCCACGCCGCGCCCGTCGTAGAGCGAGGTGCGGCGGCCGTCGGGGCCGACGAGCAGGAGGCTGCGCCTGGTGCCCGCGGCCGATCGCGCCCACGCGAAGTCGACGCCGTTGGCGGCCAGATGCTCCCTGATGAGCCTGCCGTGGGGGTCGTCGCCGATCAGGTCGGCGAACCTGGTCCGCAGTCCCAGCGCGGCGCAGCCGAGCGCGACGCCGGACCCCGTGTTGCCGATGCGGTCGACCACGGGAGGCACGTGGTAGGTGTCGGCGTACGGCAGGGGCAGCGCGGGCACGTAGGCGGTGGAGTCGACCCCCGCGCCGCCGATGACCACAACGTCGTACATTCGTCGACCCTCCACGAGTTCAGCCTTCCACGAGCCGCGCCCCAGCCGCCGATCAGCGGTTGACCAGCGGTCCCGAGCCCGTCGAGCCGCGGACCACCAGCTCGGGCTGGAAGATCAGCTCGAGGTGCCGGCCCGGCGCCCCGTTGACCTCCTCCAGCAGCGTCTGCACGGCCGCCGAGGCCATCGCCCCGATCGGCTTGCGGACGGTGGTCAGCGGCGGGTCGGTGAAGGCGATCAGCGGCGAGTCGTCGAACCCGACCACCGACACCTCGCCCGGCACCGACCTGCCCCGCTCCCTGCACGCCCTGATCGCGCCCAGCGCCATGAGGTCGCTGGCGCACACGATGCCCGTGCAGCCGCGGGCCAGCAGTTGCGCCGCGGCGGCCTGCCCGCCCTCGACCGAGAACAGCGAGTGGGCGATCAGGTCGTCGACGTCGTGGACCCCGAGCAGCTGGGCCATCGCCTGCTGGAATCCCTCGATCTTCCTGATCACCGGCACGAACCTGCGCGGCCCCAGCGCCAGCCCGATGCGCTCGTGCCCGAGGTCGACCAGGTGCTGGACGGCCAGCCGCGAGGCCAGCCGGTCGTCGGGCGAGATGAACGGCGCGTCGACGTTCTCGTTGTAGCCGTCGACCAGCACGATCGGCAGCCCTCGGTCGGTCAGCCTGGTGTAGCGGTCCATCCGGGCGGTCGTGTCGGCGTGCAGCCCCGAGACGAAGACGATGCCGCTGACGCCTCTGTCGACCAGCAGCTCGGTGAACTCGTCCTCGGGCGCGCCGCCGGGCAGCTGCGTGCACAGCACCGGCGTGTAGCCGTGGTGCGTCAGCGCCTTCTCGATGGCCTGCGCGAAGGCGGGGAAGATCGGGTTGTCCAGCTCGGGCGTGACCAGCCCGATGAGCCCGTTGCTGCGCTGGCGCAGCCGCTGAGGCCGCTCGTAGCCCATGAGGTCGAGCGCGGTCATGACGGCCTGGCGGGTCGCGGAGGACACCCCCGGCTTGCCGTTGAGCACCCGGCTGACCGTGGCCTCGCTCACCCCTGCCTGGGCGGCGATGTCGGCGAGACGGGCGTGACCGTTCATGGTGGACACTTTACGCAACCTTGGCCCGCCACCACGTGGTGGAATCGGGAGCGAGCCTGCCTTCCTCGACGGGAGCGCTGGACAGGACCGCCCGGCCGTCGACGGGATAGTCGACGGGGTCGCCGGTGAGGTTGACGGTGCACACGAAGCCGTCGTCGCGGCTGAAGACGAGCGTTCCGGCGGGCGAGTCGTGCCAGCGCAGCTCACCCGACACGGTACGGCGCAGCCGCAGCGCCTGCTTGTAGAGGGAGAGCATCGAGCCGGGGTCGCCGGCCTGGGCCTCGACCGACAGGCCGCCCCAGTCGCCGGGGACGGGCAGCCATGGGCGCCGCCAGCCGTAGCCGTCGGAGGAGGTCCACGGCATCGGCACCCTGCAGCCGTCGCGGCCGCTGTCGGGGTCGCGCAGCCGCTGGGGGTCGAGGCAGACCTCGGCGGGCAGGTCGAGCACCTCGGGCAGGCCGAGCTCCTCGCCGTTGTAGACGTAGGCCGAGCCGGGCAGCGCGAGCATGAGGAGCGCGGCGGCGCGGGCCCTTTCGGAGCTGCCGAAGCGGGTGACGTGCCGCTTCACGTCGTGGTTGGACAGCACCCACGTGGAGGGCGCGCCCACGGAGTCCGCCGTCGCGAGCGACTCGGTGATCACCTCGCGCAGCGCGCCCGCGTCCCACCGCGCGTTGAGGAAGTGGAAGTTGAAGGCCTGGTGGAGCTCGTCCTCGCGGACGTAGCGGGCCAGCCTGGCGGGGGTGGGGGGCCCCACCCCCACA